>NC_012669.1:3600000-3956394 GCF_000023105.1 Beutenbergia cavernae DSM 12333
GCATCAGCCGTGCGGCGTGCTCGGCGGGGTCGGTCGCGTACGCGCGGGGCGCCGCGGCGTCGACGAGGTCGAGAACGGAACGGTCCGGCGCGCTCAGCACGAGGTCACGCAGGCCGATGACGCCGCGCAGACGGCGCCCGGCGTCCACGACCGGGAGCGTGTACACCGTCTCGGCCGCGTCCCCCCGGTCGCGGATGCGCTGGAGCGACTCGCCCACGGTCAGCCCGTCCGGGAGCGTGAGCACCTCCGGCGTCAGGTAGCGACCGACCGAGCCCTCCGGATAGCCCAGGAGCGCAGACGTCATGTCCCGCTCGCGCGGGCTGAGCCCCGCGAGGACGCGCGTGACGATCGTGGCAGGCGCCTCCTGGAGCATCCGGACCCGGTCGTCCGGATCGAGTCCCTCGACGAGGTCGGCGAACGCCGAGTCGCGCAGGCCGGCGAGGATCGCCTGCTGGTCGATCGGCTCGAGCTCCTCGAACACGGAGATCGCCTGGTCCTTGCCGAGGAGCCGGAAGGCGACCACGGCCTCGACGTTGCTCATGCGGGCGATCTCGTCGGCCACGAGGTGGGCGGGGCGATGATCGAGCAGGTCCTGCGCGCCGCGCAGGTCATGGCGCGCCAACGCGTGCCGGAGGTCGGTGGGCAGGTCGTCGGGCAGCTGGGAGTGCGTCACGGGAGTCACCTCGGCTCATCGGGCTGGTGCCGGCGCGGCGCGGCCGGCGTTGGCTGCAGCCACCGCGCGTCGCCCCGGCAGGAGCGGTCGAGCGAGGTCCCGCCTCGACGGAAGATCAGCGAGGGGTGACGGCGGTGACGAGTAGTCGACTGGGGGGCTCAGCGCGCATCGCCGACCACCTCCTCACACGTCCGCGGCCCGGACTCCTCGGGCCGTCGCCCAGGGTACCCCGGGTCACCACCCGTCGCCGTCAGCGGCGAAGCTCCCGCCGCACCAGCTCCCGGGCCCGCGTGCGCGGGTCGGATCCCTCGCTCAGCGCGCTGATCACCGCGCCGTCGACGACGGCGACCGCCACGTCGGCGTCGAGGCTCACCGCCCCCGCGCCGAGGATCCTGGTGACCGCGGCGTCGATCGCCGGTCGGTGCTCGGCGTACGCCCGCGCCAGGGCGGGCATCGACGCGGCCGCGACCAGGTGCGCGTAGTGCCCGGCGATCTCGCCGTCCGCCGGGAGGATCGCGTCGAGAAGCGCCTCGACGACGTGGCCCTCACGGGCCGGCCGCGCGTCGCCGTCGCGCTCCGCCACCACGCCATCGGCGACCCGCTCGGCACGCTCGACCCAGCCGGCGGCGATCCGGGCCCCGGCGGCAGCGAGGATCGCGTCGAGGTCGGCGAAGTAGTAGGTGGTCGCGGACAGCGACGAGCCCGCGGCCTCCGCGACCGCTCGATGACTGACCGGGGCGCCCGCGAGGACGAGCTCCGTGGCCGCCGCGACGAGCGCGGCCCGCCGGCGCTCGCCCTTCGCGGTCACCATCAGTGCCCGTTGCCGGCGAGGTTGAGGCCGACGATGCCCGCGACGACGAGCACGAGCGACACGACCTTGAGCACCGACACCCCCTCGTCGAGGAAGATCATGCCGACGATCGCCGTGAGGACGGCGCCGACGCCGACCCAGACGGCGTACGCGGTGCCGACGGGCAGCGTGCGCAGGGCGTAGGCGAGCCCGCCCATCGACAGGGCGAGCGTGACGAGGAAGGTGACGGTCGGGACGGGCTTCGAGAAGCCGTCCGACGCCTTGAGGCTGAGTGCCCACGCGGTCTCGAGCATGCCGGACAGGATGAGGACGAACCACGCCATGGGAGTCTCCCGGGGAGCGTGCCGGGGGCGGAGCACGGGGGTCGTGCTGCTGGGCCGGACCGACGCGAGCGACGTTAGCACATTCTGGTACGTTCGTACTAGATCTTGCTCCCGGATACCCTGACGACCGTGAGCGCGCTCCCCTCGGTCTCCGACACGTTCGACCCCACCCGGTGGCGCGAGGTCGACGGGTTCGACCTGACCGACGTCACCTACCACCGCGGGATCGAGCACGTCGGCGGGGACGACGTCGTCCGCGACCTTCCTGTGGTCCGCGTCGCGTTCGACCGGCCCGAGGTGCGCAACGCGTTCCGCCCGCACACCGTGGACGAGCTGTACCGGGTGCTCGACCACGCCCGGATGTCGCCGGACGTGGCCGCCGTGCTGCTGACCGGCAACGGGCCGAGCCCGAAGGACGGCGGCCACGCGTTCTGCTCCGGGGGCGACCAGCGCATCCGCGGCCGCGACGGGTACCGGTACGCGGCCGGGGAGCAGGCCGCCGGAGACGACAGGGCCGCCGGCCCCGATCCCGCACAGGCGGGGCGGCTGCACATCCTCGAGGTGCAGCGACTCATGCGCACGATGCCCAAGGTGGTGATCGCCGTCGTCAACGGCTGGGCGGCCGGCGGCGGGCACAGCCTGCACGTCGTGGCCGACCTCACGATCGCGTCCCGGGAGCACGCCCGGTTCAAGCAGACCGACGCGAACGTCGGCTCGTTCGACGCCGGATACGGCTCCGCGCTGCTGGCGCGGCAGGTGGGCGACAAGCGCGCCCGGGAGATCTTCTTCCTCGCACGCCCGTACGACGCCGAGACGGCGCAGCGGTGGGGTGCGATCAACGAGGCCGTGGATCACGCCCGCCTCGAGGACGTCGCGCTCGAGTACGCGGCGACCATCGCCACGAAGTCGCCGCAGGCGATCCGGATGCTGAAGTTCGCGTTCAACCTCGCCGACGACGGCATGGCCGGCCAGCAGGTCTTCGCCGGCGAGGCAACCCGGCTGGCGTACATGACGGACGAGGCGGTCGAGGGCCGGGACGCGTTCCTCGAGCGGCGCGAACCGGACTGGTCCGCCTTCCCCTACCGCTACTGACGCAGGCAACCTGCGGACCAGCACGCGGGCTGGGCCGATCCAGATCCCCTCCCGCCTCGAACCAGAGGTGTGTGCGCTCATCCCTGGCGCACCCGAGGGACGGAGCACAGTCATGAGGATCATGCGCCGCCGCACCGTCGGGGCGATGCTCGTCAACGGCGCTCTGGTCGCCGGCTCGGTGCTCAGCTCACTGGGGCAGGGCGCTGCGACCGACGTGAGCCCCCAGCACGCACCACGGGGCGACGGGGCGCGCCTGTCCGAGATCGACAGCGGCGTGGACGTGGGTTCCGTCGAGCCGCGACACCTCCCCATGAACGCCGAGGCGCTCGTGGGCCCTGTCGACGACTCGTTCGACGTCGACCTCGGCGTGTGATGAACCGGGCCGTCACGTCGATCTGCGCGGTCGGCGAGCCACGACTCTCGGCCGGCGGGTCCCTCAGCGCCCGCCGAGGAACCTCAGTGCGGCATCGACGAGCATCCCGCCGGCACCCAGCCCGAGGGCGGCGACCCCCGCGAGGATGCCGACCGACAGCACCACCGGCAGCACCGTGCCGAGGCGGCTCGGACGCTCGCCGTCGGAGTCGTCGAGGACCGGGCTCGGGTGTGCGCTCGTCGTGGCCATGCCACGAGCCTCCGCCGGGGCGGCGTGCCGCGTCGTCGGCCCCGAGACCGAACGCTCAACGGCTCCCTCAGCACGGAGGAGGACGGCGCCGTCCACCCTCGGGATGAGGCCGGCTCAGGAGCCCACGGTCGCGATCCTCCTGCGCTCGTCCCTCGCTCCGGGGTCCCTCGCTCCGGAGTCCTCGCTCAGGAGACCTCGACGCTCCCGCCGCTCACCGGCACCAGCTCGACCCACGTGTTGCCGGGCACGAGCTGCACGTCGTTGCCGTCCGCGTCCGTGAGGCGCAGGGGCGAGGCGGTGTCCTCCTTGGACCACGTCACGGCGACCGTCTGTCCCCCGGCCGCCACGAGGCCCTCCCCCTGGCCCGTCATCACGGTCTCGGGCACCGGGTTGCCGCCCGGGTCCAGCGTGCCCGTGTCCTGGACCTGCACGCGCAGCACCACGACGTTCGCCGCCGACAGCTGCTCGCCGGCCGCGGAGACGGCGGCGGAGTCGCCCTCGGACCGCAGCCACCGGCCGGCGTCGGCGCTCCACGCCCACGACGGCCGCGACGACGGGAAAGCCGTGACGATCGTCGACGCCGGGCTGCCGGACCGCACGGCCGTCGCGAGCTCCGGGCGCAGCGCGAACGTGAACTGCGCCGGCGGCGGCGACGTGCGCTCGGCGTCGGCCTGGGCCAGGAAGTCGCCCATGGTGCCGTACACGTTGTGCGGTGCCACCCGGTCGCCCGTGCGGTACATCCCGGCGGCGCCCTCGTCGTGGCTGATCACCTGCAGGCCGGCGTCGCGCATCTGCTGCACGAACTGCGGCTGCCCGCCGGAGAACACGATGAGCCCGTGCAGCGGCCCCGCGATCCCGGCGTCCATCGGGCGCACGGACCGGATCGGCCCCACGGTGTCCGGGATCGTCGAGTGGTAGACCGCGTTGAACCGCGTGATCCCGCCCTCGACGAGCTCCTCCCAGACGACGTCAGCCCCCTCGAGACCCGTCTGCGGCCTGGCCTGCGGGGAGTTCTCGATCTTGACGGCGACGGCGGGGCGGGCCTCCGGCTCGCCGGCCACGCCCGTCAGCGGCCAGGTCGCCGGGATCTCGGGCGCGGGGGGTGCCGTCTTGTCCGTGACCACGGTCGGCTCGATCGTGGTCGGCGGATCCTGGGGAGCCTGCTGCGAGCACGCGGCGAGCGCGAGCGCCCCCGCGAGCACGACGACCCATCCGGCGGCACCTCGGACCTGAGATCTGTCTCGCACGCCCGCCACTGTAACCAGGCGCCACGGGCAGCCTGCTTAGGCTGGCCCGCGTGGGCCACACCGCGTCCGACGACGCCTCGACACTCGACGAGCTCCGCCGCCGCCTCGAGCCGGCGCTCGCCGGCGAGGCGGTGCTCGACCTCACCGAGGAGTCCGGCGGACGCACCGTCGCGCTCCCGGACGGCACGGCCGTCGTGCTCGCGACGTCGGGGTCGACGTCCGGCACCGGCCACCGGGTGGCACTCAGCGCCGACGCGCTGCTCGCCTCGGCGCGAGCCACGCACGCCCGCCTCGGCGGCCCCGGCACGTGGATCCTCGCGCTCGACCCGCGGCACGTCGCCGGGCTGCAGGTGCTGGTCCGGGGCATCGTGGCGGGGAGCTCCCCGGTGGTGGCCGCGGCGTCGCCGTTCGACCCGCACGCGCTCGCCGCGGCGGCCGACGCCGTCCCGGGCGACGGGCCGCTGTACACGTCGCTCGTGCCCACCCAGCTCGTGCGCGCCCTCGCCGCCGGCCGCGACGTCGTCGACCCGCTGCGGCGCCTCGACGCGATCCTGCTCGGCGGGGCCGCCGCGCCGTCCGACCTCCTGGCCAGGGCGGCCGACGCCGGCCTGCGCGTCGTGACGACGTACGGCATGACCGAGACGTGCGGCGGCTGCGTGTACGACGGCGTCCCGCTCGACGGCGTGGATGTCGCCGTCGATGCGGCCGGGCGCATCTCGATCGGCGGTCCGACGCTCGCGCTCGGCTACGTGGGTGGCGACGACGCGGCGGCCGCGACCCGCTCCTCGTTCTCGGACGGCCGGTTCCGCACGTCCGACCGCGGGGAGTACGCGGACGGCGTCCTCCGGGTCCTCGGACGGGTCGACGACGTCGTGGTCACCGGCGGCGTCAACGTCGACCCCCACGTGGTCGAGGACGCTCTCGCCGGCGACGACGCCGTCGGACACGTCGCCGTCGTCGGCGTTCCCGATCCCGAGTGGGGTGCGGTGCTCGTCGCGTGCGTCGTGCCGGCTCGCGGGCCGGCCGCGACCGGGCCGGCCGCGACCGGGCCGGACGCGGCGGAGCTCCTCGCATCGCTGCGGCGCCGCGCCGCCGCAGCGCTCTCCCCCGCGCACGCCCCGCGGCACGTCGTCGTGCTGGACGTCCTGCCCGAACGCGGGCCGGGGAAGGTCGACCGCCGCGCCCTCGCCGCGCTCGCCGCGGCCCGGCTCGCCGAGGGACGGCGCTAGGGTCGTCCGGGCCGATTGCCACGTCCGGCGCGGCCCACGCACCAGGAGGGACACCCGATGGCCTCTGCCGCCCAGTGGATCGAGGGGGCGCGGCTGCGCACGCTGCCCGCGGCGCTGGCGCCCGTCGCCGTCGGTACCGGTGCGGCAGCGGGGATCGACGGCGCCGACGTCCTCACCGCGCTCCTGTGCGCCGGGGTGGCGCTGGCCCTGCAGGTCGGCGTGAACTACGCCAACGACTACTCCGACGGCGTGCGGGGAACCGACGACGTGCGCGCCGGACCCCTGCGCCTCGTCGGGTCGGGTGCGGCGACGCCGGGCGCCGTGCGGAGCGCCGCGTTCGCCGCGTTCGCCGTCGCCGGGATCTTCGGCCTGGCGATCTGCTGGCGTTCGGGCGCCTGGTGGCTGCTCGCCGTCGGAGCCGTGTGCGTCCTCGCGGCGTGGGGCTACACGGGGGGCCGGTCGCCGTACGGCTACCGGGGCCTCGGCGAGGTGGCCGTGTTCACGTTCTTCGGACTCGTCGCGACTCTCGGCACCACGTACGTCCAGGCGCTCACCATCTCGCTCGCCTCCGTGGCCGGCGCGGTCGGGGTCGGCCTGCTCGCGTGCGCCCTGCTCATGGCGAACAACATCCGCGACATCCCGACGGACACGACGTCCGGGAAGCGGACGCTCGCCGTCCGGCTCGGCGACCCACGCGCCCGCGCGACCTACACGTGGTTCCTCGTGATCGCGTTCGCGATGGTCGTCGTCGCCGCGACGCAGCACCCGTGGGCGCTGCTAGCCCTGGCGACCGTTCCCTGGGCCCTCGTGCTCGTGCGGCGCGTCCGCGGCGGGGCCACCGGCCGCGACCTCATCGTCGTCCTGCGGGACACCGGGCTGCTCGAGCTCGGCTACGGCGTCCTGCTCGGCCTCGGCCTCCTGCTCTGACGGACCGCCCGCCGGCTCGTCCAGTGCCGCGTCCTCCGCGAGCTCGTCGGCGCCGTCGTGCGCGGGTTCGCTCCGCCGCTGCGAACGCGCCGCGAGCTCCTCGGCCGCGGCGTCGCGGGGGGCCTTGAGGAACAGGTAGGAGCCGGCGGCGGCGACGGCGATCGCCGCGATGGCGAGGAGCCAGCTGCGCAGTCCGAGCAGGTAGAGGACGCCGGCCGCCACGGCCAGGATGAGCAGGCGCCAGAGGGTGTAGGTCAGCAGGCGCATCGGCTCAGCCTACGACGGCGTCGCAGCCGGATCCGTCGGGACGTCGAGGTCGCGGGCGAACCCGGCTCTCACACGCCCGAATCGGGCATACGCTCGAGGTGTGGGTCGATATCTGCTGGCACTTCTCCTCATCGGCCTCGTCGTGTTCGCGCTCATCGACTGCATCCGCGCCGCCGACGACACCGAGCGCTACGGCCTGCCCAAGGTCGTGTGGGTGATCGTCATCGTCCTGACGGGACCGCTCGGAGCGATCCTCTGGCTCGTGGTGAGCCGGATGGCCGACGCACGAGCGGCGCGCACCGGCGGCCCGTCGGGCTGGAGCGGGCCCACGAGGGGACGCGCACGGCCCCTCGCCCCGGACGACGACCCGGACTTCCTCGCCGGGCTCCGGCCGGGCACCGCCGCGCCGGAACCGGACCGCGGCGACGACACGCCGTCCCCCGATGCCTCCCCCGGACCAGCCGGACCC
Organism: Beutenbergia cavernae DSM 12333; assembly: GCF_000023105.1. Classification (NCBI taxonomy): domain Bacteria; kingdom Bacillati; phylum Actinomycetota; class Actinomycetes; order Micrococcales; family Beutenbergiaceae; genus Beutenbergia; species Beutenbergia cavernae. Next base: position 3,607,661 of record NC_012669.1, read on the forward strand.
GCCGACGGTCCTGCTGACGACGCCGGGAACGGCACCACCCCGGAGAACGACCGGCCGAAGAACGGCGACGAGCGACAGTCCTGACCGCCGGCGCCGCGCGGCGTCAGACGCCCGAGTACGTGTGCAGGCTCGTGAAGAAGAAGTTCACCACGTAGTAGTTGATGAGGATCGACGCGAACCCGGCGAGGGAGAAGTACGCGGCACGGCGCCCCTCCCAGCCACGGGTGCTGCGCGCGTGCAGGTACGCCGCGTAGACGACCCAGACGACGAACGTCCAGACCTCCTTCGCGTCCCAGCCCCAGTACCGACCCCAGGCGTGCTCGGCCCAGATCGCCCCGGCGATCAGCGTGAACGTCCACAGGATGAAGCCGACGGCGTTGAGCCGGTAGGAGAACCGCTCGAGGTCGTCGGCGGACGGGAGCGAGGCGAGCACCCGCCGGGCGACGGTCCCGCCACGGGTCGGCCGCGCCGCGGGGGCCCCCGTGGCGCCGCGAGCCGCCTGGCCACCGCGCCCGGCAGTCGCGTTGCGGCCGGGCCGCCCGTCGACCCGTGCGGAGCTGGTGGTGACCGACGTCGCCCCCGCGAGCGCCACGGCCGGCTCGTCGGCCGCGACGGGTGCTGCCGCCCGTGCCGACGCTCGCGTGTCGGAGACGTCCTTCGCGAGCTGCAGGCCCGACGCCACCGCGGCCAGCGCGAAGACGCCGACCGCCGCAGCGGCGATCGACACGTGGATCACGAGCCAGTAGCTCTGGAGCGCCGGCATGACGCCGTCGGGCGCGACGTACAGCACCGACAGCGCGAGGAACAGCGAGAGCACCGACACCAGGGCCACGAACGTCCCGAGGTAGCGGATGTCGCGACGCCGCTGCACCGCGAGGAAGACGGCGACGGCGACGAACGTCGAGGAGATCGTGAACTCGTACATGTTCGCCCAGGGCACCCGGCCGGCGGCGAGCCCGCGGGTCAGGAGGCCGGCGAGGTGGAAGATCGCCCCGAGCCACATCGTGGCCATCGCGATCCCCGCCGCCTTGCGGGGCCGGGCGTCCTCGACGCCGGACCGCAGGCGGGAGAGGTCGATCGCGAACGCGATCATCGCCACCAGGTACGCCGTCATGGCGCCCGTGATGAGGAGCAGGCTGAGGTCGCCCAGGTCGGTCACGCGTCACCCTCTTCTTCCGAGCCCGACGCCGGCGGCGGCGGGACGTCCAACTTCGCGAGCACCCGGCCGAGCTCGCGCCGCAACCCTGGGTCGTCCCCGCGCGCGAGAGCGGCGGCGCTGACCACTGTATTGCTCGCGTCCACCGCGCTCCCACCCGAGCCCTTCCCGCCGGGCTCGAGGCGCACCCAGATGCGGCGCCGGGGCAGGAACAGGGAGGCGGCCAGGCCGCCGAGCGCGAGGAGCGCGAAGACGAGCACCCACCCGACGGTCGGGTCGTACCGCAGGTCCAGCGCGACGAAGCGCGGCAGCTCCCCGAACGCGATCTCCCCCTGCCCGTCCGGCAGCGTGAGGCTCTCGCCGGGCCGCAGCACCACCCGGTACGGCTGCGACGCGTCGTCGGGGTCCATCACCTGCTCGAGGCCGTCGGTGTCGAGCTGGTACACGTTCTGCGGCACGCCGGCGTCCAGGCCGAGGTCCCCGGTCCACATCTCGAGGACCAGCACCGGATCGTTCGGGTTCGGGTCGGTCGAGACCGCGATCTCGCCGTCCGCGAGCAGCTCGCCCGTCGGCAGGAACCAGCCGTTGAAGCCGAGCTGGTCGAGCCCTTCGCTGACGTCCGGGACCTTCACGACCCCCCGGGAGGCGTAGAACGTGTCCTGCGGGAGGAACGGCACCGGCCCGCTGAACGCGATCTCCCCCGCGCCGTCGGTCACGGTGATCTGCGGCGCGTACCCGTTGCCCTGCAGGTACACGGAGGCGCCGCCGAGGCCGAGCGGGTGGTTGACCTTGATCGTCTCGACGCTGGAGGCGCCGTCCGGGTCCGTGACCGTGACGTGGGCGGTGAAGTCGCGGGCCTGGCCGAGCTCGTCGAACTCGGAGTCGAAGCGGTCGAGCGTGAAGCGGAACGGCTCGAGGCTCTCCGGCGAGAACCAGGCGCCGGCGTCGAACGAGTCGTAGTGCACCTGCGAGTTCGCGAAGCTGCGGCCCTCGACGACGATCGCCTGACCGCGGTAGTGCACGAGCGAGCCGAGGGCCACGCTCACGAGCACCCCGACGAGCGCGAGGTGGAACACGATGTTGCCGGTCTCGCGCGCGTAGCCCCGCTCGGCCGAGATGGCCGTGGCCCCGGTTCGCTCGGTCTCGGTGCGCACGCGGTAGCCCCGCAGGCCGGCGACGACGGCGGCGCTCGCCTTCTCCGGCGACGTCGCCACGACCCCCTCCGCACGCACGGGGAAGCGGGTGAACCGGCGCGGGGCCTTCGGGGGCGGCGTGCGCAGCGCCCGGATGTGCACGGCGGCGCGCGGGATGATGCACCCGATCAACGACACGAACAGCAGCAGGTAGATCGCGGAGAACCAGGGCGACGCGTAGACGTCGAAGAACCCGAACCGGTCGAGCCACGGGTAGGTGCCCGGGTTCTCGACGGCGTAGGCCGAGACCTCCTCCGGCGCCTGAGGGCGCTGCGGGAAGAACGTGCCGGGCAGGGCGGCGACGGCGAGCAGCAGCAGGAGCAGGAGCGCCACCCGCATGGACGTGAGCTGCCGCCACATCCAGCGGAGCCAGCCGACGACGCCGAGGCGCGGGCCTGACGGGCCGCCGCCCGCGCTGCCGCCGTCGCTCTCCAGAACCTCGTCGACGTGGCCCACGGGCCGGTACGACTTCACCTCGGCCATCAGACCACCGTCTCGAATCCGTCGACGAGCCCCTGCAGGTACTGCGACCACTGCATCCACAGACCGGACACGAGGGCGATCCCGAGCAGGATGAGCAGGCCGCCGCCGATCCGCATGATCGCCAGGCGGTGCCGGCGGAGGAAGCCGAGCGCGCCGGCGGAGCGACGGAACGCGAGGGCGATGAGCACGAACGGCAGCCCGAGCCCGAGGCAGTACGCGAGCGCGAGCACCGCGCCGCGCGCCGGCTCACCGGTGGGCAGCGCGAGGATCGTGATGGCGCCGAGGGTCGGCCCGATGCACGGCGCCCAGCCGAGCCCGAACACGACGCCGAGCAGCGGCGCGCCCCAGAGCCCGGCGCGGGGGCTGACGTGCAGACGGCGCTCGCGCTGCAGGAACGGCACGAACCCCATGAACGCGAGGCCGAGCAGGATGACGACGACACCCAGCACGCGCAGCACGACGTCCATCCACGGCTGCACCGACGCCCCGATCTGCACGAAGACGAGGCTCAGGGCGACGAACACGGCGCTGAACCCCGCGACGAACATCAGCACGCCCGCGAGCAGTCGGCCACGGGACGCGGGGCCGACGCCCGAGCTGCCGCGCGTCTGCGCAGCGCCCAGGTCGATCCCGGTCATCCCGCCGACGTATCCGAGGTACCCGGGCACGAGCGGCAGCACGCACGGCGACGCGAACGACACGAAGCCGGCGATGAGGGCGACCGGCAGCGCCGCGAGCAGGGAGCCCGAGAGGATCGTCCGCTCGAACGCCGCCGCCACACCGCCGAGGTCCATCAGGCGGCCTCGGCCAGCACGTCGTCGATGAGGAGGCGCAACGTCGTCGGGTCGGCGATCCCGATGACGCGCGCCGCGGGACGACCCTCGGCGTCGAGCACCACGGTCGTGGGCATCGCGCGCAACGGGACGACGCCCTCGAGCGCGGCGACGACGGCGGCGTCGCGGTCGTCGAGGCTCGGGTACGGCACGTCGAACGTGGTCTGGAACGCGAGCGCCGTGTCGGTGTCGTCGGTGCCGTTCACGCCGAGGAAGCGGACGCCGTCGGCGGCGTAGTCGTCCGAGATCTCGGCCAGGTCCCGCGCCTCGGCGCGGCACGGCGGGCACGCGGCGTACCAGAAGTTGAGGACGACGACGTCGCCGCGCCAGTCGGCGAGGTCGACCGCCTCGCCCTCGAACGTGGTGCCGTCGGCCTCCACGGCCGCCGAGCGCTCGCCCTCCGCCCAGCTGGTGAACGTGCCGTCGCCGGCCTGGTAGCCGGCGTCCGGCACCTCGTCCCCGGCGACCGGTCCGCCGTCGTCGCCGGTGGTGCATCCCGCCAGCAGCGCCGCCGCGGCGAGTGCCGCGACGGCGAGCCGGACCAGCCCCTTACGCACCGGGCACCTGCGCCGTCGCACCGATGAGGTCGGCGGCCGGTTCGGCGTAGTCGTGCGCGACGAGCGTGGCGCCGTCGAACGTCAGCGACGTCACGGACGCGAGGGCGCACTGGCGCGCCCGCAGGTCGTGCCACAGCGGGCGCCCGGCGATGGCGAGCCGCGTGATCCAGATCGGCGACTGGTGCGAGACGAGCACCGCCTCGTGGCCGGCCGCGCGCCGCCGGGCGTCGTCGATCGCCGCGAACATCCGCTGCTTCTGCTCGACGTACGGCTCGCCCCACGAGGGCCGGAACGGGTTGCCCGCGTGGCGCAGCACCTCCCAGCGCAGCACGCCGCGCATGCCCTGCCCGAGCCGCATGCCCTCGAGCCGGTTGCCGGCCTCGATGAGTCGGTCGTCGCTGCGCACGTCGAGCCCGTACTCCGCGGCGATCGGCGCCGCCGTCTCCTGCGCGCGCTGCAGCGGGGAGGAGACGACCGTGACGACGTCGGCGCGCGGGTCCGCGACGAGTCGCTCGGCGACGCGTCGCGCCATCGCCTGCCCACGCTCGGACAGACGGTAGGTGGGAAGGCGGCCGTAGAGCACGCCGTCAGGGTTGTGCACCTCGCCGTGGCGCACGAGATGGACGATCGTCCGGGGCATGGGACCTAGTGTCGCAAACCCGCAGGAGTGCTGTGTCGCGCCGTCGGCGGGCCCGCTGTGCAGGCGGACTCAGACGTAGCCGGTGCCGATCGCGTCCTCGTCCACGCCGCCGGCCCGGGCGACGGCGGCCATCGCCTCGCCGAGCGCCTCCATCTGGTCGGGGGTCACGGCGTCGACGAGCCGGTCCCGCACCGAGGCGACGTGGATCGGCGCCGCGGCGACGAGGCGGTCCCAGCCGGCGGGGGTCATCGTCGCGAAGACGCCGCGCCCGTCGTCGCCGCACCGCGCCCGCTCGACCAGCCCAGCCCGCTCCATCCGCGTGATCGTGTGGGTCATCCGGCTGCGCGAGTGCACGAGCCCGTTCGCGAGCGAGGACATGCGCAGCGTGCGCCCGGGCGCCTCGGACAGACGCACGAGGACCTCGTACTCCGGCATCGACAGGCCGGTGGCGGTCTCCAGATCGTGCGACAGGGCTGCCATGAGATAGGTGGTGCCGGCGATGTACGCCCGCCAGCTGCGCTGCTGGTCGGCGTCGAGCCAGCGCACGTCCTCCTGGTGCGCCGCAGTGTCCGACATCACGTACCTCCGGTGCTCGTGAACCCCTTGCCGGGAATGATGACGCCATGATACTAGTTGAGAGTTCAACTACTTTCTCTGGAGGACCACCCATGAGCACGATCCCCGCCGGCACCTACGCCATCGACACCGCCCACAGCGACGTCGCCTTCACGATCCGGCACGCCGGCATCGCCAAGGTCCGCGGCCGCTTCACCGAGTTCGACGGCACCCTCAACGTCGCCGACGCGCTCGCCGACTCCGGCGTTCAGGTGACCATCGCCGCCAGCAGCGTCGACACCGGGAACGACCAGCGCGACGCGCACCTCAAGAGCTCCGACTTCTTCAGCGTCGAGTCGAACCCCACCTGGTCCTTCGTCTCGAAGGCCGCCTCCGGCTCCGACTCGGAGTTCACCCTCGACGGCGAGCTCACGATCAACGGCGTCACCAAGCCGATCGCGCTGGACGTCGAGTTCAACGGCGCCGCCACCGACGCCTTCGGCGCCGAGCGCGTCGGCTTCTCGGCCACGGGCGAGCTGACCCGCGCCGACTTCGGCATCACGTGGAACGCACCGCTCGAGGCGGGCGGCTTCCTGCTCGGCGACAAGGTCAAGCTGCTGCTCGAGGTCTCGGCCGTCAAGCAGGCCTGAGACGCTCCGCGGGGGCTTCCGAGCCCACCCGTTCATCGACGCTGATGGACGGGTGGCTCGACTCCCCACCGTAGTCGGGGCCCGCGGGTGCGTGTGACGAAGATCATCTCGATCCGGTCACGATCCCGTCACATCGACTGCCGCCGCGACCTTGGCCGGGTCGATGCGCCACTGACCGCGCGGGACGCCGTCGACCAGCACCACCGGCACGAGCTCGCCGTACGCGGCGACCAGGTCGGCGCTCTCATCGACGTCCACCGGCACCCAGCGGATCCCACGGGGTCCGCAGACGCCGGCGAGCACCTCACGGGCCTCGGCGCAGAGATGGCATCCGGTGCGCTCGAGCAGCAGCACGCGCACGTCCGGCGGGGCGGGGACGTCCGGGCTGCCGATGGGGGCGGTCATGCGTCTCACTGTAGGAGCGCCTCGGCACCGAGCGCTCGTATCGGGGATCCGCGTCGACGCGCCCCGTCTCGGTCCGCAAGACCGTCTCCCCGGGCCGACGTCCGCCAGCCACCGCCGTCCAGGAGCCGCCGTTACAGTGGCCGGGTGCAGTCGCGAACGGATCGCCCGGCACCGCGCCCGGCGCCCGTGCCGGCCGCCGACCGACCCGCCGTGGCGTTCTTCGACGTCGACAACACGGTGATCCGCGGTGCGAGCGCCTACCACCTCGCGCGCGAGCTGTACCGCCGGCGCTTCTTCACCGCCTGGGACATCCTGTGGTTCGGGGCCCACGCGTTCGCGTACTTCCTGTTCGGGGAGAACAACGTCCGGATCCAGAAGGTGCGACGGCGCGCGCTGGACATCATCGCCGGCCGCACCGAGGCCGAGATGATCTCGATCGGCGAGGACGTCTACGACCAGGTCCTCGGCAGCCGGGTGTTCCCCGGTGCCCGCGCGCTCATCGGGGCGCACCTGGCCGCCGGTCACGAGGTCTGGCTCGTCACCGCCACGCCCCGCGAGATCGGCGACCTCATCGCCCGGCGTCTCGGCGCCACCGGCGCGGTGGGCACCGTCGCCGAGTCGCGCGACGGGATCTACACCGGGCGACTTGTCGGCGACATGATGCACGGGGAGCACAAGGCGGACGCCGTGCGCGAGATCGCGTCCCGGGCCGGCGTGGAGCTCGAGGACTGCTCCGCATACGGCGACTCCATCAACGACGTCCCCATGCTGTCGATCGTCGGGCACCCGTGCGCCATCAACCCGGACCCGAGGCTCCGGCTGCACTGCGCCGGCACGGGCTGGCCGGTCCGCGACTTCCGCCGCCGGAGGCGCTCGGTGAAGCGCGGTGTCACGACGGCGAGCTGGGCCGGCGCGGCGTGGGCGGCCGCCGTCGTGGCGCGCGCGATCCACCGACGGCTCTTCGGCCGCCGCCCCTGACCCCACCCCCTCCGCGAGAGGAAGTCTGCGCCACCGCGAGAGGATGTCTGCGCCACCGCGGGAGCCGCCCGTAGTCGCCCAGCGCATCGCAAGAGGCCTGTGTGACACACCGCACGGCGTCGGAGCCTGGCAATATCTCAGATCCGGTATAGCGTGGCCCGCATGACGGTGATCGACGACACGCAGACCTCACTCGCCGAGATCGGCGCGCTCATCCGCGGCGCCCGCCAGAACAAGGGCCTCACGCAGGCCCAGCTGGCTGAACGCCTGGGCACCAGTCAGAGCGCGATCGCGCGGATCGAGCAGGGCAGCCAGAACCTCTCGGTCGAGCTCCTCACGCGCATCAACCGCGCGCTCGAGGCCGACCTCCTGTCGATCGGCGGCGCCCGAGCGTCGCACCTGCGCGTGACCGGCGGGCACCAGCTGTCCGGCACGATCACCGTCAAGTCCTCGAAGAACGGCGCGGTCGCGCTGCTGTGCGCGTCGCTCCTCAACTCCGGTCGCACGCGCCTGCGCGGCGTCGCCCGGATCGTCGAGGTGGACCGCATCGTCGACGTCCTGCGCTCGATCGGCGTGGTCGTCACCTGGTCCGCCGACGGGCGCGACCTCGACATCCAGCCGCCGGCCAAGCTCGACCTCACGTCGATCGACACGGACGCCGCGCGCCGCACCCGCAGCATCATCATGTTCCTGGGCCCCCTGCTGAACCGGGAGCAGACGTTCGAGCTCCCCTACGCGGGCGGCTGCGACCTCGGGACGCGCACCGTCGAGCCGCACATGATCGCGCTGCGCCCGTTCGGGCTCGACGTCGTCGCGACTGCCGGCGAGTACCACGCCACCGTCGCCACCGACCGGCCCACCGACCTGCGCGTCGTCCTCACCGAGCGTGGCGACACCGTCACCGAGAACGCGATCATGGCCGCCGCCCGGCACGTCGGGACCACCACGATCCGCAACGCGAGCTCGAACTACATGGTCCAGGACCTGTGCTTCTACCTCGAGCTCCTCGGCGTGCGGATCGAGGGCATCGGGACGACGACGCTCGTGGTCCACGGCTCACCCGACATCCGCGCGGACGTCGAGTACGCCGTCTCCGAGGACCCGGTCGAGGCGATGAGCCTGCTCACCGCCGGCATCGTGACGAACTCGGAGATCACCGTGGCCCGGGTGCCGGTCGAGTTCATGGAGATCGAGCTGGCCACGCTCGCGGAGATGGGCCTGCGCTACGCCCTGTCCCCCGAGTACACCGCCGCCAACGGGCGGACGCGGCTCGTCGACATCACCGTCCAGCCGAGCGAGCTGCACGCCCCGATCGACAAGATCCACCCGATGCCGTTCCCCGGCCTCAACATCGACAACCTGCCGTTCTTCGCCGTCATCGCGGCGTGCGCGAGCGGGACGACCCTCATCCACGACTGGGTCTACGACAACCGGGCGATCCACCTCACGGACCTCACGCGTCTCGGCGCGGACGTCCGCATGCTCGACCCGCACCGCCTCGACGTCACGGGCCCGACGCACTGGTCCGGCGCGGAGATCTCGTGCCCGCCGGCGCTGCGCCCCGCCGTCGTCATCCTGCTCGCGATGCTCGCCGCGAAGGGCACGTCCGTGCTGCGCGGCGTCGACATCATCGCCCGCGGCTACGAGCAGCTGCAGGAGCGCCTCATCGAGCTCGGCGCACAGATCGAGACGTTCCGCGACTGAGGTCCCCATTCCGGGACGACGACGGCGCCCCTCACCTTGGGTGGTGAGGGGCGCCGTCGAGCTCGTACCTCGGCGGCGAGCTCGTACTCCCGGGCATACGAACTCGCCGCGGAGGTACGAGCTCGCGCACGGCCTGCGCGGGTCAGCCGAGGCGGACGACGCTCCACGACACGGGCGGGAGCTCCACGCTCAGGCGGCCCTCGGCGATCGCCGCGCTGCCGTTCGCCTGCGGGAGGACGGAGTCGGCGTCGTCGGCGGTCGCAGCCCACGTGTGGTCGGGGTTCGCCAGCGTGAGCGCCTCGAGGACCGACACGTCTCCGACGCCGCGCAGGTCGACGTCGAGCGTCAGCGGCGCGTCGGTCGAGCGGTTGACGACGAACAGCGTGACGGCGCCGGACTCGGCGTCGTGCGTCGCGACGGCGTCGAGCACGCTGACCTCGCCGAAGCGCGACGTGGAGTACGTCGGGGCGTCCAGCGCGACCTGCAGCACCTGGCCCTTCGCGTGCTGTGCGGTCAGCGCGAACGGGTGGAAGATCGTCTGCCGCCACGAGCGGCCGCCGGGCTCCGTCATGATCGGCGCGATGACGTTGACGAGCTGGGCGAGGCTCGCGGCGTGGACCCGGTCGGTGTGCCGCAGCAGCGACACGAGCAGGTTCCCGACGACGACGGCGTCGGCCACGTTGTAGGTGTCCTCGAGCAGCACCGGCGCCACGGGCCAGTCGTCGCCCGACGGCGGGCGTGACTCGGCGCGCTTCTGGTACCAGACGTTCCACTCGTCGAAGCTGATGTGGATCCGCTTCGTGTGCTTGCCGGCCGCCCGCACGGCGTCCGCCGTCGCCGCGACGGAGTCGATGAAGTGGTCCATGTCGACGGCGGAGGCGAGGAACGAGCCGAGGTCGCCGTCGACCTCGTAGTAGTACGCGTGCGCCGACACGAGGTCGACGTGCTCGTACGACTCGGCCAGCACGGTGTGCTCCCAGGCGCCGAACGTCGGCATCGACGAGCTCGACGAGCCGCAGACGACGAGCTCGAGCTCCGGGTCGATCATCCGCATCGCGCGGGCGGCCTCGGTGGCGACGCGGGCGTACTCCTCGGCCGTCTTGTGGCCGATCTGCCACGGGCCGTCCATCTCGTTGCCCAGGCACCACATCTTGATGCGGTACGGCTCGGGGTGGCCGTTCGCGGCGCGCAGGTCGGCGAAGTGCGTGCCGACCGGCGCGTTGCAGTACTCGAGGACGTCGAGCGCCTCCTGCACGCCGCGCGTGCCGAGGTTGATCGCCATCATCGGCTCGACGTCGGCCTTGGCGCACCACGCCATGAACTCGTCGATGCCGACCCAGTTCGGGTCGCTCGAGTGCCAGGCAAGGTCGAGCCGGACGGGCCGCTTCTCGCGCGGGCCGACGCCGTCCTCCCAGCGGTACCCGGACACGAAGTTGCCGCCGGGGTAGCGCACCGTCGAGACGCCGAGCTCACGCGTGAGGTCGAGGACGTCGCTGCGGAAGCCGTCCGCATCCGCGTCCGGGTGCTCCGGCTCGTAGATGCCGGTGTACACGCAACGTCCGAGGTGCTCGACGAACGAGCCGAACGTGCGGGGGCGGACGGGGCCGACGGCGAACGCCGGGTCGATCGTGAGGGTTCCGCGCAGCAAGGGGTTCTCCGTCTCGTCGTCGAGCCGCTGGGCGACCAGGGCCGTGAGGGGTGCTGGACTGCCCGGGTGCGCACAGCGTACGACCGCCCGGGTTCTACATCGATGTAACCGTGGCAGGACGGGCGGTCGTCGTCAAATCGATTCGAGGGTTCGAGTCTCCGGGGTGACGGAGCCACGATGGGACCACCGTGTCGTGGGTCCCCTCAACACCCGGGTTCGAGGGACCAACCACACGGTCGACCGAGCGGGACCCGACAGCGCCCAGGCGGCGGAGACGACTCAGGCCCGGCACATGGCCGGGCCTGGACGTGGAGAGCGCCACCACGCGCACGCCTCGAACGGGCGTGCGCGGTGGCTCACTTCTTGTTGCGACGCTGGTGGCGCGTCTTGCGCAGCAGCTTGCGGTGCTTCTTCTTCGCCATGCGCTTACGGCGCTTCTTGATGACGGAGCCCACGGGACCTCACTCGAGTCGGAATCGGCGACGGGATGACCCGCACGCTACGAGCCGCGGGACAACGATCGCGGTCGATTCTACTCGCCCTCGGCGTGCCGGCGGTCCGCGAGCGGTGCCAGACCGTCGGAGACGAGCGCGTCGACGGCGGCCGCCGGCACGCGATAGGACTTGCCGACGCGGATCGCGGGCAGGTCGCCGGCCTGCACCATGCGGTACACGGTCATGCGGGAGACACGGACCAGCTCCGCCACCTCGGCGACGGTGAGGAAGCGCGGGGCCTCGTCGACTGTCGGCTCCTCAGCCATGCTCACCTCCTGCGCGCCGGTGCGTCCCACCGGCGGCGTGGAGCAGCCTGCCGGATACCAGGGAAGAACCTTACGGCCCCAAGGCATCGCGCGGGAAGTCGGCCGCCCGGCGCGGCGCCGATGACCGGGGTCGCGCCCGCCGCCCGGGCCTGGCGGCTGCGATGATGGTCGGCATGCTCGTCGCGTTCTCCGTCGCCCCGCTCGGCTCGGGCGAGTCCGTGTCCGACGCCGTCGCGGACGCCGTGCGCATCGTGCGTGCGTCCGGCCTCCCCAACCGCACCTCCGCGATGTTCACCGAGATCGAGGGCGAGTGGGACGAGGTGATGGACGTCGTGCGGCGGGCGACCGACGCCGTCGTCGCGCACGGCCACCGCGTGTCGCTCGTGCTGAAGGCCGACATCCGGCCCGGCCACAGCGGTGAGATCGACGGCAAGGTCGCACGGCTCGAGGAGCGCCTGGCCGACTGAGCGCCTCGAGCCGCCAGGGTGCGCCGATACAGTGCCTCGATGCCCGCCATCGCCTGCTACGGCCCGCTCGGCGCTGGACACATCAACCCGACGCTCGGCATCGTCACGGAGCTGGTCCGTCGTGGTCACGACGTGACGTACTACGCTCCTCGGCCGTTCGGCGAGCGGATCACGGAGACGGGCGCCCGGTTCGTCCCGGTGACGTCGACCTGGGAGAGCATGGGCCGGGACACGCTCCCGCAGATGCACGGCGCCGAGCTCGTCCGAGCGATGGGTCTGCTGCTCGACGAGACGCGGGCGCTCGTGCCGACACTGGTCGACGCGAAGGTGCCGGACGTCGTGCTCCACGACGGCACTCTCGCCTGGTGGGGCAGGATCCTCGCCCATCGTTGGGGCGTGCCCGCGATCGAGACCTGGCCGAACCTGGTCAGCAACGGGCACTGGTCGATGAATGCGTACGCCCGGATCAACCCGCTGAGTCCGCGATTCCTGCGGATGGTCCTCCGCATCGGCCGGTACCTCCGCACCCAGGGCATCAAGGACGTCGGCGGGTTCCTGCAGGGCACCCGTGCCGACCTCCGCATCGTCACGATCCCGCGCGCGTTCCAGTACGCGGGCGACACCTTCACCGACGGGTACGCCTTCGTCGGACCCGGCCTGACGGAACGTCGGTTCCAGGCCGCCTGGTCACCACCCGCCGGAGACCCGGCCGTCCTGCTCGTCTCGCTCGGCACCGCGTACAACGACCGCCCGGACTTCTTCCGGATGGTCGCCGAGTCCGCGCGCGGCAGGCCGTGGCACGTCGTGCTGGCCGTGGGCGACCTCGTGGAACCCGAGTCGATCGGCCCGGTCCCGCCGAACGTCGAGGTCCACGCGCAGGCGCCCCAGCTCGCCGTGCTGGAGCACGCGAGCGCCTTCGTCACCCACGCCGGGATGGGCAGCACGATGGAGGGGCTGGCCTTCGGCGTCCCGCTGATCGCTCTCCCGCAGATGGCCGAGCAGCGCGCCAACGCCGACCGGATCGCCGAGCTGGGCCTCGGGCGACGTCTCGATCCTGACGCCGTGACCGCCGAGGAGCTCTGGCGCGCGGTGGACGACGTCGCAGCGGACCCGGGCGTCCGCGACCGCCTGGCCTGGATGCGCGGCGAGATCGAAGCGGCGGGCGGCGCGGCCGCGGCCGCCGACGCCGTCGAGCGAGTTCTGGACCGGTAGCCCGGCCACGGTCTCGGCACCGTGCCGGCGCTCGCCGCCGGTCAGAGCGCGGCCGGCAGCCCCAGCGACGCGAAGTGCTCGACGCCGATGAACGACGTGATGCCGGCGATCCGGTCGCCGCTCAGCGTGAGGACGTTGATCGACCAGGCGTCGTGCGGGCCGTCGGCGTCGTCGCGGCTCAGGTACGACGCCACGGCCGGCTGCCCGTTGGCACGCGTCACCCGGTGTCGCCAGAACCCGCACCGCGTCATCGGCACGCGTCGGGCGAAGTCCAGCACGCGATCGCGCCCGGAGTACCAGTGCGGCAGCGGCGGCATCGACCACGTGACGTCCTCGGTGAGGAGCGCCGCGAGCGCCGCCGTGTCGCCGCGCTCGAACGCACCGGCGTAGTCGGTGACGACGGCGCGGAGCTCGGCGTCGTCGATGGTGCGCAGCACCTGCGCCTGCGAACGCGGCGGCACGCGATCCGCCACCGTGCGGCGCGCACGCTGGAGCGCGCTGGTGACGGACGCCGTCGTCGTGTCCATCAGCTCGGCGATCTCGGCAGCGGAGAAGCCCAGCACGTCGAACAGCAGCAGCGCCGCCCGCTGGTTGCCGGGCAGGTGCTGGCACGCGGCGACGAACGCGAGCTCGACGGCCTCCCGCTGCTCGTACCGGGCAGCCGGTTCCCGGCTCCCGGTCACGTCCGGATACGGCGTGAGCCATGGGACGTCGTCGCGCGGGACGTCGTCGAGCACCGTGTGGTCGCTCGCCGGCCCGAGGTCCATCGGCAGCGCGCGACGACGGCGCCCGGCCACGGCGTCCAGGCACGTGCGCGTCGTCACCGAGTACAGCCACGACCGCAACGAGCTGCGACCCTCGAACCGCGACAGGTGGCGCCACGCCCGCACCATGCCCTCCTGGAGCGCGTCGTCGGCGTCGTGCGCGGACCCGAGCATCCGGTAGCAGTGCGCGTGCAGCTCCCGTCGCAGCGGCGCGACGAGGCGGGTGAAGGCGTCGTCGTCCCCGGCGCGCGCGAGCGCGAGGTCGTCGGTGGCCGAGGAAACGTCCGTCACAACCGATGATTCTGCCCGACGGCGTCGGTCCTACCTGGTGACAGCATCGAACCGAGGAGGAACCCATGACCGAGGCACGGACGACCCAGCCCGTCGCGAGCGACACGCTGCGCACTCCCGACGGCACCCTGTACTACGAGTCGCGCGGCTCCGGCCCGCTCGTGGCCCTCGTCGGCGCGCCGATGGACGCCGCCGCGTTCGCCCCGCTCGCCGACCTGCTGGCAGCCGATCACACGGTGCTCACCACGGACCCCCGCGGCGTCGGCCGCAGCGTCCTCGACGACCCCGGGCAGGACTCCACACCGGCGCTGCGCGCGGCGGACCTGGCCCGGCTCGTCGAGCATCTGGACGCCGGACCGGCCGCGGTCCTCGGGTCCAGCGGAGGGGCCGTGACGGCGCTCGCGCTCGTGGAGTCCCGGCCGGACCTCGTGACGGCGGCGATCGCCCACGAACCGCCGCTGGTCGAGCTCCTCCCCGACCGCGACGAGCTCCACGCCGGCACCCGCGAGCTCATCGCCACGTACGCGTCCGGCGACGTGCCAGGAGCATGGGGCCAGTTCCTGCGTCAGGCGAACATCTACATGCCCGACGAGCTCGTGGCGGAGATCTTCGCCGGCGAGCGCTCGGCGCAGACGGTGTCCGACCAGGACCACTGGTTCCACCACGAGCTGCTGGGGACGACGGCGTGGCGTCCCGACCTCGACGTGCTGCGCTCGGCCGCGACCCGGATCGTCATCGGGATCGGCGCCGACTCCGCCGGTCAGCTGTGCGACCGGGCGTCGCGAGCCCTGGGCTCGGAGCTCGGGCTGGAGCCGACGATCTTCCCGGGCGACCACACGGGCTTCGTGGACGACCCGGCGGCGTTCGCCGAGCGGCTGCGCGGCGTCCTGGCTGCGTGAGGCTCAGAGCATCGGGTCGAGGCCGTGCGCCGGGAACACGGCGTTCCTCGTGGCGAGGACGACGCGGTCGACCGGGTCGTCGGGGTCGAAACCACGGCTCCACGGCACGTACTCGCCGCCGCCCTCACCGAGCGTCTCCGGCGCCGGCACCCGGCACAGCCGGGCGACCGTCTCGCGCCAGAGCGCCGGAGTGGGGGCGGCCGGGTCGACGCCGACGCCCGCGCTGACAGCGGTCAGCGCCGCCCACGCCCGGGGCACCACCTCGACGACGGTGTAGCCGCCCCCGCCCGCGGCGAGCCAGCGGTCCTCCGCGCACTCGGCCGCGAGCCCCGCGACCAGCTCCGCCGCCGCGCGCTGGTGGTCGAGGGAGATCCGGAGGTTCGTCAACGGGTCGGAGCCGTGGCAGTCTGCGCCGTGCTGGCTGACGATCACGTCGGGCTCGAACGCCCGCACGAGCGGCGGGACGACCGCCTCGACGGCGCGCAGCCACGCCGGCCCGCGCGTGCCGGCCGGGAGCGGGATGTTGACGGCCGTGCCCTCGGCGCCGGCACCGCCCGTGTCGGTCGCGTAGCCCGTCCCGGGGAAGAGGGTCCGTCCGCTCTCGTGCACCGACACGGTCAGCACCCGCGGGTCGTCCCAGAACGCGCGCTCGACGCCGTCGCCGTGGTGCGCGTCGAGGTCGACGTACGCGACCCGGCGGGCGCCGGCGTCGAGCAGCCAGCGGATCGCGATCGCGAGGTCGTTGTACACGCAGAACCCCGCCGCGGCGCCGGGCATCGCGTGGTGCATGCCACCCGCGACGCTGACGGCGTGCGTCACCGGCGTCGTCCACACCGAGCGCGCGGCCGCCACCGACGCACCAACGATCCGCGCCGACGCCGAGTGGATCTCCCCGAAGATCGGTGTGTCGGTGGTCCCGAGCCCCCGCGCCGGGTCGGGGACGCCTGACTC
Source organism: Beutenbergia cavernae DSM 12333 (assembly GCF_000023105.1). Classification (NCBI taxonomy): domain Bacteria; kingdom Bacillati; phylum Actinomycetota; class Actinomycetes; order Micrococcales; family Beutenbergiaceae; genus Beutenbergia; species Beutenbergia cavernae. The sequence continues at coordinate 3,623,807 of NC_012669.1, forward strand.
GGCCGCCCGGACCGCGGCGATGTACTCGCGGTCGTGGACGGTGGCGAGGAGGTCGTCGTCGACGTCCGCCACGTCGATGACATCGACGACGGCGCCCGGGCCGTCGGTCAGGCCGAGCCGGTCCACGAGGTCCTTCGTCAGCGTGAGGCGCACGGGCGCCATCGGGTGCGCGGGGCCGAAGTCGTAACGGGGCAGGTCCTCGGACCACGCGAACCGTGAACGCGGCGTGCTCGCGGGAGCGGACCGGATCTCGGGCTCGGTCCCGGGCTCGAGGGCTGGCGCAGGCATGGGGTCCAACCTAACTCGCGTGGTGGGCCGCGCCGACGGGCCAGCCGTGCCACAGTAGGCCGGGCCGCCGCCGGGTGGCCCGCGACGACGGAGAGCAGACGTGGAGGGCAGGCGTGGAGGTCCCGGCCGTGCTGCAGGCCGCGCGCGACACCGTCGACCGTGTCGCCCGCCGCTCCCCCGCCAGGCTGGCGCTCGCGACGTTCGCGTCGGTCGTCGCCATCGCGACGGCGCTGCTCTCGCTGCCCGCGGCGACGACGACGGGCGAGCGTGCCCCGTTCGCCGACGCCGTGTTCACGGCGACGTCCGCCGTCTGCGTCACCGGTCTGGTGTCGGTGGACACGGCCACGTTCTGGTCGCCGTTCGGGCAGGTCGTCATCATGATCGCCATCCAGATCGGCGGGCTGGGCGTGATGACGCTCGCGTCGATCCTCGGCCTGGCGGTCTCGCGGCGGATCGGTCTCACGCAGCGGCTCCTCACGGCGTCGGAGACGAAGACGACGCGGCTCGGCGAGGTCGGCAGCCTCATCAGGGCCGTCATCGCCGCCTCGCTGACGCTCGAGATCCTGCTGGCCCTCGTGCTCGTGCCCCGGTTCCTGACGCTCGGCGAGGAGCTCGGGCAGGCGATGTGGCACGGCTCGTTCCTCGCGGTGTCGACGTTCAACAACGCCGGGTTCGTCATCATCGAGGGCGGCATGTCGCCGTACGTCGGCGACTGGTGGATGTGCCTGCCGATCATCGTCGGGACGTTCATCGGCGCCGTCGGCTTCCCCGTGATCCTCAACGTCGCGCAGGCCTGGCGGCGCCCCCGCCGGTTCACGCTGCACACGAAGCTGACGCTGACGACGCACGCCGCCCTCGCCGCCACCTCCGTGCTCATCATCGGCGGGTTCGAGTGGTTCAACGACCGCACGTTCGGTGGGCTGCCGGTCGCCGACCGCATCCTGGCGTCGCTGTTCGCGGGCATCATGCCCCGGTCCAGCGGGTTCTCGACGGTCGACGTCGGCGAGATGCGCGAGGCGACGTGGTTCATGACCGACGCGCTGATGTTCGTCGGCGGCGGCAGCGCGTCGACGGCGGGCGGCATCAAGGTCTCGACGCTCGCCGTCATGCTCCTCGCGATCGTGGCCGAGGCCCGTGGTGATCGCGACGTCGAGGCGTTCGGACGCCGGATCGACCGAGCGACCCTTCGCCTCGCCGTCGCCGTCTCGTTCATCGGCGCGACCCTCGTCGGCATCGCGACGCTGGCGCTGTTGACGATCACCGACCTCCCGCTCGATGTCATCCTCTTCGAGGTGATCTCGGCGTTCGCCACGTGCGGGCTGTCGACGGGCATCACGCCGACCCTGCCCGACTCCGCCCACTACGTGCTGAGCGCGTTGATGTTCGCCGGACGCACCGGCACCATGACACTCGCGGCCGCACTGGCGCTGCGCAGCAGGCGCAGGGTCATCCGGCTGCCCGACGAGAGGCCGATCATTGGCTGAGCCCAGCCCCACTCCCCGCGAGAAGCGCAGCGCGGCCGACGAACGCTCGATCCTCGTCATCGGGCTGGGCCGGTTCGGATCCGCGCTGGCCGTCACGCTCGAGACGCTCGACCGCACCGTCCTCGGCGTCGAGAAGGATCCCGACCTCATCCAGGCGTGGTCCGGCCGCCTCCCGCTCGTCGAGGCGGACGCCACCAACCCCGAGGCGCTCGAGCAGCTGGGGGCGCGGGACTTCGGCACCGTCGTCGTCGGCGTCGGCACGGAGCTCGAGGCGAGCGTCCTCATCACGGGCAACCTCGTCGACATCGGCACACCCCAGATCTGGGCGAAGGCCGTGTCCGCGGAGCACGGCCGCATCCTGCGCCGGATCGGAGCGCACCACGTCGTGTACCCGGAGTACGACGCCGGGCAACGTGTGGCTCACCTCGTCTCCGGCAAGATGCTCGACTACATCGAGATGGAGGACGGCTTCACCATCGTCAAGATGCGGCCGCCGCGCGAGATCCAGGGGTTCACCGTCGGCCAGTCGCAGGTGCGCAAGAAGTACGGCGTGACGATCATCGGCGTGAAGACGCCGGGCCACCCGTTCGAGTACGCCACCGACGAGACCCGGATCGACGCCGAGGACCTCGTCATCGTGTCCGGGGACACCACGCTGCTGGAGCGGTTCGCGGCGCGGCCCTGAGGCCGAACCTGGCCGCACCGGCCTCAGTCGAGGCCGATGACGACCTTGAGCCCGGTGCGCTCGACCGCCTCGGCGAACGCGCGCGGCGCCTCGTCGAGCGGGATGCGCGCCGACACCAGCGAGCGGACGTCCACGATCCCCGTCTCGGCGAGGCGGATCGCGCGCGGGTACATCTCCTTCATCCGCCGCACGAGCAGGAACGTCAGGCCCTTGCGGCGGGCCGTCGACGCCGTGAACGTGGACGTGTCGTCGTCCGGGATCCCAGCGAGCACCACGCGGGCGCCGGGCTTCACGAGGCGCATCGACGTCTCGATCGCGTCGTTCGTGCCGGCGACCTCGAACGCCACGTCCACGCCGAGCTCTCCGGCCCCGAGCTCGGCGACGTCGATCGCGGCGGCCTCCTGGGGCGTGAGCGCGAGGTCGGCGCCGTACCGGAGGGCGGCCTCGCGGCGGTGCGCCAGCGGCTCGACGGCGATGACGCGGCCGCCCGCGAAGTGCCGGGCCAACTGCACGAGCAGCAGGCCGATCGGGCCGGTCCCGACGACGACGACGTCGGACGCCGCGCGCACGTGAGCGAGGTCCCAGGCGTGCAGGGCCACCCCGAGCGGCTCGAGCACCGCGCCGTCGGCGCCGGTCATGCCGTCCGGGAGCGGGAAGAGGCGGTCCGTCGGCCACGCGAGCAGCTCCTGCAGCCCGCCGTCCAGCGCACCGTGCCCGGAGAACCGCACCGTCGGGCAGAGGTTGACCTCGCCCTCCAGGCACATCTCGCACCGCCCGCACGGGATGGCGGGGTCGACGGCGACGAGCCGGCCCGCGTACGGCCCGTCCTGCGCGATCCCGGCCTGCTCGTGCCCGGGCACGATCGGCCGGGTCAGCCGCGCGTCGCCGATACCGCCTTCGCTGAACCAGTGCAGGTCGCTCCCGCACAGACCGACGTCGGTCATCCGGACCAGCGTGAAGCCCTCCGGGACCTCGGGGTCGGGACCTTCCTCGAGTCGCAGGTCCCCGACTCCGTGCAGAACGGCGCGGCGCATCGTCACATCCCTTGGGCGAGGCGGTAGTAGGCGGCGTTCCACCGTAGTTCCTTGCGCAGCTCGCGCAGCCGCGTGTCTCGGTCGATGAGCACGAGCTCGGTGCGGGCGATCTCGGCGAAGTCCTCCCACGCCTCGGCGCCGACCGCCGTGGTGAGCACGGTGTGGTGCGCCCCGCCGGCCGTCAGCCACGCCTGGGCCGACGTCGCGAAGTCCGGCTCCGGGACCCACACGGCCGAGGCCACGGGAAGGTTCGGCAGCGGGGCGTCCGGGCCGACGACGTCGACGACGTTCGCCACAAGACGAAAGCGCTCGCGCAGGTCGGCGAGCGAGACGACGATGCCCGGGCCGGGGTCGGTGTCGAACACGAGGCGCACCGGGTCCTCGCGCCCGCCGATGCCGAGCGGGTGGATCTCGACGCGCGGCTTCGCCGTCGTCAGCGACGGGCAGATCTCGAGCATGTGGGCGCCGAGGATCTTCTCCTCCCCCGGCGTCAGGTGGTACGTGTAGTCCTCCATGAGGGAGGCGCCGCCGGGCAGCCCGTGGCCCATGACCTTCGCGGCGCGCACGAGCACCGCCGTCTTCCAGTCGCCCTCGGCGCCGAAGCCGTAGCCGTCCGCCATGAGGCGCTGCACGGCGAGCCCCGGGAGCTGCCGCAGCCCGCCGAGGTCCTCGAAGTTCGTGGTGAACGCGCCGAACCCACCCTCCGCGAGGAACGTGCGCAGGCCGGCCTCGATGCGGGCGGCGTAGCGCAGGGACTCGTGCCGCTCGCCGCCGCGGCGCAGCTCGGGGGCGACGTCGTAGGCCAGCTCGTACTCGGCGGCGAGCGCGTTGACGATGCCCTCGGGTGCGGCGTCGACCCGCTCCACCAGGTCGTTCACGCCCCACGTGTTGACCTGGACGCCGAAGACCCGCTCCGCCTCCGTCTTGTCACCCTCGGTGACGGCGACGAACCGCATGTTGTCGCCGAACCGGGCGAGCTTGAGCCCGCGCACGTGCGCCCACGCCGTCGCCGCCCGCGCCCACGTGCCGACCTCGCTGCGCACCCGCGCGTCGGACGCGTGCCCGACCACCGTCTTGCGGGCCACGCCGAGCCGCGTCGCGACGTACGCGAACTCGCGGTCCCCGTGCGCGGCCTGGTTGAGGTTCATGAAGTCCATGTCGATGTCGGCCCACGGGAGGCCGACGTTCGCCTGCGTGTGCAGGTGCAGCAGCGGCGTCCGCAGCGCGTCCAGCCCGGTGATCCACATCTTCGCCGGGGAGAACGTGTGCATCCACGCGATGACGCCGACGCACGCCGGGTCCGCGTTCGCCTCGTCCGCGATGCGCCGGATCGCCTCGGTGTCCGTGAGCACCGGCTTGGCGACGATCCGCACCGGGATCTCGGCGGCGTCGTCGAGCGTCGCAATGATCGATCCCGACTGGGAGGCCACCTGCTCGAGCACCTCCGGCCCGTACAGGTGCTGGCTGCCGGTGAGGAACCAGATCTCACGACCGGCGAACGGGTCCTGGGCGGTCGGGTCGGTGGCGGGCACCGCGGGTGACGCTGTCATCGCTGTCCTTCGTGTTGGCCGTAGACGTTCTGGTAGCGCGCGTACAGGGAGTCGACGTCGCTCTGGTCGACGGGGTGCGGGTCGCCGAGCTGCCGCGCGATGTGCACGGTGCGCGCGACCTCCTCGCACATCACGGCGGCCTTGACGGCGGCCCGCGCGTCGGCGCCGATGGTGAACGGTCCGTGGTTCGCCATGAGGACGGCCGGGCTGCGGGAGGAGCGCAGCGTCTCGACGATCCCCCGGCCGATGGAGTCGTCGCCGATGAGCGCGAACGGGCCGATCGGGATCTCGCCGCCGAACTCGTCGGCCATCATCGTGAGCACGCACGGCACGGGCTCGCGACGCGCGGCCCAGGCCGTCGCGTACGTCGAGTGCGTGTGCACGACGCCGCCGACGTCGCGCATGTGGCGATACACGTACGCGTGGGCGGCGGTGTCGGACGACGGCGACCGGTCGCCGTCGAGCAGCTCGCCGTCCAGGTCGCACACGACCATCGCCTCCGGCGTGAGGTCGTCGTAGGAGACGCCGGACGGCTTGATGACGAGGAGGTCGCTGCCGCCGCTCGCGTCGGTCTCGTCGCGCACGCGCTCGGAGACGTTCCCGGCGGTCCACACCACGAGGCCGTAGCGCGGCAGCTCGGCGTGCAGGGCGGCGACGCGGACGCGGGCGGCGGCGACGACGTCGGCCAGGTGGGCGGGGACGCTCATCGAGCGGCCTCGACGGCTGCGTCCGCCGGCGCCGAGCCGCCCTGCGCCGAGGCGACCCGCGCCTCGTGCGCGTCCCGGCGGATCGCCTTGAGGCGGTGCATGACGTCGTTCTCGCCGCGGCCGAAGTAGTCGTGCAGTCGGCGGTACTCGGCGAACAGGACGTCGTAGCGGGCGGTGGCCTCGGCGTCGGGCAGGTAGGCGTCCCGCGTCCGCCCACCCATCGCTCCCCCGGCCGCCGCGACGTCCGGGTACGCCCCGGCCGCGACCGCCGCATGGATCGCCGAGCCGAGGGCCGGGCCCTGCTCGGACGTGATCGTCGAGAGCGGGAGTCCTGTCACGTCGGAGTACATCTGCATGAGGAACGCGTTCTTGAGCAGGCCACCGGCCACGACGAGCTCGGTCACCCCGACGCCCGCCTCCGCGAAGGCCTCGATGATGACGCGGGTGCCGAACGCCGTCGCCTCGAGGAGCGCCCGGTACGTCTCGTCCGGGCGGGTGGCGAGCGTCTGGCCGACGACGACGCCGGACAGGTTGCCGTCGACGAGGACCGAACGGTTGCCGGAGTGCCAGTCGAGCGCGACGAGCCCGTGCTCGCCGATCTCCTGGGCGGCGGCGCGCTCGGTGAGCACGTCGTGCACGGAGACGCCGCGGGCCGTCGCCTCCTCGGCGACCTCGGCCGGTACGTGCGTGGCGGTGTACCAGGCGAAGATGTCGCCGACGCCGCTCTGCCCGGCCTCGTACCCGAACAGGCCGTCCACGATGCCGCCGTCCACCACGCCGCACATGCCCTGCACGGCGTGCACCTGCGGCGCGTTCGTCATGTGGCACGTCGAGGTACCCATGATCATCGTCATGAGGCCGGGCTCGAGGGCGTCCGCGGCCGGGACCGTGACGTGGGCGTCGACGTTGCCGGCGGCGACGGCGATGCCCTCCGGCAGCCCTGTCCACGCGGCGGCCTCCGCCGTCAGGCCGCCCGCGCGGGCACCGAGCGGGATGATCTCGCCCGCGAGCTTGTCCGTGACGAAGCCCGGGAAGCCGGGGTTGAGCGCGGCGAGGAACTCCGGGTCCGGGTAGTGGCCGTCCTGGAGGATGCCCTTGTAGCCGGCCGTGCAGGCGTTCCGGTCCCGGCTGCCGGACAGCTGCCACACGATCCAGTCGGCCGCCTCGACGAAGTGCGTCATCTCGGCGTACAGCTCCGGGTCCTCCTCGAGCAGCTGCAGCCCCTTCGCGAACTGCCACTCGCTGGAGATCGCCCCGCCGTAGCGGGCGAGCCACGACTCGCCGCGCTCGCGGGCGAGGTCGTTGATGCGGTCGGCCTGCCCCTGCGCGGCGTGGTGCTTCCAGAGCTTGACGTAGGCGTGCGGCCGGTCGGGGTGCACGTCGCTCAGCGGGGTGCCGTCCGCGAGCGTCGGGACCATCGTGCAGGCCGTGAAGTCGGTGCCGATGCCGACGACGGCGCTCGGGTCGATCCCCGCGGCGCTGACGGCCGCGGGGACTGCCTGCTTGAGCACGTCGATGTAGTCGCCCGGCACCTGGAGCGCCCACTCCGGGGGCAGCGGCGTGCCGTCCGGCAGGGCGCGGTCGAGGACGGCGTGCGCGTACTCGTGGACGGCAGTGGCGAGCTCGGCGCCGTCGCGCACGCGGACGACGACGGCCCGGCCGGACAGGGTGCCGAAGTCGACCCCGACGACGTACGTCTCGTCGGGTGCCCGGCTCGGCGCCGGCGTGCCGGGCGACCGGTCCGAGGCGGCCGGCGTGGCGGGGTCGGGAGCCCTGTGCTCGGACGACGTCATCGTGGTCTCTCCTGGATCGACTGACTGGGGCGGCTCCGGCGCTCGCGGACACCGTGGTTCGCTGGCCGGCTGCTCACCCTATCGGATGTGAACGTTAACACTTCGCGAGCGGACGGCCCTCGGCGATCGGCCGTGTGGTTCGTCCCCCGGAGCCCGCTCGACCGTGCGGTTCGTCCCCCGAACCCGGCCGGACCGTGCGGTTCGTCCCCCGAACCCGGCCCCACAGGGGACGTTCCACACGGTCGACCCCCCACCACCCACCAGAACCGGCCCGACCGTGCGGCTCGTCCCCCGAACTCCGCCCACACGGGACGTTCCACACGGTCGACCCCCCACCACCCACCAGAACCGGCTCGACCGTGCGGTTCGTCCCCGAACCCGGCCCGACCGTGCGGTTCGTCCCCCGGACCCGGCACCACAGGGGACCTTCCACACGGTCGACCCCCCACCACCCACCGGAGCCGGGCCACGCCAGGCGACGCCCGGAGGGACTCAGCTCGAGGCAGACGGCGGCCCGGTGCTCGACCTGACCACCAGCTCGGGCGCGACGGGCTCGGGAGCGGCGGACGCCGTCGTCGACCCCGCGGCGATCGCCGCCAGCAGCACCTCGAGGCACACCTCGCCGAGTCGGGTGAAGTCCTGCCGCACGGTCGTGAGCGGCGGGAAGAAGTGGGCGGTCCCCTCGATGTCGTCGAAGCCGACGACGCTCACGTCGCCCGGCACCGCCACCCCGGCCTCGGCGAACGCGCGCAGGAGCCCCAGGGCGAGCTGGTCGTTCGCGGCGAAGATCGCGCCCGGGACGCCGTCGGCCACGAGCTGCCGCCCGGCGGTGTAGCCGACGTCGGCCGTCCAGTCGCCCTCCACGAGCTCGCCCTCGAGACCGGCCTCCGCGAGCGCGGACCGCCACCCGGCGAGACGCTCGCGCGCGTCGAACCAGTCGTCCGGGCCGGACACGTGGGCGACCGTGCGGTGCCCGAGCGACACGAGGTGCTCGACGGCGAGCCGCGCACCGCGCGCCTGGTCGACGCTCACCGTCGCGAACCGCTCGTCCGTCCCCACGCCCGCCGCGACGAGGATCACCGGGGCGCGCGAGTCGACAGCCCGGAGCGCCTCGACCGCCGTGGCGCGGGGTGCGATGACGACGACGCCCTCAACCGCCTGCTCGTCGAAGCTCGCGAGGACGGCCCCCATGGACTCCTGCGTCGGCGAGCGCACCACCGCGACGTTCACGGCGTAGCCGGCCGCCCGCGCCGCCTCCTCGACGGCGATGAGCGTGCTCATCGGCCCGTACTTCGCCGACCCGCTGGTCACGACGCCGAGCAGCCCGGAACGTCGCGTCACGAGCGCGCGCGCCAGCCGATTCGGGGTGTACGCGAGCTCCGCCATGGCGTCGAGCACCCGCTGCCGCGTCGCGGGCCGCACGCTCGGGTGGTCGTTGAGCACGCGTGAGACGGTCTGGTGGGAGACGCCGGCGAGCTTCGCGACGTCGGCCATGCCGGCCCGGCGGCGTCGTCCGGGCGGCGTGCTCACCGCGGGGGCCCGGGGTCGAGGTCGGCGGCGAGCTCGCCGGCCCGTCGGACGGCGGCCCGCACGGCCGCGGCGTAGGCGGCGCGCACGCCGCGGTCGTCGAGCTCGGCGAGGGCGGCGAGCGTCGTCCCTCCCGGCGAGGAGACCTGCTCGCGCAGGATGGCCGGGTGCTCCCCGCTGCTCACGGCGAGGGCCCCGGCGCCGGCGACGGTCTGCGCGGCGAGGCGCAGCGCCGTCGCCCGCGGGAGTCCCCCCGCGGTGCCGGCCTCCGCGAGCGCGTCGACGAGGTGGAAGACGTACGCGGGCCCGGAGCCCGAGACGGCGGCGACGACCGACTGCTGCGACTCCGGCACCCGCACCACGAGCCCGGTGCCGGCGAGCAGGCGCTCCAGGAGGGCGAGGTGCGCATCGGTCGCCGCCGCTCCCGCGCTGAGCGCGCTGACGCCCTGCCCGATCGTCGCCGGCGTGTTCGGCATGACGCGGACGACGGGCGTCCCGGCGGGCAGCCGCGCCTCGTAGAACGTCGTGGCGAGCCCGACGGCGAGGCTCGCGACGAGCGTCTCGCCGCCGATCGCCGGGCCGATCTCGTCGAGCAGGGCCGCCATGCCCTGGGGCTTGACGCCGAGGACGACGACGTCGGCGTCCGTCGCGGCCGCCCGGTTGTCGGTTCCGGCGGCGACGCCGAACCGGCTCGCGACGGCCTCGGCTGACGCGTCGCGCGACGTGGTGACGACGACGTCGTCGGCCCCGACGCCGTCGGTCGCCAGGATCGACGTCAGGACGGCACGACCCATGGTCCCGGCGCCGAGCAGTGCGATCCGCATGTCACATCCCGAACGCGTCGTAGAAGGCGACGACGGCGTCCGCGGGCCCGGTGACCTGGAACACGGCGGTGGCGTTCGACCAGGCCGCGACGGCGCCGTCGTCCTCGGTGGCCGAGATCACGACCTGTCCGGCCTCCTCACCGCCGACGAGCACCGGTTCCGCGCGGAGGCTCTCCCCCTCGACCGTGAGCGACTCGCGGGCGGCCGCCGCTCCCTCGGGCGTGGTGAGCTGGGCGGTGCGCAGCACGAGCTCGGTGCCGTCGCCGTCGGAGTAGGTCAGCGTCCACGCCTCGACCGCGCCGGCGTCGAGCAGCCCGGCGTCCTCCGCCTGCGCCGTCACCGCGTACTGCAGCAGCGTGCTGGGCAGGACGGCGAGGAACGCCGTGCCCGTGTCCCGTTCCGCGGGGGTGATCGCCGGGGTGGGCGTCGGCCCCGCCACCGTCTCGCCGGGGGTCGGCTCGGGGTCGGGCCGGGTCAGGAGGAGCACGAGGACCACGACGAGGGCGATCACGACGACCGCTCCGATCCCGACCACGATCCGCCGGCGGCGGATCACCTCGGGCGGGACGGGCGCCGTCGTCGCTCGCTGCGCGCCGTCGCCGTCGTCGGCGGTCTCGTTCGTGTCGTCCTGGCTCACCGTGTCTCCCCGCTGTCGTGGGCGGCAGCCTACCCACGGCGCACCCCGCGCCCGGCGCGAACCGCTGTGCGGCGTCGCCCTCGGTACGGTGGCCGGATGCCCGATCTGCTGACCCTGGTGAACGGCCTGCCGGGATCCGGCAAGACGACCCTCGCGACGGCGCTCGCCCCGGCGCTGAACGCGGCCCTGCTGTCGAAGGACACGGTCAAGGACGCCCTCGTCCCGGTGGTGCCCGCGGCTGCGGCGCCGTGGACCCTGGGGGCGGCGTCGATGGAGGCGATCTGGACGGTGGCCTCCGGGACCCCCGGCGACGTCGTCGTCGAGAGCTGGTTCTTCGCCTCGCGCGACAGCGGGCACGTCGCCGCCGGCCTCGCGCGTGTGCGGCCGACGGCGGTGGTCGAGGTGTGGTGCGACGTCCCCGCCGATCTCGCCGCGAGCCGCTTCCTCGCTCGGTCGCGGCCCGACTGGTACGCCGACCAGGAGCGGTTCGACGGCGACTGGGCCGACTGGGCGGACCGGGCCGAACCCCTCGACGTCGGTCCCGTCGTGCGGGTCGACACGTCTCGCGCGGTGGACGTGGCGCGGGTCGCCGACCTGGTCCGGCTCGCGGCCGTCCACAGCGCGGGCCTGTCCCGCTCGTGATGTCGGCGCCGGGCGTTAACGTCACGGCCATGACCACCACCCCGCGCACCGCGCGCACGCCGAAGGCCGAGTACCGGTGCGCGGAGTGCGGGTGGCAGACGGCGAAGTGGGTCGGCCGGTGCGGTGAGTGCCAGGCCTGGGGCACCGTCGAGGAGGCAGCCGGCGGAAGCGTCGCCGTCGGCCGGGGCACGGCCGCGCTCGCCCCGGCGTCCCCCGCCGTCCCGATCGACCAGGTCGACACCGACCTCGTGCGGCTGCAGCCGACCGGCGTCGGCGAGCTGGACCGCGTGCTCGGGGGTGGGCTCGTGCCCGGGGCTGTCGTGCTGCTCGCCGGCGAACCCGGCGTCGGCAAGTCGACGCTGCTGCTCGACGTCGCCGCCAAGGCCGCGACGAGCGGCACCGGTCGCCGCGTGCTGTACGTGACGGGCGAGGAGTCGGCCTCCCAGGTCCGGCTGCGCGCCGAACGCATCGGTGCCCTGCGGCCGCGCCTGTACCTCGCCGCCGAGTCCGACCTGGCCACCGTGCTCGGCCAGATCGAGGCGTGCGATCCGCAGCTGCTTGTGCTCGACTCGGTGCAGACGATCGCGTCGGCGGACGTCGACGGCGCCGCGGGCGGTGTCGCGCAGGTGCGGGCCGTCGCGGCCGCGATCATCGCCGTCGCCAAGCGCAAGCACCTCCCGGTGCTGCTCGTCGGGCACGTGACGAAGGACGGCGGGATCGCCGGGCCGCGCGTGCTCGAGCACCTCGTCGACGTCGTCTGCCAGTTCGAGGGCGACAGGCACTCCCGGCTCCGCATGGTCCGCGCCGTCAAGAACAGGTACGGCCCGACCGACGAGGTGGGGTGCTTCGACCTGACGGACAGCGGCATCGAGGGTCTGCCGGATCCCAGCGGTCTCTTCCTGTCCGGCAGCGGCCTCGTCCAGCCAGGCACCTGTGCCACCGTCACGCTCGACGGCCGCCGACCCATGCCGATCGAGATCCAGGCTCTGGTCACGCCGGGCACGGAGAAGCACCCGCGCCGGGCGACGTCCGGCGTCGAGTCCTCCCGTGTCAACATGACCCTCGCGGTGCTCCAGGCCCTTCTCGACGTCCGGCTCGGGGGCTGCGACGTGTTCGTGTCGACGATCGGCGGAGCCCGCGCCGTCGAGCCCGCTGCCGACATCGCCGTCGCCCTCGCCGTCGCGAGCGCGGAGACCGGTCGCGTGATCCGAGCCGGCCTCGTCGCGATCGGCGAGGTCAGCCTCGCCGGTGAGCTGCGCCCGACGGTCGGGATCGACCGGAGGCTGGCGGAGGCCGCGCGCCTCGGCTTCACCTCGGCGGTGGTCCCGGCGCGCACCGCCCGTGAGGCGCGGGCTCCGGAAGGGCTGCGCCTCCTCCCCGCGGCGAGCCTCGCCGAGGCCGCTCAGCACGCTCTGGCGGGGCTGTCGCTCGCGTAGAGTGCGCGACATGTCCGAGCTCGTCGCCGATCCCACCGGCCGCGCCGTCCTGCGCGCTGTCGCGCCCGGCACGGAGCTGCGCGACGGCCTCGAGCGCATCCTGCGCGGCCGCACCGGCGCGCTCATCGTGCTCGGGTACGACGAGGTCGTCGAGGAGATGTGCTCCGGCGGCTTCGTGCTCGACGTCGCGTTCTCGGCCACGCGGTTGCGAGAGCTGGCGAAGATGGACGGGGCGATCGTGCTGGACCGCGGCGCGACGCGGGTGCTGCGCGCCGCCGTCCAGCTGCTGCCCGACGCAGCGATCGAGACCGGCGAGTCCGGCACCCGGCACCGCACCGCGGAGCGCGCCGCGAAGCAGACCGGCTTCCCCGTGATCTCCGTCAGCCAGTCGATGCGGATCGTCGCCATCTACTCCGACGGCCGGCGCTGGGTCCTCGAGGACTCCGACGCGATCCTGTCCCGCGCCAACCAGGCGCTCGCGACGCTCGAGCGGTACAAATCCCGGCTCGACGAGGTGTCGGGCACGCTCTCGGCCCTCGAGATCGAGGACCTCGTCACGGTGCGTGACGTGGCGTCGGTCGTGCAGCGCCTCGAGATGGTCCGCCGGATCTCCGTGGAGATCGCCGGGTACGTCGACGAGCTGGGCACCGACGGTCGCCTGCTCTCCCTGCAGCTCGACGAGCTCATCGGCAACGTCGGCCCGGAACGCGAGCTCGTCGTCAGCGACTACGTCGACGCCCGCCGGGCCGCCGCCCTCGACGACGTCCTCGCCGGCCTCGCCCGGCTCGACTCCACCGACCTCATCGACCTCGTCAAGATCGCGCAGGTGCGCGGCCTCGGCGGGCCGGGCGGCGATGCGCTCGACTCCGCCGTCGGGCCGCGCGGCCACCGGATGCTCTCGAAGATCCCCCGGCTCCCCTCGCCGGTCATCGGCGCGATGGTGGACCACTTCGGCACCCTGCAGAAGATGCTCTCGGCGAGCGTCGAGGATCTCCAGCTGGTCGACGGCGTCGGCGCGCTGCGTGCCCGGTCCGTCCGGGAGGGTCTGTCGCGGCTCGCCGAGTCGTCCCTGCTCGAGCGGTTCGTCTGAGCGAGCCGCCCCCCGCTCGGCCCGGCTCACTCCAGCGTGAGCGCCCGTTCCGCGGTGAGCTCCGCGCCGTCCCGCGTCGCCGTCGCGACCACGCGGTAGGCGCCGGCCTCGGCGACCGGGGCGTCGTCCGGGCATCCCTCGGCGGAGCGCCGCCCGGACCACGGCACCGCCTGGTCGTCGGTGCTGTCCGGACCGAGCAGGAGGTCGCGGCTCGTGGGCGTGAACGGGCACTGCGCCGTGGACCAGACGAGGTCCTCGCCCGAGAACACCTCGACCACGAGGTGCTCCGAGCCGAGGTCCACGAGGCAGGTCGCATCGGCGGTCGTCCGGACGCTCACGCGCACGTCGACGCGCCCGCCCGCAGTCGCCGACGCCGGGGCCTCGATCTCGAGCTGGGCCTGCTGCGACGTGCAGGACGTCGGCAGCGGCGGCGTGGCCTGGTTCGTCGGGGTGGGCGACGGCGTCGGGCTGGGCGTCGTGCTCGGCGACGGATCCGGCGTCGCCGAGCCCGTGGCGCCCGGGCCGGCGTCGTCGTCACCGCTCAGCGCCGTCACGAGGCGGACGGCACCGAACGCGACGAGCGCCACGACGAGCGCGGCGAGCACCAGCACGAGCAGCCGCCGGCGGCGGTACACGGCCGACGACGGACGCCGGCCCGCGGCAGGACGTTTCCCGCCCGACGGCGCGGAACTGCGGCGGGCAGCCGACGTCCCCCCGGACGACGTCCTACCCGGCTTCCCAGCGCCCGACGTCCCGGACGACGTCCCACCCGGCTTCCCGCCGGGCGGCCGACCGCTGCCGGGCTTCCGGCCCGAGGACCCGCGCCCGGCGCCGCCGCCCCCACGGCCGGGAGGGGCGGAGCGCGTCACTGTGCGACCGTAGTACAGACTGACGGCGATGGATCCGACCACCCGCGCGGGTGCCAGCACCAGCGCTCTGCACGCGCGGCTGACCGCGTGGTACGCGGCGCACCGGCGCGACCTGCCCTGGCGCGGCGACGGGACCGACGCCTGGGGCGTCCTCGTGAGCGAGGTCATGCTCCAGCAGACCCCCGTGTCGCGGGTCGACCCCGTCTGGCGGGCCTGGATGGAGCGCTGGCCCACGCCGTCGGACCTCGCCGCGGCGAGCCCCGCGGACGTGCTCGTGGCCTGGGACCGCCTCGGCTACCCGCGGCGCGCGCTGCGGCTGCGCGAGTGCGCGACGGCGATCCGGGACACCTGCGGCGGCATCGTGCCCGACGACGAGACGGCCCTCCTCGCGCTGCCCGGCATCGGCCCGTACACGGCAGCGGCGGTGCGGGCGTTCGCGTACGGGCGCCGCGCCGTCGTCCTCGACACGAACGTCCGTCGGGTCCTCGCGCGTGCGCTCGGTGGCGAGGCGCTCCCGGCGCCGTCCCTCACCCGGGCCGAGCAGGACCGCGCAGCGGCGCACCTGCCGCTCGACGACGCGGGGAGCGCGCTGTGGAACGTCGCCCTCATGGAGCTCGGGGCACTCGTGTGCACAGCGCGCTCCCCGCGGTGCGACGTCTGTCCGCTGCGTGAGCTCTGCGCCTGGCGAGCCGCAGGGCACCCGCCGGACGTCCACGCGCACCGGCGCCGGACCCAGGCCTGGCACGGCACCGACCGCCAGGCGCGCGGCGCACTCATGGCCGTCCTGCGCGAGCGGCGGGACGTCGCGCCGGAGACGCTGGCGGACGCGTGGCCACCGCCCGAGCAGCGTCGTCGGGCGCTCGCGTCGCTCGTCGCCGACGGCCTGGTCGTCGCGGTGACCGACGACGACGGCGCCGCCCTCAGCTACGCGTTGCCCTGAGCGGGTGGCACCCGGTGCTCAGGCTGAGGATCGTGTTCGCCGCCATCCCGAAGACGATCTGCCCGCCCCACGCGTCGTGGGCGACGATCTCGACGTCGCGCGGCCGGTTCGCCGTCGCCTCGACGCGATCGAAGCCGTGCGCGGCGGCGGCGGCCGTGACCACGTCCACGGCGAGCGGCCACTGCGCGTCCGGATAGGTCCCGGGGTACGACCACCGGCCGAGCTGCGCGCGCTCCCCGCCGGGGTCCTCACCGGCTCCGCAGCCCGAGCGGACCAGTGATCCCCCGGTCGCCGACGGTGCCCACGGAGCCGGTCCGAGCTCCGTCTCCAGTGCCGCGAGGATCTCCCCGCGCATCCGGGCGTACGCGTCGATGACGTCCTCCAGGCAGGGTCGGGCCGGCGTCGTCATGCGGTCCTCCGTCTCTCAGTAGGTGCCGGGAACGGGCCAGCTGAGCACGTCCCCGGCGCCGCGCCCGTCGTCGTACACGAGCCGGTCGCCCGCGCCGCCGACGACGGCGGCGAGGTTGTGCTGACTCGTGGACGACGCGTCGAGGTAGCCGCTGTGGCCGGTCGACTCGCTGTACAGCGTGCACCCGTCGTCGCCGGTGAGCGCTGCCTCCTCGGCCGACAGCCCTCTCACGCCCTCCAGGTGCGACGGGTCGATCCCGAACCGGCCGAGGTCCGCGACCGGGTCGCCCTTGGCCTCCACCCGGTACAGGTTCCCCTCCGGCACGGCGAGGTAGCCCGCGTCGCTCGTGCCGAGGCCCGGCGAGCCGAAGACGGCGGCGTCGTCGACGCCCGTGGGCTCGGCCAGCGCATACCCCGTGGTCGTCGACCCGTAGGAGTGCCCGAGCGCCGTGAGGTGCGGGTCGTGCTCCCGGGACGCGTTGATGCCGCGCAGGAACTCCGCGAGGTCGGCGCCGCCGCGCTGCGCGAGCTGCGCGCTCGCGACGCTCGTCCGCTCGTCGCCCAACACGTCGAGCACGCTGCCGTCGAGCTGAGGCGCGCGGTAGGCGAGCCACGCGACCGTGGCCACCGTGCCGCCGGTGCCGTACCGCTCCGCCTCGTCCGCGGCACGCTGCGCGAGCGCCGCCATGTCGGCGTCGTACCCACGCAGGCTCGCCCCCACGGTGGTGTCGAGCCCGGGGGTGAAGACGGCGACGTGGTCCGCGGCGTCGACGTCCCCGACGGCGACGGCGGCGAGCAGCTGGTCGCCGTCGTGCGGATCGAGCACCAGCAGCTGCCGCCCACCCCGCGCGAGCGTCGCCTCGACGGCGTCGAGCCCCGCGAGCTTGCCCTCGACCTCGGCGAGCCGGTCGTCGGCGTCGGTGAACAGAGAGCCGAACACGTTGTCGGCGAGGTCCTCCCGGAGCCGCGCCGCCTCTGCCTCGAGCTCGGCCCGGTAGTCGTCGATGAGCGACCGGTTCGCCTCGTCCCGGACGCCGCCCGGGATGCCGTCGAGGTTGCCCACCCACTCGGGGTGCTCGGCGAGCACGCGCGTCCGCTCCCCGTCGGTCAACCCGGCCCACCACCCGGCCGCGTCGCCCGGGCGCGCCTCCTCGGGCGGCGCCAGCAGATCGCGCCGACCCGCGTCCGCTCCGTCCTGCGCGGACGCCGCCAGGTCCGGGCCGCCGTCCAACGCCCCGCGGGCGGCCCTGTCGAGCAGGCCGGCCAGCTCCGCGTCGGCGTGCGCGGCCGTGCGCAGCGCCTGCTCGATCCGGTCCTCGATCTCGGCGGCCAGGATCGACCGCTCGCCCGCCGCCCCGGCGTCGGAGACGGACTCGGGATCGACGACGGCGCCGGTCGAGACGTCGACGTCGTAGCCCTGGCCGCGTGCGAGGCCGAGCACCTCGTCCAGGTCCGCACGCGCCGCGCCGAGGGACTCCGCGGCGTCGTCGAGCGCCGTCACGACGGCGGCCACCTCCGCGACGACGTCGCCCAGCCCGTCCAGGAGTCGTCCGTGGGTCCGCCGGGCCGCTCCGGCCGCCGGGCCCCCCCACCCGGGCGGCGGCGCGCCGTCGTCCATCTCGTCCTGCAGCGCGAGGAGGGTCTGCCGCCGGCCGGCGAGCGCGTCCGCGGCTCCGCCGAGCGCCGTCGGGTCCCAGGACAGCAGGCGCTCGAGGGTCACCGTCACGACGGCGACCCCGCGAGCGCGGACCCGGTGCCGACGTCGCTCGCCTCGTAGGCGTCGGCGGCGCCGGTGAGGGACGCCGCGTGCTCG
The DNA here is from genome assembly GCF_000023105.1 of Beutenbergia cavernae DSM 12333. Taxonomy (NCBI): domain Bacteria; kingdom Bacillati; phylum Actinomycetota; class Actinomycetes; order Micrococcales; family Beutenbergiaceae; genus Beutenbergia; species Beutenbergia cavernae. The sequence goes on from NC_012669.1 coordinate 3,641,534, forward strand.
TCGGCGTCCTCCGCCCAGGCGCGGAACCTCGCGTCCCACGCCTGGCCGAGCCGCCGGGCGGCGGACGAGGCGAGACCGTCAGCGATCGCCGCGGGAACCCCCGACAGGTCGGCGGCGGCGTCGCACGCGCCGACCGCCGAGGCAGCCTCGCCGAGACGCGCCGCGGCTGACCGCAGGGCAGGTGGGTCGACGTCGAACCCCGCCACGTGACGCTCCTTCTCCCGGCAGTCCCCGGCCGCATGCCGGGCCCACGCTAGCCACGGCCGCCGCGGCGGGCGAGCCCCGGCGGGCCACGGACGATGGGGAGAACTCCCCGGCGCAACTACGCTGCGGAGCGTGTCCGACGAACGTGCCATCCCCCCGGACGTCGCCCTCGCCAGATCCGTGCGGGCGGCGACCCAGGCGCTCGGGGTGCTCGCCGCGACCACGCTCGTGCTCGGGCTCGTCGGCGCCGGCGCGCTCCGGATGGCGGGGGTCGAGGCGTCCGCGTCGGACCCGGCGGGCGCCACCCTCCTGCCCGGCGTGACGATGCTGGGTCTCGGGCAGCTCACCGCCCTCGTCGGCGCGGGACTCGCCGGCTGGGTGCTCCTGTACCTCCTGCGCGACCGGGTGACCGACCCGACGCGCGCCGTGCGCGGGCTGTCCCGGGCCCTCGGGATCTGTGCGTGGGTGTGCGTGGCGGCCTGCGTCGTCGGCATCGCCGCCTGGGCGATCGTCCGGCCCGGCGCGATCCTCCCGGCGGTGCTCGGCTCGCTCGTCAGCGTGCAGGTCGCCGTCGTCATCGGTGTGCTCCGCACCCGCGTGCTGCCGCAAGCGACGGCGGCCGCCTGACCCGAGCGGCTCAGGCGAGGGTGAGCAGCATCCGCGTGTTGCCGAGCGTGTTCTGCTTCACGTGGGCGAGGTCGAGGAACTCAGCGACGCCGTCGTCGTGCGAGCGGACGAGCTCGGCGAAGACCTCCGGCTCGACCGGAGCGCCCTCGATGGCCTCGAACCCGTGCCGGGTGAAGAACTCCACCTCGAACGTCAGGCAGAAGACCCGGCTCAGGCCGAGCGCGCGGGCGCGCGCCAGCAGCTCCATCAGCAGCAGGTGACCGATCCCCCGGCTGCGGAAGCCGCCGTCGACGGCGAGAGTGCGCACCTCACCGAGGTCGCTCCACATGACGTGCAGCGCGCCGCACCCGACGACCCGGCGGCCACCGGCGCCGTCGTCGACCTCGGCGACCACGAACTCCTGGATCGCCTCGTAGTACCCGATCATCTCCTTCGCGAGGAGGATGCGAGCCTGGGCGTACGGGATGACGAGGTCGCGGATGGCTCGCGCGTCGCGGGGCAGAGCCGGGCGGATCGTCACGGCGCCGCCGGGCGTGCGGCTCGGCGGGGCCTCGGTTTCGCTCACGCCGGGGATTCTCCCAGGGGCAGGGCGCTGCGGCGCAGCAGTGCCCGCGCCGTGGACTCGTCCACCACCAGGTCGGTCGCCGCTCCGGCGCGCAGCGCCGCGAGGAGCGGCACCACCTTGCTGTCGCCGGCGACGACGCACACGCGCCGCGGGATCCGCCGCAGCTCACGGGGCGTCGGGCCGGTCGCCCTGGCGTTGATCGCGATGTCCTCCCACGAGCCGTCCTCCCGCAGGAAGACCGTGCACACGTCGCCGACCACCCGGTCGCCGGCAAGGGCGCGGCGGTCGGCGTCGTCCAGGTATCCCGAGCTGTACACGTGCGACGGCACGGTCCCCGCGAGCGCGCCGACCCCGAACAGGGCGACGTCCGCCTGCGCCTGGACCTGGAGCACGTGGCGCACGCTGCGCTCGCGCCACATCATCTCCTTCGTCGCCGCGTAGTCGAAGAACGCCGGCACCGGGAAGTGGTGGATCGTCGCGTCGAACGCGCGCGCGATCGAGGACACGAGGTCGTTGGCGTAGGCGAGCCCGCTCGAGTGCGTGTTCGCCGCACCGTTCAGCTGGACCACCGTGGCGTCGTGGATCGGCGTCGGGACGAGCTGCCGGCTCACCGCAGCGACGGTGGTCCCCCACGCGACCCCGAGCGTCATCCCGGACGCGAACCACTCCGCGAGCAGGCGCGCACTCACCCGGGCCACCTCGTCCAGGCGTGCGGCCTGGGACGCAGACGCCCGGATCGGGACGACGTGCGCCCGCACCCCGAACGTGCGGCGCAGGCGTGCCGCGGTGCCCGTCCCCGACGACGGCGAGCGCAGCGAGATCCGCACCAGTCCCTGCGCTCGGGCGGACTTGATGAGCCGGCTCACGGTGGACCGCGAGACCCCGAGCCGGCGCGCGATGCCCTCCATCGTCTGGTCCTGGAGGTAGTACATCGACGCCACCTCGTGCATGAGCTCGTCACGGGCGTCCATCCGACCTCCTTGTGTGATGCACGTTCGTGCAGTCCGGTTGCGCACAGTTGCGGGCCCGAGAAGCATACGAACGTCCGGGCGTGACCCGGTTCATCCCAGGGGAAGGACACCGGTGACCGCATCGACCGTGACGGGGCAGACCCGTCTCGAGGCACTCGCCAGGATGAGCAGCGACGAGCCCCTCGACGTGCTGGTCATCGGAGGCGGGGTGACCGGTGCGGGCATCGCGCTGGACGCCGTGACCCGTGGGCTGCGGACCGGGATCGTCGAGGCCCAGGACTGGGCCAGCGGCACGTCGAGCCGGTCGAGCAAGCTCGTCCACGGTGGCCTGCGCTACCTGCAGATGCTCGACTTCCACCTCGTCCACGAGGCCCTGACGGAGCGCGACCTGCTCATCACGCAGCTCGCGCCGCACCTCGTCAAGCCCGTGTCGTTCCTGTACCCGCTCGAGCACCGCGTGTGGGAGCGCGCCTACGTGGGCGCCGGCGTCGCCCTCTACGACACGCTCGCCTCGATCAACGGACGCCGGCGCGCGCTCCCCCTGCACCGGCACGTGACCCGGTCCGGCATGGAGCGGCTGTTCCCCGACCTGCGCCACGACGCCGCGATCGGCGCCGTCCGGTACTGGGACGCCTCGGTCGACGACGCCCGGCTGGTCATCACGCTCATCCGCACAGCGGCGTCGTACGGCGCTCTCGCGGCGAGCCGCACCCAAGTCGTCTCGCTCACCAAGTCCGGCATCGGCCGCGTCGACGGCGCCATCGTCGCCGACCTGGAGACCGGCGAGCAGCACACGATCCGCGCGACCCACGTCGTCAACGCGACGGGCGTGTGGACGGAGAAGACCGAGGCGCTCGCCGGCACGGAGGGCGGGCTGCGCGTCCTGGCGTCCAAGGGCATCCACATCGTCGTCCCGCGCGAGCGGATCAAGGGCGAGGTCGGACTCATCCTCCAGACCGAGAAGAGCGTCCTGTTCGTGATCCCGTGGTCGCGCTACTGGGTGATCGGGACGACCGACACCCCCTGGGACCTGGACCCGACCCACCCGGTCGCGACCGCAGCGGACATCGACTACGTGCTCGACCACGCGAACGCCGTCCTCGCGGACCCGCTCACGCGCGACGACATCATCGGCACGTGGGCCGGCCTGCGCCCGCTGCTGCAGCCCGGCACCAAGGAGGGGACGTCGTCGGCGAAGGTCTCCCGGGAGCACACGGTGGCCTCGCCCGCGCCCGGGCTGACGGCGATCGCCGGCGGCAAGCTCACGACGTACCGCGTGATGGCGAAGGACGCCGTCGACTTCGCGCTCGGGGAACGGGCTCGCCACCTGCCCTCGATCACGGAGCGGATCCCGCTGATCGGGGCCGTCGGCCTGCAGGCGATGCGACGGCGGTCGCGCGCTCTCGCGAACGAGCACGGCTGGACCAAGGAGATGGTCGCCCATCTCCTGCACCGGTACGGCTCCGGGATCAGCGATCTGCTCGAGTCGATCGCCGACCAGCCCGATCTCGCCCGCCCGCTCGAGCACGCCCCGGCGTACCTGCGCGCCGAGATCGCGTTCGCGGCGACCCACGAGCAGGTGCTGCACCTCGAGGACGTCCTCCTGCACCGCACGCGCCTCAACTACGAGGTCGCCGACCGCGGGCGTGCGGCGCTGCCCGAGATCGCCGAGGTCATCTCGCCGATCCTCGGGTGGGACGACGAACGCCGCGCCGCAGAGATCGCCGCCTACACCGCCCGCGCGGACGCCGAGGACGCCGCCGAGAAGACCTGGTCCGACGCCGACGGGGAGCGCGTCCGGCTCGGCGCAGGCGACGTGGCCCCGATGATCTCTCTCGACGCGCCTTCGACCACGAGGTGATGCCCCACGGCATGATGCGTTCCGTCGGGGTCGCGCCCGCGGCCCTTGCGTACAGATCGCTGTGCGAGAGAGTGAGGGTTGTTCGATGGACTTCTCCACGATCGTGATACCGGAGGCCGCCGGCACCGCCATGCTGGTGCTTCTCGGGTGCGGTGTCGTCGCGAATGTCGTCCTGCCGAGGACGAAGGGCTTCGACGGCGGTTGGCTGCTCGTCAACTTCGGCTGGGGCCTGGCCGTGTTCGCCGGTGTGTACGTGGCGTTCAGCACGGGTGCGCACATCAACCCGGCCGTGACGTTCGGCATCTGGGCGTCCGGGGCCGAGGACTTCTACGTCCCGCCGGAGGGAACCGAGGGCCAGGAGGCGATCCCGGTCACGGCGGGGAACGGCTTCGCGTACATCTTCGCTCAGATGCTCGGGGCCTGTATCGGCGCGATCGTCGTCTACCTCGCGTACAAGAAGCACTTCGACCAGGACGCCGACCCCGCCTCGAAGCTCGCCGTGTTCTCCACCGGCCCCGCGATCCGCTCGTACGGGTGGAACCTCGTGACGGAGATCGTCGGCACGTTCGTCCTCGTGTTCGTGATCCTGCACTTCGCGAAGACGCCCTCCGGGCTCGGACCGCTCGCCGTCGCGCTCCTCGTGCTCGGTATCGGCGCGAGCCTCGGTGGCCCGACGGGGTACGCGATCAACCCCGCGCGTGACCTCGGTCCGCGCATCGCCCACGCGCTGCTGCCCATCAAGGGCAAGGGTTCGAGCGACTGGTCCTACGCCTGGGTCCCGGTGCTCGGCCCGATCCTCGGCGGCGTCCTCGGCGGACTCGCGGCTGCGGGTCTCACGAGCTGACCGATCGACCGCGGCCCGCGCCTGCGAGGTCGTCACACGACGAAGTGGAAAGGAACACCATGGCCGACTACGTCCTCGCTATCGACCAGGGCACGACGAGCTCGCGCGCCATCATCTTCGACCACAGCGGCACCATCGTCGCGACCGGGCAGAAGGAGCACGAGCAGATCTTCCCGAGGGCGGGCTGGGTCGAGCACGACCCGGAGGAGATCTGGACGAACGTGCGCGACGTCGTCGGCCAGGCTCTCGGTCGGGCGAGCGTCCGAGCGTCGAACATCGCCGCGATCGGCATCACCAACCAGCGGGAGACCGCCGTCGTCTGGGACCGCACCACCGGCAAGCCGGTCTACAACGCGATCGTCTGGCAGGACACGCGCACCCAGAGGATCGTCGAGGAGCTCGGGGGATCGGAGGGCGCGGAGAAGTACAAGGCGCGGGTCGGCCTGCCGCTCGCGACGTACTTCTCCGGCCCGAAGATCAAGTGGATCCTCGACAACGTCGACGGCGCCCGCGAGGCGGCGGAGCGCGGCGACCTGCTGTTCGGGAACACGGACACGTGGGTGCTGTGGAACATGACCGGCGGCGTGAACGGCGGCGTGCACGTCACCGACGTCACGAACGCGTCCCGGACGATGCTCATGGACCTCGACACGCTGTCGTGGAACCCCGACATCGCGGCGGACATGGGCATTCCGGTGTCGATGCTGCCGGAGATCAGGTCGTCCTCCGAGGTGTACGGCAAGGACCGTGAGGAAGGACTGCTCGCCGGCGTCCCCATCGCGGGCATCCTCGGCGACCAGCAGGCGGCCACGTTCGGCCAGGCGTGCTTCGAGATCGGCATGGCCAAGAACACGTACGGCACCGGCAACTTCATGCTCATGAACACGGGCACGGAGCAGGTGGCGAGCGAGAACGGCCTCCTGACGACCGTCTGCTACAAGATCGGCGACCAGCCGCAGGTGTACGCGCTCGAGGGATCGATCGCCGTCACCGGCTCGCTCGTGCAGTGGCTGCGCGACAACCTCAAGGTCATCAGCACGGCGCCCGAGATCGAGAACCTCGCGCTGACCGTGGAGGACAACGGCGGCGCCTACTTCGTGCCGGCGTTCTCCGGGCTGTTCGCGCCGTACTGGCGAGCGGACGCGCGCGGTGCTCTGGTGGGTCTCACGCGGTACGTCTCGCTCGGGCACATCGCCCGCGCGGCGCTGGAGGCGACGGCGTTCCAGTCCGCGGAGGTGCTCGACGCGATGAAGGCGGACTCCGGCGTCGATCTCACGGAGCTCAAGGTCGACGGCGGCATGGTGGCCAACGAGGTCCTCATGCAGTTCCAGGCGGACATCCTCGGCGTCGACGTCGTGCGGCCGAAGGTCGCGGAGACGACGGCGCTCGGCGCCGCCTACGCCGCGGGGATCGCCGTCGGGTTCTGGAACGGCGAGCAGGACGTCATCGACAACTGGGCCGAGGACAAGCGCTGGACGCCGCAGATGGACCGTGGCGACCGGGACCGGCTGTACCGGAACTGGAAGAAGGCGGTCACGAAGACGTTCGACTGGGTGGACGACGACGTCGAGAACTGACGTCGCTCGGTTGCCTCACGCGGCGGCCCGGCACCCGTTCGGGTGCCGGGCCGCCGCATGTCGAGCGCACCGCCGTCGACGAGGCGCTGCGCCCCGTCCTCGACCTGTGACCCCTCAGCGGCGCGCGCCCCACACGGACGTGCCGGCGTCGGACACCGCGGAGAACGTCACCGACCACGCCTCGAGATCGGGGTCCCACTGCGTCGCGGCGACACCGGAGTACGTGACGTCGTCGAGCTCGAGGACCACGTGCGAGCGGCCGGTGAGCCGCCAGCGGCCGGTGTGCTCCCCGGTGACGCGTCCGTTCCGCGTCAGCGTCACCGGGCGGGACTCGGCGATCTCGGGGCCGATGGGCTTCGCCATCGTCACCACCTCGTAGTCGCCGGCGACGTCGTGGCGACCGAGGCCACCGAGGCGCTCCCCGGCGTACCGGAACGGGAGGACGACGGGCCAGCCGGACCGGGTCATGGCGAGCCGGTGGACGCGCACGTTGTGGATCTCGCCCGTGCCGGGGAAGCGGGTGTGGAACGCGAGGAACGCGTCGCCCGACTCCTCGTCGTACCAGGGCGAGCAGCCGCCGGGCGAGACGTATCCCGTTCCGGGTGCGCCGTCCGGCGTCCGGAAGCGGACGTTGCCGGCGATCTTCGTGCCGTGGGGCGCGATCGTGACGTCGTCGAACAGCGGCAGGTCGGGATCCGCCTTGACCGTCGACATGTCCGTGCCGGAGATGTCGAACCACGGACCCTCCGGCGTCCGCGCGCGGGACACGCGGATGTTGTAGCCGCCCGCGGCGTCGAGGCCGCCGAACGTCACGAACAGGTAGTAGTAGCGGGTGCCGGGGTGGTACATGATCGCCGGGCCCTCGATGCGGGCGTGGTTGCCGCCCATGAGGTGCCGCCCGTACCCCTGCCCCGGGACGGGCTTCGCCGTCGCCGGGTCGAGCTCGAGCAGGAGGATGCCACCGGAGAACGAGCCGTAGACCATCCACCAGGTGCCGTCGTCGTCGGCGAACACATCGGCGTCGATGACGTTGGGGTGGACCCACGGGTCGTACGCCTCGCCCGGCTCCTCGCTCGTGCCGTCGTCCTGCCCGGAGCGCAGGATGATGCCGAGGTCGCGGTACGGGCCGGTGACCTCGTCGGCGACGGCGACGCCGAGCCCTGACCGCGGCGACGTCCCCTCGCACGCGCAGTAGTAGTAGTAGAAGCGGCCGTCCGGGAGCCGGCTGACGTCCGGCGCCCAGAGCGTCGTCGTCCGGGCCCACTCGAGCACCTCGGCGAGCTCGACGGTGACGTCGTCGAACAGCGGGTTCTCCGGCGTCACGCCGTCGTAGGCGATCTGGTCCCAGGCGAACAGATCTTCCGTGGAAGCGGCGGCGGCGTGGGAACCGAAGACGTAGTAGCGGCCGCCGGTTCGGACGACGTCGGGGTCGTGGACGGTCGCGTCCACATAGGTGGGCGGATGGCCGGGGCGGCCCCCTCCGGCGTGTGCGGCGGCCGGACCGAGGGCGAGAGCGCCGGCGGCTGCGGCCGTGCCGCCGAGCATCACGCGGCGAGTGAGCGGGGCGTCGATCGAGGGCATCTCAACAACTCCTTCGGTGCTGGTGCGATGAGTCACCACCGTAGGAGTCTGGATTACATCGATGCAAGGGTTCGCGGGCGGCCGGATCACGGACCCCGGGGGCGGGGCCACCCGGTCACCCCGCCGTGACCGTGTGATTCGTCCCTCGAGGGCCCGACACGGAGGACGAACCACACGCTCGCACCACCGCCCACACTGACCGTGTGGTTCGTCCTGCGAAGGCCCGACACACAGGACGAACCACACGCTCGCACCACCGCCCACACTGGCCGTGTGGTTCGTCCCGCGAAGGCCCGACACACAGGACGAACCAGAGGGTCGCGCAGGGTGAGAACCCGATCCCTGGACCGCCCTGCGCTTTGACACGTTTCATGACTAGGGTGCTCACAGACAGCACCGGCGCGCGCGCGCCGACCCCAGCCGACGGTGAGGCATCGATGGTCCAGCGCCAGCTCCCGAAGTGGCAGGAGCTCGCACCGCTCCTGCGGACGAAGCCCTTCGACCCCGACCCGGTCCGACGGCGCCTCGCGAAGGCGCTCACGATCCCCGAGCTGCGCCGGCTCGCGCTGCGCCGCACGCCGCGGTCGGTGTTCGACTACACGGACGGTGCCGCCGAGGCCGAGATCAGCCTGCGCCGCGCCCGCGCCGCGTTCCGCTCGGTCGAGTTCCAGCCGTCGATCCTGCACGACGTGTCCGACCTCTCGACGGCGACGCCGATGCTCGGCGTCGACTCGGCCCTGCCGTTCGCGTTCGCCCCCACCGGCTTCACCCGCATGATGCAGACCCAGGGCGAGTCCGCCGTCGTCCGGGTCGCCGGGCGGCGCGGCATCCCCTACGCCCTCTCCACCATGGGCACCACCTCGATCGAGGACGTGGCAGCGGCGTCACCGGAGGCGCGCAAGTGGTTCCAGCTGTACGTGTGGCGCGACCGGTCGGCGGGCGAGGACCTCATGGCCCGCGCCCGCGCGGCCGGGTACGAGGCGCTCGTCCTCACCGTCGACGTCCCCGTGGCGGGCGCCCGGCTGCGTGACGCGCGGAACGGCTTCTCGATCCCGCCGGCGCTCACCCTGAAGACGATCGCGGACGGCGCGACGCACCCCTCGTGGTGGATCGACCTCCTGACGACGCCGCCGCTGCAGTTCGCGTCGCTCGAGTCGTGGGACGGCACCATCGCCGACCTGCTCGACGCGCTGTTCGACCCGACGATGACGATGGCGGACCTCGAGTGGATCCGCTCGCAGTGGGACGGCCCGCTCGTCATCAAGGGCATCCAGACGCTCGACGACGCGCGGCGGGTCGCCGATGCGGGCGCCGACGCGATCATCCTGTCCAACCACGGCGGCCGGCAGCTCGACCGGGCACCGGTCCCGCTGCGGCTGGTGCCGGACACGCGCGAAGCGGTGGGCGACCGCACCGAGGTGTGGGTCGACACCGGCATCCTCTCGGGGGCCGACGTCGTCGCCGCGATCGCTCTCGGCGCCCACGCGACCCTCGTCGGCCGGGCGTACCTGTACGGGCTCATGGCGGGCGGGGAACGCGGCGTCGAGCGCGCCGTCGACATCCTCGAGGCGGAGGTCCGGCGCACGATGAAGCTGCTCGGCGTCAACGACATCGCGTCGCTCGGGCCGCAGCACGTGCGCCTGCCCTGAGCGCCACGTCCCGCGCCGCTCAGTCGGTGGCGAGCTCGGCGAGCCGTTCCGTCGCGAGGCACGAGACGAGGCACCGCTCCTTGCGGTCGCCGAGCAGCTGAGCCGTCCACGTCGTCAACCCGCCGTCGCCGATCTCGGCGGCGCCGTCGTCGGCCACCAGACGCAGCGCGACGCCCGTGTAGTAGCCCCGACCTCGTTCGCGCGACGCGTCCTCGACGACGGGAACCTCGCCGTCGGCCACGGCCGGCAGCACGGCATCGCGCCAGCGTTCCGCGACGACGGCGTCGTCCCCGAGCACCGTGAACTCGATGCGCGGCCGCCGGTGCGGGATCGTGCTGCCGAGCATCGTCTGCCAGACCCGGACGTGCCGCGTCAGCAGCCCCGCCTCCGTGCGCCCGGACCCGGTGTCGCGCGCGCTCGAGACGAGCGCGAGGAGCCGGAAGTGGGACGCGGCGCCCGGGCCGAAGTCCTGGGCGCGGAGCTGACGGTGGATCGCCGCGAGGTGCACCTGCTCGCCGCGAGGCGCTCCCGACCGCCGCGCCGCCGCTTCCACGGCCAGCACGTTCGTGGAGTCGCTCACGACCTCCGTGAGCCGGGTCGTCGTGACGATGCGGCGTTCGCTGACCGGGCCGACGGCGACGGCCGTGCCCAGCGGCGCGACGGGAGAGAGCTCGACGCCGGCGACGTCGTCCGGCACGAGATCCCACAGGCGCGCCTCCAGCGCGGCGACGCGCCGAGGGTCGGACGTCGCCGGGCGGACGAACCGGTCCTGCTGCCATCGCGCGACGACGTCGGCCGGTCGGGTGGCGTGCGCCCGGGCCGCCGTGACGTCCTGCAGCAGCGTGCGAACGTCGGCGGCACCGAGCCCGGCCTCGAGGAGCTCGCGTGTGCCCGGGGCCACCTCGCGCCAGACGCGCGCTGACGCCTGCCGGCCGGTGTTCTCGTCGTCTCCGCGCATCGGGCCATCCCAGCACGCCGACGTCGCCAGGTCCCGCCGATATCGCCGCCACGCGCACGGCCCGCCCGGCCGGGTCGACGCGCGGCGCCCGATGCCGTGGACCCAGCACGCGTGCCGGGAGGCCGCTGCGGATGCCGCGAGCACGCGTTCGCACCAGCATGGGGCGATGACCGACGCCGAGGCACAGCGAGGGGCAGGGGCAGACGCAGGGCCGGAGGACGCGAGTGCGGCGCGGCCGGGCGAGGCGCAGGCGGGCGAGGCGCAGGCGGGCGCGGCCGCCGACGAGGCGCAGACCGACGAGGCGCGGGCGGGCGAGGCGCAGGCGGGCGAGTCGGCCGCCGGCGTGGCGCGGCCGCAGGCGGCCGACGACACCCCCCGCACGACGGACCGCGTCCGGCAGGTCGCCGTCGCCGCGAGCGCCGTGCTCGCCGTGGCCGGCTCCGCGCTCGGCTCGGGCGCCTTCGGAGGCACGCAGATCCAGGACGCGGCGGGCGGCGCGCTCGCCGCCGACGCGACAGTCCTCGCGCCCGGCTCCGGAGCCTTCGCGATCTGGACTGCCGTGTACCTCGGCCTGGTCGCCGTCGCCGTCGTGCAGCTCCTGCCCGGGCGCGGGACGGACGAGGCTCATCGCGCGACCGGCTGGCTGCTCGCCGCCTCGATGCTCCTCAACGCCGCCTGGATCCTGCTCGCCCAGGCGGGTCAGCTCGTGCTGACGGTCGCCGTCATCGTCGTGCTCGTGGTCGTGCTCGGCGCGCTCGCGCACCTCCTGGTGACGCGTCCCGCGCGGCGCCGGCTCGACGTCGTCGTGCTCGAGGCGACCACGGGGCTGTACCTCGGCTGGGCGAGCGTGGCGACGGCGGCCGACGTCGCGGCGACGCTCACCGACGCCGGGCTGACCGCCGAAGGGGCCGCGGAGCACGTCTGGGGAGTGGCCGTCGTCGCGCAGGTCGCCGCGGTGGCCGTGGCCGCGTGCCTCGCGACGGCGAGCCGGCGCCTCCTCGCCGCAGCGATCGGGATCGCCGCGGCGTGGGGACTCGGCTGGATCGCCCTCGGCCGGCTGGCGGCGGGACCCGAGTCGCCGCCGGTGGCGATCGCGGCGACTGTCGCTGCCCTGGTCGTGCTCGTCGTCGCGGTCACCGCCGTCGTCAGGCGGCGGTGACAGCGGTCGCCCGACGGCGCACGCTCAGCGCGTGAGGTCGTCCTTCGCGTCCGTCGCAGCCTCCCGCGCCCCGGCGGCGGCGTCCTGCGCCGTGTCGGCAGCGCCGGCTGCGGCGTCCTGCGCCGTGTCGGCGGCCCCGGCCGCGGCGTCGTCCGCACCGTCGAACATGCCGGACACCTTCTCCTTGGCGTCGTCGAACGCGTCGCTCGCCTTCTCCTTGGCGTCGTCGAACGCGTCGCTCGCCTTGTCCTTCGCCTCCTCGAAGAAGTCGCCGGCCTTCTCGGCGGCGTCTCCGATGGCGTCCTTGGCCTTGTCGAAGAAGTTCTCGGACATCGCCCATCCTCCCGCTCGGTCTCGTGACGAGAGCAAGCATGGAGGTGGGGGCGGTGGGCCACAACCGGAGCGCGGGAGGTCGTCGCCACGGCGGCGGGCGCCGTCGGTGTCGCCGTCGCTCGGTAGACTCCCGTGGTGCCCTTCCCGACGACGCCCGAGCCCGCGTCGCCGGCCGATCCTCCCCTCTTCGACCTGCCGTCCGGCGCCCGCGTCCCGCGCCGCCGAGTCGTGCTCGTGACGGGTCCGTCGGGTTCCGGGAAGACGTCGCTCGCACGCCGGCTCGGCCTGCCCGTGGTCAACCTCGACGACTTCTACCGCGACGCCGACCACCCGGGCCTGCCGCGCCGGCACGGGATCGTCGACTGGGACTCGCCGGCCACCTGGGACGTCGAGGCGGCCCACGCGGCCCTGCTGGACGCCTGCCGGTCCGACCGCGTCGACGTGCCGGTGTACGACATCCCGACCTCGCAGCGCACCGGGACGCAGACCGTCGACCTCGACGCCGCCCCGCTCGTGCTGGCCGAGGGGATCTTCGCCGCCGAGCTGGTCGACCCGCTGAGCCGCGACGGCGTGCTCGCCGACGCCGTCCACCTCACGCAGGGCAGGCTCGTCACGTTCTGGCGGCGGCTCGCGCGCGACGTCGGCGAGTCGCGCAAGCCGATCGCGGCCCTGCTGCGCCGCGGCACCCACCTGCTCCTCGCCGAACCCCGGATGGTGCGCCGGTGGGAGTCCCAGGGCACCCGGCCGCTGGCCGTCGAGGCCGCCGAGCACGAGCTGCGCGCCCTCGCGGCGCACGAGAGGACGCGACATGAGCGCCACCCCACCTGAGCCCGCGCCCGCCGTCGGGCCGGCCCCCGCGACCTGGCCTCTCGGCCTGCCCGGCATCGGGTACGGGGGCGACTACAACCCCGAGCAGTGGCCGCTCGAGGTCCGCGTCGAGGACGTCGAGCTCATGCGCGAGGCCGGCGTCACCATCGTGTCCGTCGGGATCTTCTCGTGGGCGATGCTGGAGCCGCGCGAGGGCGACTACGACTGGGCGTGGCTGGACGACGTCCTCGACCGCCTGGCCACGGGCGGCATCCGCGTCGCGCTCGCGACGGCGACGGCCACGCCGCCGCCGTGGCTGACGACGGCGCACCCCGAGATCCTGCCGCAGCGCGCCGACGGCACCGTGCTGCACCCCGGCGGGCGCGGGGCGTACGCCGTCACCCACCCGACGTACCGCGCCCACGTCCTCCGCATGACGCGCGCCGTCGCGGAGCGCTACGCCGCGCACCCGGCGCTGGCCCTGTGGCACGTGGACAACGAGCTCGGCTGCCACGTCCCGCGCGACTACTCCCCCGCCGCGGCTGCGGCGTTCCGCGCCTGGCTGCGCCGCCGCTACACCGACGTCGACACGCTCAACGCGGCGTGGGGCACCGCGTTCTGGTCGCAGCGCTACTCCGCGTTCGACGAGATCCTGCCGCCGCTCGCCGCGCCGACCTACGCGAACCCCACCCAACAGCTCGACTTCGCCCGGTTCTCCTCCGACGCCTGGCTCGACCACTACCGCGCGATCGTCGGCGTGCTGCGCGAGGTCACCCCGCACGTGCCGGCGACCACGAACCTCATGATGAGCGGCGCCGTCGCGATGGACTACCTGCGGTGGGGTCCGGAGCTCGACGTCGTCGCGAACGACCACTACACGCTGGCAGCCGAGCCCCTGCGCCACGTCGACCTCGCGCTCTCCGCCGACATGACGCGCGGCGCCGCGCGGGGAGCTCCGTGGATCCTCATGGAGCACTCGACCTCGGCCGTGAACTGGCAGCCCCGCAACCGGGCGAAGGCTCCCGGCGAGATGCGCCGCAACTCGCTGGCGCACGTCGCTCGCGGCGCGGACTCGGTGATGTTCTTCCAGTGGCGAGCCTCCGCCGCGGGCGCCGAGAAGTACCACTCGGCGATGCTGCCGCACGCCGGCACCGACACGCGGGTGTGGCGGGAGGTCGTCGCTCTCGGCGAGGACCTGCGCGCGCTCGCGCCGGTGGCGGGATCGCGCACCCAGGCACGGGCCGCCGTGGTCATGGACTACGAGGCGTGGTGGGCGGTCGGGCTGGACTCGCACCCGAGCGTCGACGTCACGCATCGCGACCAGCTCGACGCGTACTACGTGGCGCTGTGGGAGCGCGGGATCACGGTCGACGTCGTGCTCCCGGACGCTGACCTGGCGGGCTACGACCTGCTCGTGGTGCCCACGCTGTACCTCGTGGGCGACGACGGCGCCGCGAACCTGGCGGCCGCGGCGGCGCGTGGCGCCACGGTGCTCGTCACGTACTTCTCGGGCATCGTCGACACCAGCGACCACGTGCGGCTCGGCGGGTACCCCGGGGCGTTCCGCGACGTCCTCGGGGTGCTGACCGAGGAGTTCGCGCCGCTCCAGGAGGGCGAGACGGTCACGCTGGACGACGGCACACGGGCGGACGTGTGGACCGAGCACGTGCGCCTCGACGGCGCTGAGGCCGTGCGCTCGTTCGCCGACGGTCCCGCGGCGGGCGGTCCCGCCGTGACGCGTCGCGCCGTCGGGTCGGGCGCTGCGTGGTACGCCGCGACCCGGTTGGCCGACGACGGCGTGGGGCGCCTGGTCGAGGCGCTGCTCGCCGAGTCCGGGGTCGCTCCCGCCGCCGCGGCGCCCGCCGGGGTCGAGGTCGTGCGGCGGCGGCACGCCGACGACGGCGCGTCCTACCTGTTCGCGATCAACCACACCGGCTCCGACGCGCGCGTGGCGGCGTCAGGCACCGATCTGCTGACCGGCACCGCCTGGGACGGCGAGACGCCCGTGCCGGCGGGCGGCGTCGTCGTCCTCGCCGAACCCGCCTGAGAGCGTCGGACTGGGGTCGATCCGGGAGTCATGTGCTCCCGGATCGACCCCGGTCCTGACCTCCGGGCAGGTCAGCGGTCCCGCCGGCGACGGCGTCCATCCGGAGGAACTCGGTCACGCGGAGAAGTCCCGGCGGGTGCGCCCGGCTGGGGAGGTCTCGGAACGCCTCGACCCGGCCGACCAGGCGCGGGGCGTCCAGGTCCACGTCCGCGCCGTCGACCCGCAGCCGCGCGCGGCCGGACGCCAGCACGTTCCGCACCCAGTCGGAGCCGGATCCGTAGACGAGCACGAACAGATACCCGCCGTCGACCGGGTACGCGTCGAGCGGTGTTCGGTACGTCGTTCCCGAGGTCCGGCCGACGTGGGTCAGCACCGGCCACTTCCCGCTCGCGAGCGCTCGCGGGTTGAAGATGCGCTTGTTGATGTGCCCCCACCAGCCCGGCATCGGCATGTGCTCTCTCCTTCGTCCACGCGTGGTGGGTGCCTCCGTAACAGACGCCCACGTGAGCCTTACAAGCGTAAGGATGACTTACGCATGTAAGGTCGTCAAGACGTCGACCCCCGGGAGCCCTCGTGCCGCCACCTCGCCCGCTGAGCAGGGATCGCGTGCTCCAGGCCGCGATCCGCGTCGCCGACCGCGGCGGCGTCCAGGCGATCACCATGCGGAAGGTGGCACAGGAGCTCGGCGTCGAGGCGATGTCGCTGTACCACCACGTGCCGGGCAAGGAGGCGCTGCTCGACGGCGTCGTGGACACGGTCTTCGCGGCGATCGACCTGCCCGCCACCGGCGGCGACTGGCGCGACGCGATCCGCGCGCGGGCCGCCTCCGCCCGCACGGTGCTGACGGCGCACAGCTGGGCCCTCGGGCTCCTGGACTCGCGTCGCGACCCGGGACCGGCGACGCTGCGCCACCACGACGCCGCCTTGGGCGTCCTGCGCGGCGCTGGCTTCGATCTCCCGATGGCCGCGCACGCCATCTCGCTCATCGACAGCTACGTCAACGGGTGGGTCCTCGCCGAGGCGAACCTGCCGGTGATGACGCCGGGCGACGTCGAGGACGTGGCCGGTGGCATCCTCGAGCACCTGCCGGCGGACGAGCTGCCCCACCTCACGGAGATGATCGTCGACCACGCCCTGCGGCCGGGCTACGACCACACGGCCGAGTTCGGCTGGGGCCTCGACCTCGTGCTGGACGCGCTCGAGGAGCGCCGGACGTAGCGCAGGTCAGTTCACGGGACCGCGCGTCGAGATCTGGTCGAGGTCCTCCTCGTCCGGACGCGGGGTCCGGACGCCGAGCGCGCGGTTGATCAGCATCGTGATCCCCCACAGCACGAGGCCGAGGACGAGGAGCACACCCGCGACGCCGTACTGCGCCGGATCGCGCCCGGTCCACGGCCCGACGAAGTACGCGCACGCCATCGCACCGATGACCGGCACCGCCGTCGGAGCGCGGAAGTGCGCGTGGTCGACCGTGCGGCGCCGGAGCACGAGCACAGCGATGTTGACGATCGTGAACACACCGAGCAGGAGGAGCGCCGTCGTCCCGCCGAGCACCGCCGTCGCCTCCGAATCCGCGAACGACACGTAGACGATGAGCCCGAACGCGAGAGCCGTCGTGAACAGGATCGCCGTCCACGGCGTCCGACGGCGTTCGTGCACCTTCCCGAGGATCGGGGGCAGCACGCGCTGCCGTGCCATCCCGTACAGCAGCCGGCTCGCCATCAGCATGTTGATGAGGGCCGAGTTGGCGACGGCGAACATCGAGATGAACGGGAAGATCTGGTCCACCGGGAGGCCCGGAGCCCCGGCGCGCACGACCTCGAGCAGCGGCGTCTCGCTCGCGGCGAGCTCGCCGACCGGCACCAGTGCGACGGCGGAGATCGCCACCAGCACGTAGATCAGGCCCGTGATCGTCAGGCCCGTGAACATGATCCTCGGGAAGATCCGCGTGGGCTCCTTCGTCTCCTCGGCCATGTTGACCGCGTCCTCGAACCCGACCATCGCGAAGAACGCGAGCGTGGTCGCGGCCGTCACCGCGAGGAACGCGCTCTTGTCGTCAGGAGTCTCGAACGCGACCACCCGGGAGAAGTCGGCCGTCGTCCCGAAGAACGCCCAGATGCCGACGAGGATGACGAGCAGCAGACCCGACAGCTCGATGCACGTGAGGACGACGTTCGCCTTGACGCTCTCGGAGACGCCACGCAGGTTGACGAGCGCCACGAGCGCCATGAAGCCGAGGGCCACCCACACGATCGTGGACGTCGACGGCTCCTCGACGCTCGTGAAGCCGACGATCGCGTTCGCGGCGAACGCCCGCGACGCCGTCGAGGCCGACGTGATGCCCGAGCTCATCACCGTGAAGCAGACCATGAACGTCAGGACGTGGATCCCGAACGCCCGGTGCGTGTACAGCGCGGCGCCGGCGGCGTGCGGGTACTTCGTGACCAGCTCGAGGTAGGAGAACGCCGTCACGAGCGCGACGGCGAAGGCGACGACGAACGGCAGCCACGCGGCGCCGCCCACCTCCGCGGCGACGTCGCCCGTGAGCGCGTAGACGCCCGTCCCGAGGATGTCGCCGACGATGAACAGCAGGAGCAGTCCCGGACCCATGACCCGCTTGAGGCTCGGCCCGTCAGGACCCTGCGCCGTCGTCGTGGTGCCGCCGGACTCCGCCATGTCGCCCTCCGCATCCCGGGGCGACCCTGCCCCGACCGGCCTCAGGATGGCCCCGGTGCCGCGGGTTGTCGAGGACCCGCGCCGATCACTCCTTGACGGCTCCGGCGGTCAGGCCACCGCGCCAGTACCGCTGGAGCACGATCATCGCGATGGCCAGCGGGACCACCGAGACCAGCACCCCGCCCGTGGTGAGCTCGTAGAACTCGGGCAGCCGGTCGACCTGCGCGCGCCAGTTGTTGAGCCCGAGCGTGATCGGGTAGAGGGACTGGTCGGCGAGCATCACGAGCGGCAGGAAGTAGTTGTTCCAGATGCCGACGAGCTGGAACAGGAACACGGTGACGAGTGCCGGCGTCAGGGCGCGCAGACCGAGCTGGTGGAAGATGCGCAGCTCGCCCGCGCCGTCGATCCGGGCGGCCTCGACGATCGAGTCCGGCACGGTCGCCGTCGCGTAGATCCGGCACAGGAACAGCCCGAACGGTGAGACGAGCGACGGGATGAGCACGCTGGCGTACGTGTTCGCGAGGCCGAGCTGGCTGAACAGCAGGAACAGCGGCAGCGCCGTCGCCGTCCCGGGGACGAGCACGCCGCCGAGGATCAGCCCGAACACGAGCTCCCGGCCCCGGAAGGAGTACTTCGCGAGCGCGTAGCCCCCCGCCGCGGCGAAGTACGTCGCGATGAGCCCACCGACACCGGCGTACAGCACGGAGTTCGCGAACCAGCGGACGAAGATCCCGCCGTCGTACGTGAAGACCTGCGCGATGTTGGACCACAGGTTGAACGTGGGCGCGAACCAGAAGCCGTTCGTGGCGAACAGGTCCTCGGTGGTCTTCGTCGCGGCGACGAACACCCAGTACACCGGGACGAGGAAGTAGAGGGCGACGACGACGAGGATCCCCGTCACGATGATCGTGCGGGCCGGGGAGGTGCTCCCGTGCTCCGGGCCGACGTGCCGGCGCTGACGGGTGGGCGTCGCCGTCCGGGTCGTGGCCGGGGCCGACGACGCCGCGGTGCCCGAGGTCGCGGTCACGAGCGTCCCTTCCGGTTCACGAAGCGGAGGAACGCGAACGACAGGATGAACGCGGCGAGCGCGATGATCACGGACTGCGCCGCGGCCACGCCGTACTCGTTGTAGTTGAACGCGGAGTTGAACGCCGAGAGGTTCGGCGTGTAGTCGTTGTTGATCGCCGGCGACACCGTCTGCAGCACCTGAGGCTCCGCGAACAGCTGGAGCGTGCCGATGATCGAGAAGACCGTCGCGAGGACGAGCGCGGGGCGGATGAGCGGGAGCTGCACCGACCGCGCGATCCGCCACGTGCTCGCGCCGTCGACCCGGGCCGCCTCGTACAGCTCGCCCGGGATCGACTTCAGCTGCGCGACGATGATGAGCATGTTGTAGCCCGTGTACGTCCACGTCACGATGTTCGCGATCGACCACAGGACGGTGCTCGGCCCCAAGAAGTCGACGGTGATCCCGAGCCGCTCCGCGAGGTCGACGATCGGGCTCAGGCCGGGCAGGTACAGGAACGACCAGAGGATCGTCGCGATCACGCCGGGCACGCCGTACGGCATGAAGTACGAGGCACGGAAGAACTGCGGCCAGCGAGCCGACGCCGTCTCGAGCAGCAGGGCGAGGATCGTCGCGAAGATGATCATCACCGGCACCTGGACGATCCCGAACAGCAGCACCCGCCAGATCGACGCCACGAACTCGGCGTTCCCGAGAGCCGACGCGTAGTTCGCGAAGCCGACGAACGCCGTCGTGATCCCCTCCTCGCCGAAGAGGCCCTCGCGCTGGACGCCGACGAAGCTCTGCACGATCGCGTAGCCGATCGGCAGCACGAACGCGAACAGGAAGAAGAGCAGGAACGGGGCGAGCAGGATCCACGGAGCCCGCGTCATCGCGGCGTGCTTGCGGCCGGTCACGCCGACCTCACGTTGAGCCCGGAGTCGGCCAGGATGCGGATCGTGGCGTCCTGGGCGTCGCGCACGGCCTGGACGAACGTGTCGCCGGCGGTCAGCTTGCGCCGGAACCCGTCCGCGAGGACGTTGAAGATGCGTTGCGTCGGGGGCGCCCACGTCCAGTCGGTGTTCTGCTCCTGCGCCGCCGGCACGAAGATCTCCTCGTTGTAGCTCTGGCCGCCGAAGAACTCCGACGGCCCCATCCGCGGCGTGCCGATGAAGTCGCGCGCCGGCGACCAGCCGATCCCGCAGTGCTCGATCATCGCGTCGACCCCCTCCTCCGACGTCGTCATCCACACGCAGAAGTCGAGCGCCTCCGCGGGGTGTCGCGAGTTGGCCATGACGGCGGCCGTGGACCCGCCGAGGTAGGTCGAGCCGTAGCCCTGGGGCCAGGTCTGCATCGGCGCGACCTGCCACAGCCCCTCGGTGCTCGCGGCGCTCTGGATGAGCGCGTCGCCCCACGACGCGCTCGTCACCGCGTAGATGCCGTCGTTCGCGACGGCGGCGTACCAGCCGGGCGAGAAGGCGCCGAAGCCGGTGTCCAGCAGGTCCTGGTCGACGGCGCGATCGAAGAAGTCGGCGACCTCCAGCGTGACGTCGTCGGCCATGTCGACGACCCAGGCGTCGCCGTCGATCTGCCACCAGTTCGCACCGGCCTGGGTGGCGAAGGAGCAGAAGCCTGACGTGTCGCCGACGTTGAACGACTCGAGGTAGGCGTCAGCCGACCGGACCTCTGCGGCGAGCTCGGCCCACTCGTCCCAGGTGGTCGGGGCCTGCGCGCCGATGCCCTCGAGCAGGTCGGTGCGGTAGTAGAACGCGCACGGGCCGGAGTCCTGCGGGACGCCGAAGATGCCGTCGTTGAACGTGACCTGGCTGACGAGCGCCTCGTCGTAGCGGTCGGTGACGTCGTTCATCCCGTACCGAGCGACGTCGACCAGGCCGTTGACCAGCATGAACGCCGGAACCTGGCGCAGCTCGACCTGGCCGATGTCCGGTCCGCCGCCGGCCGCGAGCGCCGAGAACATCTTCTGGTAGCCGCCGCCGTTGCCGCCCTGGATCCAGACCGCGTCGACCTGCACGTCCGGGTTCGCGGCGTTCCAGATGTCGCACACGTTCTGCAGGTCCTTGAGCCACGCCCAGTACGTCAGACGGACCGGTCCGTCCGCCCGCGGGATCACCGGCTGGGTGTTGGGGTTCGCCGTCGCCGGCGCACAGGCGGCGAGCGCCGCTCCGGCGCTCGCGCCGAGGCCCAGCTGGAGCGCCCTACGCCTCGAGATGCCGCCCATGTCTCCCGCCGCCGTCGTCCCTCGACCACCTCGTCGGTCCGCTGACGTGTCGACGTAACCACGCGAGCATGGCCCGCGCACCCCGGGGCGGCGTCCGCACGGCCGCGGCAGGGCAGACGGCGCCCGCCCGTCGACGCGCGCCGCTCGCCCTCAGGCGCCGAGCAGCCAGCGCACCTCGCGGAGGAGCAGCTCGCGCCGGTCCGGCGAGTCGTAGGACGTCGCGCCGTGCCCGAGCCCGTCGTACACGGCCCGGCCGTGCGCGCCGTCGTGCACCCAGGCGCAGACGTGGCGGAGCCCGTCGTGGGCGTGGTCGAGGAGCGGGACGACGAACGGGTCGGTCTCGAGACGGCTGTACCGCTCGTCGTCGGCGACGTGGAGCGTGTGCAGGCCGGCGACGATCGGGTGCGGTGGCATGACGACGTCGAACCGCGACTCGCCGCGCTCCGGGTGCATCGACGTCCCCACCACCCAGCGGCCCCCGAGCCTGGCGTGCCACGCGGGCACGTCCGTGAACGTGTTGGCGGCCGCATGGACGCCGAGCACCGGCATGCCGATGGAGAGCGTGGTGGTGAGCGCCGCGTGGGCAGCCGCCCACTCGGTGCCGCCCGTGTCCTCGTGGAGACCGCCGCCCGCGTTCACGACCAGGAGATCGGCGCCGGCGAGGTCGAACGCGTCGGGCTCGGTGGGACGGACCTCGACGGCGTGACCCTCCTTGCGCAGCACGCCGGCGATCGCCTCGCTCGTGCCGGGGAAGTCGTGCCACGGGTCGGCGTACCTGCCCGTACCCGCCAGGACGACGATGCCCACTCCCGCCTCCATGCCCGCGTGTGTCAGCTGCGCTCCACGGTCAGCTCGCGAGCCCGAGCGTAACGCTCGCGGACCTCGGGGGCCTGGGCGGCCTCGTACGTCCTCGAGCGCGACGCCGTCCACTCCGGCGGGGCCTCGCCGCCGGCGAGCACCCACGCGGCCTGACGCGCGGCGCCGTCGGCCACGAACTCGCTCGGCTGCGGGACAACGACCGGCCGGCCCAGCACGGTCGGGGCGATCGCGGTCAGCGCGCGCGAACGTGCCGCACCCCCGACCAGCTGGATCGACGCGACGTCCAGGCCCTGCGTGCGCACGGCGTCGAGCCCGTCGGCGAGCGAGCACAGGACGCCCTCGAACGCGGCCCTGGCGAGGTTCTCCCGGGTCGCGTTCCCCAGCGTGAGGCCGTGGAACGCGCCGGTGGCGAGCGGCTTGTTCGGCGTGCGCTCCCCCGCGAGGTACGGCACGCACACGAGCCCGCCGGCGCCGGGGGACGCCGCGAGCGCGAGCTCGGCGAGGCCGCCGTGGTCGACGCCGAGCAGCCCCGCGACACGGTCGAGCACCTGCGAGGCGTTGAGCGTGACGGCGAGCGGGAGGTATCGGCCGGTGGCGTCCGCGAAACCCGCGACGAGGCCGGTGGGGTCGGCGACCGGGTGGTCGACGACGGCGCTCACCACGCCGGACGTGCCCACGGACAGCGCGACGTCGCCCGGGCCGAGCCCGAGGGCCAGCGCCGCCGCCGCGTTGTCGCCCGCACCGGGGCCGAGCACCGCAGGACTGCTCGCGCCCTCCGCCGTCCCCGCGCGCTCGGCGGGCGCCAGGACGCGCGGGAGCACGACGTCGTCACGGCCCAGCGCACGCGCGAGCAGGTCGGGCCGGTACGCACCCGCGCCCCCGTCGGCCGACGCGTCGAAGTAGCCGGTGCCGGAGGCGTCGGAGCGGTCGGTCGTCAGCTCCTCGACGTCGGTCCCTCCGGACAGCTTCCACGTGAGCCAGTCGTGCGGGAGCGCGAGCGCCGCCACCCGCGCCGCGTGCTCCGGCTCCGCGTCCCGCAGCCAGCGCAGCTTCGTGATCGTGAGCGACGCGACCGGGACGGTGCCGACGGCGCTCGCCCACGCCGCGGCACCGGCCGCCCGGTCGCCGTCGCCCAGCTCGTCGATCAGGTCCTCGGCGGCCGCGGCCGAGCGCGTGTCGTTCCACAGCAGGGCGGGCCGGATCACCTCTCCGGCGGCGTCGAGCGCGACCATGCCGTGCTGCTGCCCGCCGACGGCGACGGCGGCGACGTCGTCCAGCCCGCCCGCGATGCCGATCGCCGCGCCGAGCGCGTCCCACCACGCCGCCGGGTCGACCTCGGTGCCGTCCGGGTGCGGCGCCTGCCCGAACCGGGCGAGCGCGCCCGTCCCGGCCTGCCGGACGACGACCTTGACGGACTGCGTGGAGGAGTCGATGCCCGCGACGAGAGTCATGCGGCCATCCTTCCGGTCATCGTCCCCCTCAGCCGACGAGGTGCGCGATCGCGAGCTGGTTCAGCTCCACGAAGTTCGTCTCGCGGGCGCCGGCGGCGTCAGCGTCGTAGTCCTCGAACGCGCCGCGGTCCGCGAGCAGGTCGGCGATCGACTCGCCGTCGGACAGCGTCGGGGCGCTGAGCTCCAGGACTCCGGACGCCGCGAACGCCTCCTGCACGCGTGGGTCGGCGCGATAGGCGCGCGCCTTCTCGGCGAGCAGGAGGTACGTCTCCATGTTCGCGCGCGCGGACGCCCACACGCCGTCGAAGCCCTCGGTGCGGGACGGCTTGTAGTCGAAGTGGCGCGGGCCGTCGTACGTAGGGCCGCCGGACGGGAAGCCGTTCTCCAGCAGGTCGACGGTGAAGAACGCGCTCAGCAGGTCGCCGTGGCCGAACACGAGGTCCTGGTCGTACTTGATCGAGCGCTGCCCGTTGAGGTCGATGTGGAAGAGCTTGCCGCTCCACAGCGCCTGCGCGATCCCGTGGGTGTAGTTGAGGGCGGCCATCTGCTCGTGCCCGACCTCCGGGTTGAGGCCCACGATGTCGCCGTGCTCGAGCTCGGCGATGAAGCCGAGAGCGTGCCCGACCGTCGGGAGGAAGATGTCGCCGCGCGGCTCGTTCGGCTTCGGCTCGAGCGCGATGCGCAGGTCGTAGCCCTTCTCCTTGATGTACGCGGCGACGGTGTCGATGCCCTCGCGGTACCGGTCGAGCGCCGCGTTCACGTCCTTGGCGCCGTCGTACTCGGCGCCCTCGCGGCCGCCCCACATGACGAACGTCGCCGCGCCGAGCTCGGCCGCGAGGTCGACGTTGCGCAGCACCTTCCGCAGGGCGAAGCGACGGACGCCCCGGTCGTTCGCGGTGAAGCCGCCGTCCTTGAACACCGGGTGGCTGAACAGGTTCGTGGTGACCATCTCGATGACGAGACCGGCGTCGTCGGCCACCTGCTTGAAGCGCGTGAGGATCTGCTCACGCTCGGCGTCGGGCGTGCCGAACGGGACGACGTCGTCGTCGTGGAACGTGATGCCCCACGCACCGGCCTCCGCGAGCGGGCCGAGGTAGTCCCACGGGTCGAGCGCAGGGCGGCTGGCCTCGCCGAACTGGTCGCGGCCGGTCCAGCCGACCGTCCACAGGCCGAACGAGAACTTGTCCTGGGTCGTGGGGGTGCGCGTCATGGTGGGCTCCTCGTCGAGTCGTTCCTGTGGGCGGTCCGATTAGTTGATTGGCTGAATTTATCGCCGTGTTCGGCTACCGTCAACGCCGTGGACGAGGATGCGCGGCGGCTGGGCCGCGGGCGCGGCGGCGAGCCGGCAGCCCGGCAGGCCAGCCTGCGGGCGCACAACCTCTCGCTGCTCCTTCGGCACGTGCCCGCCGGCGCGCCGGGGATCTCGCGCGCGGAGCTCGCGAACCGGACCGGGCTGACGCGGGCGACCGTCTCGACGCTCGTCGAGGCCTTGCTCGCGGCGCGGGTGCTCGCCTGGTTGCCGTTCGCGAGCACGGGGTCGGCCGGCCGGCCGCCGACGCCGGTCGCGCTCGCACGCGGCACCGTCGCCGGGCTCGGGCTCGAGGTGACGCCCGAGCACGTGGCGGCGTGCGCCGTCGACCTCGCCGGCGAGGTCCTCGCCCTCGAGCTGCGCCCCCTCCCCGCGGGAGGGGCCGCGGACGTGCTCGCGGCGACCGCGGCGCTCGGCGCCGACGTCGCGCGGCGCACGTCCGACGGCGGTGCGCGCCTCGTCGGGACCACGCTCGCCGTCCCCGGGATCGTGCGGGACGGCGTCGTCGTCGACGCCCCGAACCTCGGGTGGACGGACGTCGACGCCGACGGCGCGCTGCGGTCCGCTCCGGAGTTCGCGCCGCTCGCGGCGCTCCCGCTCGACGTCGGGAACGAGGCGAGCCTCGGGGCGCTCGCCCAGGCCGACGCGCTCCGGTCGGACGTGCGGACCTTCCTCTACGTGTCGGGCGACGTCGGCGTGGGCGGGTGCGTGGTGCTCGACGGCGTGGCGCTCGGCGGGCAGCACGGCTGGGCCGGGGAGGTGGGGCACGTCGTCGTCGACCCGTCCGGACCGCTCTGCCGGTGCGGCTCGCAGGGCTGCCTGGAGCAGTACGCCGGCGCGGCGGCCCTGAGGCGCTGGCCGACCTCGCGGGTGGGCTCGGCTCTCGGGATCGCGCTCGCGTCGACGATCAACGTGGTGGACGTGAGCACCGTCCTGCTCGGCGGGACGCTGGCGCCGCTCGTGCCCGAGCTCCGGCCCGCTCTCGAGGCGGAGCTCGCACGGCGCGTGCTCGCGTACCCGTGGTCGCCGGTCGCGGTGCTGGCCGCGCCGGTCCGCGAGCACGCCGCTCTCCTCGGCGCGGCGCTGGCGCAGACCTCGGCGGTGCTCGCCGACCCCTCCGGGCGGCTCCTCACCTCCTGACTCCCTCCGCGAGAGGATCTCTGCACTCCCTCCGCGAGAGGATCTCTGCGCGTCCGCGAGAGGATCTCTGCGCGTGACCTGGCGGGTGGGGCCGGGGCACTCGGCGCTACGGCACTGACCCGCCCGGTGGGTCGGCGCCGTAGCACGCTGACAAACGACCACGACCCGGCGCGGACCCATGGTGTGCGGGCCGGTCGCCGTGATACTCATGCGAGATGACCTCCCCCACCCCCGTCGCCGGCCGCTTCGACGGCGCCGTCGCCCTCGTCGTCGGCGCCGCTCACGGCATCGGTCGGGCGTGCGCCCACCGCCTCGCCGCCGAGGGCGCACGGGTCGCCGTCGCGGACCTGGACCACGACGTCGCCGTCACCGTCACCGACGCCCTGCCCGGCGCGGGGCACCTCGCCGTGACGCTCGACGTCACGGACCGCGCCTCCGTCGATGCGGCGGTGGCCGACGTCGTCGCCCGCGCCGGCACGCTCGATCTGCTCGTCCACGTCGCGGGCGCGGACTCCGCGCACCCCGCGTTCGAGGAGACCGACGACGACGTCTGGCGCGCCATGCTCGACCTCAACCTCGTGGGCACCGCACGCACGTGCCGGGCCGCGGTCCCGCACCTGCGGCGCAGCACGTGGGGTCCGGCGATCGTCACGACGAGCAGCGTCAACGCCCTGCTGGCGCTCGGCAGCGAGCCGTACTCGGCGGCGAAGGCCGGCTTGTCGTCGCTCACCCAGAACCTCGCGGCGACGCTCGGCCCGGAGGGCATCCGGATCAACACCGTGGCCCCCGGCACGATCCGCACCCGGAACTGGGACAACCAGCCCGGCGGCGCGGACAGACTGCGCGGCCTGTACCCGCTCGGGCGGGTCGGCGAACCGGAGGACGTGGCCGCCGCCGTCGCGTTCCTCGCCTCGCACGACGCGGCCTGGATCACCGGCGTCACGCTGCCGATCGACGGCGGGCTGCTCACCGGGCCCGGGCTCATCCCCGGCGACGAGCGCACCTGAGGTCAGGCGTCGCGCGCCGGTTCCGGGTCGCCCGCGCGCACGAGGAAGGGCTCCAGCAGGCCGGGCACGGCGTCGGCGGCGACCTGGAGTCCCTGACCCGAGCCGGCATCGACGACGGCGTAGTGCCCCCGGCCCGCCGCCGTCGTCGCCTCGAGCGTCATCAGACCCATCCGACGCTGGAACACCGACTGGCGGATCCGCCAGCCGATGATCCCCGGCCGGTCGAGGTGGACCGTCGCCCGGCGCACGCTCCCCGACCGCGCCACGAGGTGCCGCTCGGTCAGCGCGTGCCCCAGGGAGGCGTAGGCGTCGACGGCGATCGCCACGGCGCCGACGGCGAGGAGCAGCGCAGCGCCGATCGTCACCACGCTCCAGAACGCCGAGGGCGACCACAGCACGTGCACCACCACCGCGACCAGCGCCAGGCCGAGCACCACGACCGCCGCCCACCGCAGGCGCCGCGTGCGGGCTGCGCGCGGGTGCCCGCTCAGCTCCACGTCCACCGGGCCGACGACCGCCTCCGCCGCCGCCAGCGTGACGGCGCGCGGCGCCGGCGGCACCAACGTCGTCAGGTCGCTCCGGCCCTCGTCGGTCTTGAGCCCGATCGCGACGACGTCGAGCCTCGCCGCGCGGGCTGACCGGATCCCGATCGGCTCCACGATCTCGACGCCGCGGATCCGCTCCTCCTCGAGGCTGAGCGACCGCGAGACGAGCAGCCCGCGGCGCACTCGCAGCGTGCCGCCCGGCTCCCGGTCCAGGCGGTGGTTCCACCACGCCTCGGCGTGGATGGCGAGGCTCCCGATCGCGCCGAGCACGACGAACGCCCCGAAACCCAGCAGGAGCACGGGCCACGGCCCGTACGTCTCGACCCAGCCCGCCACGATCTCGACCGGGAGACCGCCGCGACCGAACCAGTCCGCGACCTGGAACGTGAAGCCGACGAGAGCCGTCGGGATCAGCGGCGTGAGGAACGACAGCGGCGCGTAGCGCAGCCACACCGGCTCCCAGGTCGCCAGCCGCTGCTCGTCGGGCGCCGCGCCGTCGCCCTCCACCCCGCGCCGCAACAGCTCGGCGCGCAGGCGATCGCCCTCGGCGCGGGCGACGGAGTCCAGCACCAACGAGCGCTCGGTGGCCGAGCCGGACCCGCTGCCGGTCTCCGCCGTCCCCACCTTGACGGTGACGAGGCCGAAGACGCGCTGCAGCGGGTTCGCGTTGACGTCGACGGAACGGATCCGGTCCCGGGCGAGCGACCGCCGTCGTCGGAACAGGATGCCGGAGCTCATCTCCACCCGGGTCTCCGCGACGCGGTAGCGCGTGAAGCGCACGCGGAGCCCGTCCAGCACGGTCCCGACGGCCACGAGGAGGACGGCGCCGGGCAGGACCCACGCGAGCGCCACGCCCCAGGACGTCCCCGCCGCGACACCCATCGCCGTCGGCACCCCCGCCGCGATCGCGACGCCCACCATGAACAGCGCCGTCACCTTGAGCGTGTCGCGGTGCAGCGCCACCCAGGGGACGCCGTCGTCGGCGGTCTCGGTCTCCGACGGCGCGGCCTCGGTCATGTCGCGTCGCCCGGCGTGGCGTCGGTCAGTCGGGTCAGCTCCGCGGCGAGCTCCGCCGCGGTCTCGGCGTCGAGCCCCTCGAGCTTCACGGCGCCCGCGGAGGACGCCGTCGTGACGACGAGCGTCGCGAGCCCGAACGCGCCCTGGACCGGGCCGCGCGTCGTGTCGACCGTCTGGATGCGCGACATCGGCGCCACGCGCCACGTCCGCCAGAAGTACCCGGTCAGGGCGTACACGGCGTGGTCGGTGATCTCCCAGCGGTGCACGCGGTGCCACCAGATCGGCAGCGCGACCGTCGCCGCCAGCCCGATGACCCCCACGACGGCCGCCGGGAGCAGCAGCCACGTGCGCGCCGGTGCGATGAGCACGCCGAGCACGACGAGCGGCACGACGACGACGGCGGTCGCGATCGCGAGCTGCGTGCGCCACCAGCCGACGGTGCGTGGGTCGTAGCGGTTGCGGGGAGGTCGGAGCGTCACGCCTGACGTCATGCGCCCCACGGTAACGACGGAGGCCGCTCCGGGAATCCTCCTCACGAGGGAGAGGAGTCCTCTCGGGGAGTGCTACTCGAGGCGGAAGACCCGGCGCGGGAGCGGCGCAGCGAGGTCGACGGCGATCGCTGCCGCCTCCTCCTCGCTCAGCTGGTGCGTGACCACGAGCGAGGCGAGGAAGCCGGCGTCCATCCGGCGGGCCATGTCGTGCCGCGCGGGGATCGAGCAGAACGCTCGGGTGTCGTCGATGAAGCCGGACGTCTTGCCGAAGCCGGCGGAGTCCGTGACCGCGCCGCGGTAGCGGGCGATCGCCGACGGGGTGTCGAGGAACCACCACGGCGCCCCGGCGTACACGCTCGGATAGAAGCCGGCGAGCGGCGCGATCTCCCGGGAGAACGTCGTCTCGTCCACGGTGAAGAGCACGAGCCGGAACCGCTGGTTCGTGCCGAACGCCTCGAGCGCCGTCCGCAGCGGCCGCGTGAACGCCCCGACGTCTGGCAGGTCGTGACCGGTGTCCGGCCCGTACCGCTCGAGCGTCGGGCCGTGGTGGTTGCGGATCACGCTCGGGTGCAGCTGCATGACGAGGCCGTCCTCGCTCGCCATCCGCATGAGCTCGAACAGCATGTGGCGGCGGTACGCCGTCGCCTCCTCGGGAGTGCCCGAGGAGGCCAGGAACGCGGCATGGATGCGCTCGGCCTCGGGCGCCCTGAGCGGCAGCGCCCACGCGTCGACGGGACCGGTGTCGGTCGCCGTCGCCCCCCTCTCGGCGAAGTACGCGCGCCGGTTCTCCAGCGCCGCGACGAGACCCGCGTGCGTCCCGGTGTCGATGCCGGCGGCCGCGCCCAGCCGGTCGAGCCGCGCCGGCCAGCCGGGCACCCCCGGGTCGAGGTAGGCGTCGGGGCGGAACGTCGGCAGCACGCGCCCGGCGAACTCCGGGTCGTCCCGCAGCGCGGCGTGATCGGCGAGGTCGTCGGCGGGGTCGTCGGTCGTCGCGAGCACCTCGATGCCGAACCGCTCGAACAGGGCGCGGGGGCGGAACTCCGGGCGCGCGAGAGCGGCGACGAGCTCGTCGTAGAGGGCGTCGGCGGTGGCCGACGACGGCGTCAGGTCCGTGCCGAAGACGTCGGCGAGGATCGCCGTGGTCCAGTACCGCACCGGCGTGCCGGCGAACGCCCCCCAGTGCGCGCAGAACGTCCGCCAGATCTCGCGCGGGTCGGCGCCGGGGGAATCGCCCCGCGGGGCGCGCCCGAGCGCTCCGAGGTCGGCGCCGTGCGCGTGCAGCAGGCGCAGCACGTAGTGGTCGGGCACGACGAGCAGGTCGGCCGGGTCCGTGAACGGCTCGTCGCGCAGGAGCAGCCCGGCGTCGACGTGTCCGTGCGGGGACACGATCGGCGCCGACGCCGCGGCCGCGTACAGGGTGCGCGCCACTCCGCGCGTCGCGGGGTCGGCCGGGAACAGGCGATCGGGGTGCAGGGCCACGGGTCCTCCGGTCATGGGTTGGGCTGGTCACGAGTCGGCAACGGGGTGCGAGGTTCACCCGCACCCGCAGCCAGCGGTCCGCCGGCGGGGCCGGTGGAGGCGCGGATCGTGAGGTGGGTCGGCAGCGCGAGGCGCGGGGCGGCGTCGTCGCCGGTGACCCGCGGCGCGCCGTCGTCGAGCCGCGCGAGCAGCATCGACGTCGCCGCCCGCCCCGCCCGCTCGACGGGAGCCGTGATCGTCGTCAGCGGCGGGTGGGCGAAGTCGGCGCCGAACACGTCGTCGCACCCCACCACGCTGAGGTCCCGCGGCACGGCGAGGCCACGGTCGGCGAGCCGCGCGAGGATCCCGATCGCCATGAGGTCGTTGAACGCGACGACGGCGCTCGCCGCCGCGTGCACGGCGGCGTCGGCGGCGGCCGCGCCGGAGGCCTGGAGCGGCGCGTACGGCCCGAGCACCACGAGCTCCACCCCCAGCCGGCGCGCCCGCGCCCGCGCGACCCGCCGCCGTCGGGCATCCGACCACGATTCAGGCGGCCCGCCCGCGTACGCGATCCGCCGGTGGCCGAGCGAGGCGAGGTGGTCGAGCGCGTGCGCGACGCCGCCGGGCGTGTCGAGCGTGACGCCCGGCACGCCGGGCACGTCGCGGTTGAGGGTGACGAGCGGCAGGCGCGACGCGCGAGCAGCGATCGCGGCGTCGGACAGGCGCGACGCCGCGAGGACCGCCCCGTCGACGCTGCGCTGCAGCCGGTCGAGCCACGCCGCCTCGACGTCCGCCGACTCCTCGGTGTCGACGAGCACGTGGACGTACCCGCGGTCCCGCAGCTGCGCCTGCGTGCCCCGGATCACGCCGAAGTAGAACGGGTTCGTGACGTCCGGGACGACGAGCGCGATCATGCCCGTCCGCCCTGAGCTCAGCGCCCGCGCGGGGCCGCCGGGCGAGTAGCCGAGCTCGTCCGCCGCGGCGCGCACCCGCTCCCTCGTCGCCGCGCTCACGCGGCCCGGGTTCGCGAGCGCGCGGGATGCCGTCGAGATCGCCACTCCGGCGCGCTCGGCGACGTCGCGCAGCGTCACCTGACCCGCACCGGTCACCGCGGGCTCCCGGGGCGGTGCACCGCACGCGGATCGGCGCACGCCGGGCCGAGGGCGGTGCGCGGTGGCGGACGGGTCGACACGGCGGCAAACATACGGCAATCGGTTGCCAGCCGCTAGAGCGACGCCGTACGGTAGCGCCATGACCGACGCGCCACGGTGGCACCTGTCCGGCTTCGGCGACGAGATCGACGCCGACCCGCGCGTCCAGGTCGCGGTGCTGCAGGCACTCGGTGCCCGCCACCTCGAGGTGCGCAGCGCCTGGGGCACGAACGTCGCCGACCTCACCGACGCCCAGGTCCGCGAGCTCGCGCAGATCCTCGACGCCGCCGAGCACCGCGTGAGCGCCATCGGCTCGCCGATCGGCAAGGTCGACATCAGCGAGGCGGCTGGGGAGGTCGCGCGACTGCGTCGGATCGCGGAGATCGCCCACACCCTCGACACCCGCTACGTGCGGATCTTCTCGTTCTACCGCGCCGAGGGCGTCACGCCGGAGCAGATCCGCGACGACGTGATCGCCGCTCTCACCGAGCTCGCCGGCGTCGCCGAGGACGAGGGCCTCGTGCTCCTCCACGAGAACGAGAAGGACATCTACGGCGACACCCCGGACCGCGTCGCCGACCTGGCCCGGCACGTGAGCAGCCCGGCGTTCCGCCTCGCGTGGGACGCGGCGAACTTCGTGCAGGTCGGCGCGCGCCCGCACACCGACGGCTGGGCGGAGCTCGCCCCGCACGTCGAGTACCTGCAGGTCAAGGACGCCGACCTCGCCACCGGCGCCGTCCGCCCCGCCGGCGACGGCGACGGCGAGGTGGAGGCGACGGTCCGTGCCCTCGCCGCGTCCGGGTACGCCGGCTTCGCCTCGCTCGAACCCCACCTGACCGAGGCCGGCCGCATGGGCGGCTTCTCCGGACCTGCCGCGTTCGGGGTCGCCGCCCGCGCGTTCGCCCGCATCACCGACCGAGTAGGAGTCCAGCTCGTATGAGCACCCCATCCACGTCCGCCGGTCCCACGAGGGACGACGGCGCGGCGTCGCCCGCGCCGCTGAAGCTCGCCATCGTCGGGTGCGGCGTCATCGGCCGCCTGCACGCCGAGGTCGCGGCGGCCAGCCCCGACCTGGAGGTCGTCGCCGTCGTCGACCCGCACCCGGAGCGGGCCGGCGAGGTCGCCGCCGTGCTGACCGCCGCAGGCGAGAGGGAACCGCGCAGCCACGGCGACCTCGGCGAGGCCCTGGCCGCGGGCGACGTCGACGTCGTCGCGGTCTGCGTCCCGAGCGGCGAGCACGCCGAGATCGCGATCCAGGCGCTCGAGGCCGGCGCGCACGTCGTCGTCGAGAAGCCGCTCGACGTCGCGCTCCCCCCGGCCCGCCGCCTGCGCGAGGCATCGGCCCAGCGGCCGGGGCAGGTGGTCGCCGTGATCAGCCAGCACCGCCACGACTACTCCTCGCTCGCCGTCCACCGCGCGCTGGAGGCCGGCCGGTTCGGCCGCGTGACCTCCGCCGTCGCCAACATCGACTGGTACCGCACCCAGGAGTACTACGACTCCGGCGACTGGCGCGGCACCTGGGCGCTCGACGGCGGCGGCGCGCTCATGAACCAGGGCGTGCACACGCTCGACCTGCTGCTGTGGTTCCTCGGCGAGCCGATCGACGTCGTCGCGCACACGGCACGCCTCGGCCACGAGCGGATCGAGGTGGAGGACGTCGCCGTCGCGATCATCCGGTTCACGTCCGGCGCGCTGGCCACGCTGCACGCCTCGACCACCGTGTACCCGGACCTCGGCGTGCGGCTCCACGTCCACGGCACGGCCGGGTCCGCCGTCATCGAGGGCGACGACCTCGCGTTCTTCCACGCGCTCGACGCCGAGGACGGCGAGTGGAAGGCGAACCAGGCGCACCTCGAGGTGTCCGAGGCGGGCACGGTCGCGAGCCCGCGCGGCAGCCTCGACCCGTCCGGCTCGCACGCCAGCCAGTACGGCAACTCCCATGCGACGCAGTGGGCCGACGTCGTCGCGGCGATCCGCGAGCACCGCGCCCCCTGGGTGACGCTCGACGACGGCCTGCGCGCCCTCGCCACCGTCCGCGCCGTGTACCTGTCGGCCACGCTCGGCAAGCCGGTGCGCGTGACGGACGTGCTCGACGGCGTCTACGACGACGTCGCCACCCGCACCGGGTCGTCCGACCCGGTCCCCGCCGATCAGCGCACGGAGGTGCTGCGATGAGGTTCTCCGTCTTCACCGCGTCGACGCCGGAGTGGACGCCCGCCGAGGCCGTCGCCCAGCTGGCGGCGCAGGGCTGGGACGGCGTCGAGTGGCGTGTCGTCGATCAGCCGGCGCCCGCGGGCGACGCCGGGTTCTGGTCCGGCAACCGCGCCACCTGGCCGCTCGCGGGCGTCGCCGACGCCGCCGAGGAGATCGCGCGCACGACGACGGACGGCGGCCTGGTGATCTCGGCACTCGCCGGGTACGCGCGCTGCTACGAGCGCGACGACGTCGAACAGCTCCTGCTCGCGACGGCGCGCTCCGGCGCGCAGCGGGTCCGGGTCACAGTCCCGGCGCTCGGCACCGGCACGTACCCGGAGCTGTTCGCGCAGGCGCGCGAGGACTACACCTGGGTCGCGGAACGCGCCGCCGCACACGGCGTCAAGGCGCTCGTCGAGCTGCACCACCAGACGATCACGGCCTCGGCGTCGGCCGCCCTGCGCCTGCTCGACGGCCTCGACCCGGCGCACGTCGGCGTCATCCACGACCTCGGCAACCTCGTCATCGAGGGCTGGGAGGACCCGCAGCCCGCGCTCGAGATGCTCGGCGACTACCTGGCCCACGTGCATCTCAAGAACGCGGTGTGGCGGCCCACGGGCGAGCGCGACGCGAGCGGCGCGACCGTGTGGGAGCACGCGTGGGCGCCGCTGCGCGAGGGGCAGGCGAGCGTGCTCGCGTACTTCCGCGCCCTCGCCGCGGTCGGGTACGACGACTGGGTGACGGTCGAGGACTTCTCGACCGAGGTCCCGCTCGCCGAGCGCACCGCCGACAACCTCGCCTACCTGCGGGCCACCTGGGACCTCTCCCGTGGGTGACGCGTCCGCCGAGTGCGTGATCCCTGCCGCCGACACGCCGGTGATGCCGTGAGCGACCACGCACTCGACGGCGGGGGCGGCGTCGCACGGGTCGCACGGGTCGGTGACGGCGGAGGCGCGCCGGTCCGGATGGTGCAC
This sequence comes from Beutenbergia cavernae DSM 12333, assembly GCF_000023105.1. NCBI lineage: Bacteria > Bacillati > Actinomycetota > Actinomycetes > Micrococcales > Beutenbergiaceae > Beutenbergia > Beutenbergia cavernae. The sequence continues at coordinate 3,676,193 of NC_012669.1, forward strand.
CTCGGGCTCGGCGCGTTCCACCGCGCGCACCAGGCCTGGTACACCCACCGTGCCAACCTCGCGGCGTCCGGTGCCGGCGGACACCCGGCGGACCCGTCGGATGCCGCTGGCGCCGCGGACGCCGCGGACCTGTGGGGCATCGCGGCGTTCACCGGCCGGCGCCCCGACGCCGCCCGCGCCCTCGCGGCCCAGGGCTGCGCGTACACCCTCCTCGTGCGCGAGCCGGACGGCGACGCCGCCGAGCGCATCACGTCGATCTCAGGGGCTTACGACGGCGCCGACACCGCGGCCTGGCGCGGCGCCGTGGCGAACCCGCGGGTCGCCGTCGTCACGCTCACGATCACCGAGCCGGCGTACGGGGCGACGTCGGCGATGCGTCGCCTCGCCGACGGGCTCGCCGCCCGCCGCGACGCCGGGGCGGGCCCGCTCGCCGTCGTCAGCTGCGACAACCTCCCCGCCAACGGGGCGCGCACGCGCGACGCCGTGCTGGGCGCCGCCGACGACCCGCGCCTCGCCCAGTGGATCACCGACCACGTCTCGTTCGTCGACACGGTGGTGGACCGGATCACGCCGGCCGCGACCGACGACGACCGTGCGGCCAGCGGCGACCCGTGCGTCGTCGTGACCGAGCCGTTCACCGAGTGGTACCTCGCCGGCGAGTTCCCGGCCGGCCGTCCCGCGTGGGAGGTCGAGGGCGCCCGGTTCGTGCCGGACGTCGAGGTCTACACGCGCCGCAAGCTGTGGCTGCTCAACGCGGGGCACTCGCTGCTCGCGTACCTCGGGCTCGCCCGCGGGCACACCAGCATCGACGAGGCGATGGCCGACGGCGAGTGCCGGCGTGCGCTCGACGCGCTCTGGGACGACGCCGCACCGGTCCTTCCGCTGCCCGAGCGTGAGATCCGCGACGCGCGGGCGGCGCTGGTGCGCCGGTTCACCAACCCGCGGATCAGGCACCTGCTCGAGCAGATCGCGAAGGACGGCTCGGCGAAGCTGCCTGCGCGGTCGACGCCGGTCGTGGCCGCCCGGCTCGCCGACGGTGCGACGCCCGGCGACGGACAGCTCCGGCTGTGGTCGGCCTGGCTCGCCCACCTCCGCTCGGGCTGGACGAGCGACGCCGACCCCGGCGGCGCACCCCTCGCCGCGCGCGCCCGCACCTCCCTCGCCGACGGTGCAGCCGCCGTCGTCGACCACCTGCTCCCGGCCGCACGGCCCGAGACCATCACCAGCATCGTCGACGACGTCGCGCGCGGCGCGGCGCAGATCGAAGGAACGAGGAGTACCGCATGAGCAGCAGGATCACCGAGGTCGAGGTCCTCGTCACGAGCCCCGACCGCAACTTCGTGACGTTGCGGCTCACGACCGACGACGGCGTCACGGGTCTCGGCGACGCGACGCTCAACGGGCGGGAGCTCGCCGTCGCGAGCTACCTCTCCGACCACGTGGCGCCCCTGCTGGTCGGGCGGGACGCGCACAACATCGAGGACACCTGGCAGTACCTCTACCGCGGCGCGTACTGGCGGCGCGGGCCGGTGACGATGGCCGCGATCGCCGCCGTCGACGTCGCCCTGTGGGACATCAAGGCGAAGGTCGCGGGCCTGCCCCTGTACCAGCTGCTCGGCGGCGCCTCGCGCGCCGGCGCGCTCGCCTACGGGCACGCGTCGGGCCGGGACGTGCCGGAGCTGTTCGACTCGATCCGCGCGCACCTCGAGAAGGGGTACCGCGCGATCCGCGTGCAGACGGCCGTCCCGGGGATCGACGCCGTGTACGGCGTCGCCGCGCAGCCGACGGCCGAGGGTGCGCGCTACGACTACGAGCCCGCCCAGCGCACGGCGCTGCCCGTGGAGGAGGACTGGGACACGCGCGCGTACCTGCGCCACCTCCCGACCGTGTTCGAGGCGGTGCGGAACGAGTTCGGGCCCGAGCTGCCGCTGCTGCACGACGGCCACCACCGCATGACGCCGATCCAGGCCGCGAAGCTCGGCAAGGCGCTCGAGCCGTACGACCTGTTCTGGCTCGAGGACTGCACGCCCGCGGAGAACCAGGACGCGCTCCGGCTGGTGCGGCAGCACACGACGACGCCGCTCGCCATCGGCGAGATCTTCAACACGGTGTGGGACTACCAGACGCTCATCCGCGAGCAGCTCATCGACTACGTGCGCTCCGCCGTCACGCACACGGGCGGCATCTCGGCGCTACGCAAGATCCTCGACTACGCGGCGCAGTACCAGATCAAGTCGGGCATCCACGGGCCGACCGACATCTCGCCGGTCGGCATGGCCGCCGCGCTGCACCTCGACCTGGCCATCCACAACTTCGGGATCCAGGAGTACATGCCGCACGGCGAGCGGACCAACGAGGTGTTCCGGCAGTCGTTCACGTTCGACGGCGGGCTGCTGCACCCGGGCACCGAGCCCGGGCTGGGGATCACGTACGACGACGACGCCGCTGCCGGCTTCGCGTACACCCCGGCCTACCTGCCGGTGAACCGCCTCAAGGACGGCACGATGCACGACTGGTGACGGACGGCGCTGCCCGCCGGCGCACGATCCGAAACTATCGGCTTCGTGCGCCGCGAGCCCGTCCGGCGGATCGCTGATCTCGGACCACGGGTGGTAGCGTCAGCCCGAAAGTTCCGGAGCGAGGGCGGGGTCGATGGCTGAGGACGCGCCACGCGCGACGATCGCGAGCATCGCCGCTGAGGCGGGCGTCTCCGTGCCGACCGTCTCGAAGGTGCTCAACGGCCGGCCTGACGTGGCGCCGGCGACCCGGGCGCTCGTCGAGGAGGTCATCGAGCGGCACTCCTACACGCGCCGGGGCGCCCGCGGGCGGAGCCGGTCGAAGCTCGTGGAGCTCGTGTTCCACGAGCTCGACGCCGGCTGGGCCGCCCAGATCATCCGGGGCGTGGAGCGCGTGGCGGCGGCGGAGCGCCTCGGCGTCGTGCTGTCGGAGCTCGGCGGCGCGCACCGCCCGAGGCAGGAGTGGCTCGACGACGTGTTCGCCCGCGGCTCCATGGGCGTCGTGTTCGTGCTCAGCGAGGTCGACGCCGGGCAGCGGCGCCAGCTGCTGTCGCGGGGGGTGCCGTTCGTCGTCGTCGACACGGCCGGCGAGCAGCCCGCCGACGTGCCCACCGTCGGCTCCGCGAACTGGAGCGGCGGGCTCGCCGCGACCCGCCACCTGCTCTCGCTCGGGCACCGCCGCATCGCCGTCATCTCCGGGCAGCCGGACGTGCTGTGCTCGCGGGCTCGCGTGGACGGCTACCGCAGCGCTCTCGAGGAGGCGGGGATCGCCGTCGACGCCTCCCTCATCCGGTACGGCGACTTCGCCCTCGAGGGCGGCTACCGGCACGGGCTCGAGCTGCTCGGTGCAGCGGACCGCCCGACGGCGGTGTTCGCCGGCAGCGACATGCAGGCGGTCGGGCTCCTGCGAGCGGCGCGCGAGCTCCGGCTGCGCGTGCCCGAGGACCTCTCGGTGGTGGGCTACGACGACCTCCCCGTGGCGGAGTGGATCGGGCCGGCCCTGACGACGATCCGGCAGCCGCTCGGCGAGATGGCCGCCACCGCCACCCGCATGCTGCTCGCGCTCGCGCGCGGCGAGACGCTGCGGAACCCGCGGATGGACCTCGCGGTGGAGCTGGTCGTGCGCGGGAGCACCGCCCCTCCCGAGTGACGGCCGGGCGTGGTGGGCTACGGTGGCCGCCAGGAGGGGGACTGTGCCGGAGCTCGAGACGGCGGGTGCGCACGCCGACGACGAGGCAGCGATCCGCGCCGTCGTGGCCGAGCAGACCGCCGCGTGGAACGCCGGCGACGGCGTCGGCTACGCCCGCCACGTCGCACCCGACGTCTCGTTCACGAACGTCTTCGGGGCGCTCCTGTACGGGGCGTCCGCGTTCGCGACTCGGCACAGCGAGATCCTGGCGACGTTCTACCGCGCGACCACGAAGCACCACGTCATCCGGCGCATCCGATTCGTCACCCCGGACGTCGCGCTCGTCGACGTCGAGAACGAGGTGCGCGGCGTCGTCGAGATGCCGCCCGGGGTCCCCGTCCCGCCGGACGGCGTCCTCACCACCCGGCTGCTCGAGGTGTTCGTGCGGCGGGACGGGCGGTGGTGGGTCGAGGCGTACCACAACGTGCAGGTCGGGACCGGCGCCGGCTCGTGACGCCTGGTCGGCCGCTCAGGACGCCGTGAACGTCGCCTCGGCGTGGGCGAGCACGGGCCGCGCGGCCCGCAGCACGAGCGCCGCGAGCACCGAGGCGAGCGCGGCGAGCACCCAGTCGGACGTCAGGACGACGACGCCGCCCGCCAGGATCGCGAACGACGCGTACTGCAGGGTGACCAGCGGCTTCGCACCGAGGTAGTACAGGGCGAGTCGGGCGACGTCGCGGGTCCGGAACGACATGAGGGCCGCCAGCACGACGGCGTGCACCAGCCAGAGCGCAATGCCCGCCGCGAGCACCGCCAGGACGACGCCGCCCGCCGGCGGCAGGCCCGTCGCCTCCAGGTGGGTGAGGTTGATCCCGAGGACCGCGAGCACGGCCAGGCCGGGGATCCAGATCCTGAGCACGTCGCCGAGGCCGAGCCGGTAGCCGCGGCGGAAGTGCCGCCACGGCGCCAGGTCCCGCTCCCGGGCGGAGGCCCGCCAGGCGAAGACCGTGGCGGCGAACGCCGGGCCCACCGGCACGAGCGCGAGCGCGACGAGCGGGATGTTGCTCGGGTCGGGGACGAGCAGGAACAGCAGCACGAGTCCCGGCGACGCCGCCAGCAGGAAGAGTGCCTCGAGCGCGAGGGTCCAGTACACGACGGCGGAGGCGCGCGAGAGCGGACCGGCGCCGACGATCGGCGATGGTGCCGCCCCGTCGGCCATGGCGCTCACGTCCTTCCGGCCCGCCCCTGGCCCGCTGCTGCTGGGTCAGACGCCTCGACGGTACCGGCCGGCGTCGGCATCGACGCTGCGTCGGCATCGTCGCGGGCGAGGACGACGACGTCGGTCGGCTCGAGCGTCAGGGTCGCCCCGTGCTCGATGCGGCCTCCCGTCAGCAGGTCGGTGCCGCCGGCGTGCGCGACGACCTCGACCGCCTCGTCCCCGTGGTGCAGCACCAGGTCGTACGTGGTCCCGTCGACCTGGCGGACCGCGTGCTCGACGCCCGGCGCGTCGGCGTACGGACCCAGGAGCCCGTGACGCGCGAGCACGCGGCGCACGACCCAGGCGACGCCGTCGCCGTCGAGCATCGTGCCGACGTACCACGCCTCGCCGTCGCCGAAGGTGTTCCGCGTGACCGCCGGCGACCCGGCGTAGAAGTCCGCACCGTACGTGCCGACCACGTCGGCGCCGTCCGGGATGACGAGGTCGAAGACCAGGGTGCCGTCCGAGACCAGGCGGGCCGCGCCGTCGTCCTCCGTCAACGTCACGGAGTTCGCCGCGGCGGGAGGCCGGGCGTCGGTCTCGTCCACCCGGACGCCGAGCAGGCGGGCGAGCGGGCCAGGGACGTCGGAGAGGAACGCGTTGGCGGCCTCGTCCACGCGGCCGGACAGCACGGTCGTCACGACGCTGCCGCCGCGGGCGACGACGGCCTCGAGCCGCGAGGCGAGGTCGCCCTTGACCATGTGCAGCAGCGGGGCGACGACGACGTCGTAGCCCGTGAGGTCGGCGGTCACCGGGACGACGTCGAGCTGAGCGCCCGCCTCCCAGAGCGCGCGGTGGTAGTCGACCAGCACGGCCGGGTACCGCACGTGCCGGTTCGGGCCGTCGGAGATCTCGACGGCCCACCAGGAGTCCCAGTCGAACAGCAGCGCGACCCGGGCCGGTGTACGGCCGCCGAGGAGGGCGTCGCCGAGCCGCTCGAGCTCCTCGCCGAGCGCCGCGACCTCGCGGAAGGAGCGGGTGTCCGTGCGGCCGGCGTGATTGAGGACGGCGCCGTGGTACTTCTCGCACGCGCCGCGGCTCTGGCGCATCTGGAAGAACAGGACGGCGTCGCCGCCGTGGGCGACGGCCTGCCACGACCACAGGCGCATGACGCCGGGCCGTTTCAGCGGGTTCACGTCGCGGCTCGCGGTGACGGTCGGGGTCTGCTCCATGAGCCAGAACGGCTGCCCGCCCTTGAGCCCGCGCATGAGGTCGTGGGCGAGGGCCATGCGCGAGGCCGAGCGCTCGTCGGGCGGGTAGTTGTCCCACGAGACGACGTCGAGGTCGTCGGCCCACCGGTGGTAGTCGATCGGGCGGTACATGCCCATGAAGTTCGTGGTGACGGGGGCGTCGGAGTGCTCCCGGATCGCCGCCTTCTCCTCGCGGAACGTGCGCAGGAGGTTGTCGGAGGTGAAGCGCAGGTAGTCGAGCGTAATGCCCTGGAACGCCGTGTGGTCGGGGCCGCGCCAGTGCTCCGACAGCGCGTTCGGCGGCACGATCTCCTCCCACGCGGTGAAGCGGTGGGACCAGAAGGTGGCGTTCCAGGCGTCGTTCAGCGCGTCCAGGCTGCCGTGGTGCTGACGCAGCCAGGCCCGGAACTCGGCGGCGCACAGGTCGCAGTAGCAGGCGCCGCCGTACTCGTTGTTGACGTGCCAGGCGAGCAGGGCGGGGTGGTCCGCGAACCGCGCGGCGACGGCGCCCGCCAGTGCCGCGGCCAGGCGGCGGTAGGCGGGTGAGCTGGGGCAGGCGTTGTGGCGCTGACCGTAGACGTGGCGCCGGCCCTCGAAGTCGGTGCGGCAGACCTCCGGGTAGGCGCGCGCGAGCCACGGGGGCAGGGCTCCGGTGCCGGTGGCGAGGCAGACCTGGCGGCCCTGCGCGTGCGCACGGTCGAGGATCTGCGCGAGGAGATCGAGGTCGTAGACGTCCTCGCGCGGCTGGGTCAGCGACCAGGCGAAGACGCCGACCGTGAGGGTGTCGATGTGCGCGAGGTCGAAGGCCGCGTCGTCCTCGGCCCAGACCTCCTCGGGCCACTGCTCGGGGTTGTAGTCGCCGCCGTACGGGATCCGGCGTGTGCTCGGCAGGATCATCGGGTCCTCTCCGCGGGCTGGAGGCCCGCCTCACTGGTGTCGCCCGCAGAAACCTCTCGCGGTGGCGCAGAAACCCTCTCGCGGTGACGCCAACTTCCTCTCGCGGTTGCGCAGAAAACCTCTCGCGGTGGCGCAGACTTCCTCTCGCGGTGGCGCAGAGAACCTCTCGCGAAGGTGGGGCGCCCTGCGAGGGTGCGGCGGTGGCGGCCCGTCCCGGAGTGGCTGGGCGTGGGGCGCGACGAAGGAGCGCCCGGGCAGGACGGGCCGCCACCGCCGCACCCGACCCGGGCACGGGCCGCGACCGCCGCGTCCGACCCAGGCACCCCGGCCGCCACCGCCGCACCCGACCCAGGCACCCCAGCCGCCGCACCTACTCGGAGCTGCTCTCCGCGAAACGCTCCTGCGCGGTGTTCGCGACGTCGAGGTACTGCTGCACGTTCAGGCCCTCGAGCTCGGCGACGTAGGCGTCCCACTCGTCGAAGGACCGCTGACCGAGGATGAACGCCGCGGTGTTCTGCCAGACGTGGTCCTTGAGCGCGGTCTGCAGGAGCGAGACCTGCTCGCGTTCCATCTCGTTGAGCGGCCACGGCGGCGGCAGCGTCAGCTCCTCGCGGTTCGACATCGACTCGACGAAGTCGATCACCTCGGGCCGGAGCATCGACTGGTCGAGGTCGTCGGTGGAGCCGTGCTCCAGCATCCACACCCCGTTGTGGAAGCCGTAGTCCACGTTGAGCTGCGTGGGGGCGCCGGGGTTGAGGCCGTTGATGTCGATGTCGTCGACGAGGACGCGCGTCTCGCCGTCCCAGGTGAAGGTCTCGCCCTCGACGCCCCACTTGGCGAACTCGAGGCCCTCGTCGGAGTAGTACAGCCAGTCGATGAACTGCAGCAGCGCGAGGAAGTGGTCGCTGTCGGCGGCGTCGGCGGAGATCATGAGGCCGCTCTGCAGGCGCGTGCCGGCGGGCACGTTGTCACCGGCCGGGCCGGCGGGAACCCGGATCAGCGCCGTCTCGGCGTCCGTCCCGAGCTCGGTGAACGTGTCGCGGTAGCGCAGGATCTCCTGGTCGTTCGCGGCGATCGCCATCGACTGACCGGAGCCGAACTTCTGGATGGCCTGGTCGTCGTCCTGCGTCAGGCTCTCCGGGTCCATGAGGCCGTCGGTGATGAGGCCGTTGTAGTACTCCAGCAGAGCGCGGTACTCCTCCGTGGCCCCCGTGTACACGAACTCCTCGGCGTCGGCGTCCCACGTGACACCCTCGCCGTAACCCCACCCGGCGGACGTGCCGAAGTTCGGGGCGGCGAAGTTGAGGGTCGCCTCGAGCGGCCCGTTCGCGGACCAGCGGTCCGAGAGCGGCCACACGTCCGGGTAGGCCTCGTGGACGGTGCGCAGCTGGTCGGCGAACTCGTCGAAGCTCGCCGGCTCGAGGCTGAGGCCGAGCTCCTCCCAGACGTCGGCCCGCACCGCGTACGTGTACATGGGACGGTCCGACTCCCGCAGGCCGGGCAGCATGTAGAACTTGCCGTCCTCCTGACGGCGCTGGTCGAGCGCCTCCTCGAGGCCCCACTCCTCGACCTTCGCCGTGAAGTTCGGCAGGTACTGCAGGTAGTCGCTGACGGGCAGGATCGCCCCTCCGGCGACGAACTGGACCTCCTGGCCCGGGTAGGTGACCGAGATGATCTCGGGAGCGTCGCCCGCGCCGATGAGCAGGCCCTTGCGCTGGTCCCACTCGGCGAGCGGCGCGCTCGTGATGTCGAAGCTGACGTTGTGGTCCTCCTCGAGCGACTGCAGGAGGAGCCAGTCCTCCTGCAGCGGGTAGTTCGGGTGGTCCCGGTACAGGAGCCCGAACTCCACCGGTTCGGTCGCCACGAACGTCGTCCCGACGTCGTAGTCCTCCATCGCGCCGACCTGACCGAGCTCGCTCTCGTCCGGCGTCTCATCCTCGGATCCCCCGTCGCTGGAACAGGCCGCCAGCGTGATCGCCAGCGCCGCGGCGACGACGGCCGCCGCGTTGCGTCTCCTCGTCGTCCTCATGGTTCTCCTCCTCGGTGATGCCCCGGCTCCGCGATCGAAGCCCGGGCGTGCGGGTGCCTCTTGGCGTGGGTCACTGCTTCACCGCGCCGAGCATCACGCCCGACACGAAGTACTTCTGGATGAACGGGTAGACGCAGATGATCGGCAGGACCGTGAGCAGCATCGTCACGGCCTGCACGTTCGAGGCGATCTGCGCGGCTGAGTCCGAGCCGGCCGCGCCCTGCACGACGGTGGCCGCCGCGATGAGGTTCCGCAGGTACACGGTGACCGGGTACAGCTCCGCGCGGTCCATGTACAGGAACGCCGAGAACCACGAGTTCCAGAACGACACGGAGTAGAACAGCACCATCGTCGCGATGACAGCCTTGCTGAGCGGCAGCACGACGCGCCACAGCTTCCCGTAGGTGCTCAGGCCGTCGATCTCGGCCGCCTCCTCCAGCTCGGTCGAGAAGTTCTCGAAGAACGACTTCATGACGAGCAGGTTGAACACGCTGATCGCGTTGGGGATCACGATCGCCCACAGCGTGTTCTTCATGCCGAGCGTGTTGATGAGCACGTAGTTCGGGATGAGGCCGCCGTTGAAGAACATCGTGAACACGGCGATACCGATGAACACGGTGCGCCCCTTGAGGTGGCGCTTCGAGATCGCGTACGCGAACGTCGTCGTCAGCACCATCGCGATCGCCGTCGCGACCACCGTGTAGACGACGGTGTTGCCGTAGTTGCGCCAGAACATCGGGTCGCTCGTCACGATGTCGAACGTCGTGAGGTTGAACCCGCGCGGCCACAGGTTCACCTGGCCCGAGCGGATGAACGCCTCGGAGCTGAACGCCTGCGCCACCAGGTTGATGAACGGGTAGAGCGTGAGCGCCGCGACCAGGAGCAGGGCTGTCCCGTTGACCACCCGGAACACCGTGTAGCCGCGGGTGTCCTTGATCACCGTCCCCACCGGTCGTTCGACGCGCGGCGCGGAGGCTGGCAGCTCGGTGGTCACCACAGGCTCGCTCCCACCACTCGGCGCGAGATCGCGTTGGCGGACAGGATGAGCGTCAGGCCGATCAGCGCCTCGAAGAGCCCGATCGCCGTCGCGTAGGAGAAGTTGCTCGAGATGATGCCGACCCGGTACAGGTACGTCGAGATCACGTCCGCCGTCGGGTAGAGCAGCGGGTTGTACAGCAGCAGGACCTTCTCGAAACCGACCGCCATGAACGTGCCGATGTTGAGGATGAGCAGCACGACGATGGTCGGCCGGATCCCGGGGAGCGTGACGTGCCAGGTCTGCCGCCACCGGCCGGCGCCGTCGATCCGGGCGGCCTCGTACAGCTGCGGGTCGATCGTCGTGAGCGCCGCGAGGTAGAGGATCGTGCCCCACCCGACCGTCTGCCAGATCTCCGAGCCGACGTAGATGGAGCGGAACCACTCCGCCTGCTGCATGAAGAGGATCGCGTCACCGCCGAGCGCCGTGACGATCTGGTTGATCGTGCCGCGGGCGGCCGTGAGCTGGAAGACGAGCCCGGCGACGATCACGACCGACATGAAGTGCGGCAGGTAGGAGATCGTCTGGATCGACCGCTTGAACGTGCGCGACCGGAGCTCGTTGAGCATGAGCGCGAGGGCGATCGGCAACGGGAAGATGATCACCAGGCTCAGGGCACCCAGGATGAGGGTGTTCCGGAACACGTTCCAGAACGTCGGGTCCTGGATGAACATCTGCACGTAATACAGGCCGACCCATTCCTCGCCGAAGATCGAGCCCCCTGGTCGGAACCGGCGGAACGCGATGACGTTCCCGGCCATCGGCAGGTAGCGGAAGATCACGAAGAACAGGACGGGGAGGATCAGCAGCGAGTACAGCTGCCAGTCCCGGCGGACGGCCTTGCGCCAGCCCTGCCGGATCCGGCGCGGCGGCTGCTGCACCCGCTCCTCGCCCACCGGTTCTCCCATCGCGGCCTCGACCACGGTGGGCGTCATCGCCTTCGGCACGGGCGTCGTCATGCCGGCACCTCCTCGGCGAGCGGGTCCAGGACCCGCACGTCGGCACTCGCCCGGCGTCGACCGGGTCCGACCCGCCGGAGGGCGCCGGTCAGCTCGAGCGGCACGACGGCGTGGACGTCGGCGCTCGACCGCGCCACCCGGAGCTCCACCCCGCCGGGCTCCACGATCCGCTCGCGCCTCAGCCCGGTGAACGACGCGGCGTCCGCGGGCACCGTGAAGCGCACGCGCGCCGAGGCGCCGGCGTCGAGCTCGACACGCGCGAACGCGACGAGGCGGACGACCGGCTGCACGACCTGGGCGGCGACGTCGTGCAGGTACAGCTGCACGACGTCGGCGGCGGCTCGTGCACCGTCGTTGCGGACGGTCAGCTCCAGCGTCACGTCGCCGTCGACCGGCCACGCGACGCGCCCGCCCGCCGGACCGCTGCCCGAGGCTGCGGCGTCGTCGTCACCGAGCACGCTCACGTCACCCCACGCGACGCGCGTGTAGCCGATCCCGTGCCCGAACGGGTACTGCGGCGTGGGATCCGTGGCGGAGACGCCGCTGCGGCGGCCGAGCGGCGCGGCGAGGTACGTGCCGGGCTGGCCGCCGGCGTCGCGCGGCAGGCTGACCGGCAGGCGGCCGGAGGGGTTGACGGCTCCCGTGAGGACCTCCGCGATCGCCTGTCCGCCCGCCTGCCCGGGGAAGAAGGCCTGCACGACGGCGGCCGCGTCGTCGGCGAGGTCGTCCAGCGCGTACGGGCGGCCGCTGAGCACGAGCAGCACCACCGGCGTGCCGGTGTCCAGGACCGCCCGCACGAGGTCGGCCTGCACGCCGGGCAGGCGCAGGTCGCTCGCGTCGCACCCCTCCCCCGACGTGCCGCGGCCGAACAGGCCGGCCCGGTCGCCCACCGCGACCACGCACACCTCCGCGTCCCGCGCCGCGGCGACGGCGGCGTCGAACCCGGACGTGTCGCGCGACGTGACGTCGCACCCGGGCGCGTACGTGACGCCGTCGGCCCGCTCGCGGAGCGCACCCAGCACGGACGGGACCTCGATCCCCATCGGCAGCTCGGGATGACGCACGCCCACGTGGACCGGGAAGGAGTAGCAGCCGAGCATGCCGAGCGGGTCGTCGGCGAGCGGGCCGACGACGGCGATGCGCGCCGCGGGCGGCAGCGGCAGCGTGCCGTCGTTCGCGAGGAGGACGACGCCGCGGCGGGCGATCTCGAGCGCGACGGCGCGGGAGCGCCGGTCGTCGAGCGTCAGCTCCGTGCCGTTCCTCCCTGCGGGATCCCGCACCGCCTCGGGGAGCGGCTCCCAGTCGGCGTCGAGCAGGCCGAGCTCGCACTTCTGCGTGAGCACCCGCCGCAGGGCCCGGTCCACGAGCGCCTCGTCGATGCGGCCCGCGGCCACGCCCGCGCGCAGGAAGTCGCCGTACGCGTGGACGCTCGGCAGCTCGACGTCCACGCCCGCGGCGAGCGCGAGCCCGGCCGCCTCCTCGAGGTCGGCGGCCACGCCGTGCAGGGTGTGCAGGAACGCGATGCCGTAGTAGTCGGCGACGACCGTCCCCCCGAAGCCCCAGCGCTCGCGGAGCAGGTCCGTGAGGAGGTGGACGTCGGCGGCCGCCGGGACGCCGTCGACGTCCGCGTACGAGTGCATGACGGAGCGCGCGCCGCCCTCGCGGAGCGCGACCTCGAAGGGCGGCAGGATGACGTCGGCGAGCTCGCGCGGGCCGAGTCCCGCCGGCGCGAGGTTGCGACCGGCGCGCGAGGCCGAGTAACCGGCGAAGTGCTTGAGCGTGGCGACGACGCCGGCGGACTCGAGCCCGCGCACGTACGCTGCCCCGATCTCCCCGACGAGGTGCGGATCCTCGCCGATGGTCTCCTCCGTGCGACCCCACCGGAAGTCGCGCGTGACGTCGAGGACCGGGGCGAGACCCTGGTGCACGCCGACGGAGCGCATCGAGGCGCCGATCCGGCGGGCCATCTCCTCGACGAGGCCCGGCGAGAACGAGGCGCCCCACGAGAGCGGGACCGGGTAGGCGGTGGCCTGCCAGGCCGCGAACCCGGCGAGGCACTCGTCGTGCACCTGGGCGGGGATGCCGAACCGGTTCGCGGCGACGATCTGCGCCTGCGAGCGGGCGAGCGACCGGGCACCCTGCACCGGGTCCACGGGCGCCGTGCCGAACGGCCGCGTGAGCTGACCGAGCCCGCCGGCGATCACGTCGGCGAACGCCGGGACGTGCCCGCTCATGTCCGCCTGGTGCGGAGCCACGTCACCGCCGTCCGGATCCGCGCCGACCCAGAGGCCGACGAGCTGGGACAGCTTCTCGTCCAACGTCATCGCGCCGACGAGGTGCTCGACGCGTTCGGCCACGCTCCGACCGGGGTCCTGCCACGGGCGCGCGTCTCCTCGCTCGCCCGGACCCGCCGGGTCCACGTCCTGCCCTTGCGCCACCTGGACCCTCCGCCACCGCTCTGTGGTTCGTTCCTGAGGTCGCGATCCTCCTGCGCTCGCTGGCGCTCGCTCCGGATTCCCGCTCGAAACTATCGACGTCCTGATCGATAGCCCGACGGTAAGCGCTCGCCCGGCGATGCGTCAACCCCTCGACCGCAGGTCGGCCGGACGGCAGGCTCGACGGCGTGCGTCGACTGAAAGTTGCGACACGCGTCCGGCAGCACGCGCGGAGGCCACGCCGCGCGGGTCGACGGCGGATCAGCCGCGTCGGAGCCCGTCCGTCAGCACGGCGAACACGCGCTCCCGCACGCCGTCGTCGTCCGCCACCCCGACCGCCACCAGAGCACCCTTGAGCAGCGCGACGAGATCCCTCGTGCCGACGTCGGCGCGCACGGCGCCCGCCGCCTGCGCCCGGGCGAGGAGGACGCCGAGCGCCTCCTGCAGGCTGGGGGCGGACGTGTCGAACGAGGGGCCGGCGTCGAACCCCGCCACCGCGAGCGCGTCGGCAAGGTCTCGCCGCGCGCCCGCCTCCTCCCCGAGGCGGCGCAGGTAGCCGAGGAACGCGTCGCCGGGATCGTCGGACGTCGCGAGCTCGCGCGCGTCGGCGAGAAGGCGGGCGACGTCGTCGTCGATCACCGCCGCGAACAACGCCTCCTTGGAGGGGAAGTGGCGGTACACGGTGCCCGCCCCGACGCCCGCCCGCCGCGCGATCTCGTCGAGCGGCACCGCCGCGCCGTCGGCCGCGAACGCCTCCCGCGCCGCCGCGAGCACGCGCTCACGGTTGCGTCGCGCGTCGGCGCGCGGCTGCCGGGTCACGACGACGCCGCCGTCCGTTGACAAGCGGGGCGCGCGTTCCGTATCGTCAAAGCGGGGCCACCGTTCCGTTTCGCTCCGGTCCCATCGAACCAGGAGGACCGCATGACGTCACAGCCTACGAAGGCCGGCTCGCCTCTCGACGTCGCCGAGCAGGTGCGTCGCATGGTGACCGGCAGGTACGGGATCGCCTTCGCCGACCTGTTCGCGGCCGACGGTGTGCTCGAGTACCCGTTCGCCGCCCCCGGGACGCCGACCCGCCTGGCCGGGCGCGAGCAGATCAGGGCGTACGTCGACGCCGTCTCGGCCCGGTCGCGGCGCGCGATCGAGATCGACGACGTCACCCTTGTCGCGCACGAGGGCGTGGACCCGGAGGTCGTCGTCGTCGAGATCGCGCACTCCGGCACGTCGCACGCCCTGGGCGGGCCGTACCGCTTCGAGGCCGTGGGCGTGATCCGGGTCCGGGACGGCGAGATCGTCCACTACCGGGACTACATGAACCCCGTGGCCATGGCCCAGCTGGTCGGCGCCACCGCGGAGCTCGCGACGGCGCTCGGGGCGGGTTGACGACCGATTGCGGGCACCGCGGCGACGGGTGAGCATCGGTGCATGGACCGAGCGCAGGTCATGGCCTGGGTCGCGGAGTACGAGCGCTACTGGCGTTCGGCTGAGCTCGCCGGCGTCGAGCGGCTGTTCACGCCGGACGCGCGGTACCGGCCCTCGCCGTACGAGGAGAGCGAGGTCGGCCACGACGCCATCAAGGCGTTCTGGGCCGACGACGCCGGCCTGGACTTCACCGTCCGGGCCGAGCCCGTCGCCGTGGACGGCGCCACCGCCGTCGTCCGCCTGGAGGTGCGGTACGGCGATCCTGCACCCCAGGAGTACCGCGACCTGTGGCTCCTGACGTTCGCCGAGGACGGCCGTGTCGCCGACTTCGAGGAGTGGGCGTACTGGCCGGGCAAGCCGTACACCGCGAGCGCCGAGGAGCCGGACGGCGCCACCTAGGTCGGCGGCAGCCCGCCGGCGCCGTCGCTCGTCCTCCGGCGGCGCTACGGTGCTGGCAGGAGCAGCCCACCTGAGGAGCACGCGCACGTGCCGTTCGAACGCGCCACCGCCCGACACCCGCTCGCCGTCCGGCGCGTGCACGTGCACGCCGTCCGCGACCTCACGCCGACCGTGCGCCGGGTGACGTTCCGCGACGGCAGCCCCGACCTCCCGCCGCTCGCGACGATGGTCGCCGACGGGCCGGAGGACCACGTCAAGGTGTTCTTCCCGGACCCGGTCACGGGAGAGCTGCACGCGCCGTCGATCACGGCCGACGGCGGGCTGCAGCGCGCCGTCGGCGGGGTGTCGATCTCGCGGGACTACACGGTGCGGTCCCTGCGGCCGGGCGACGAGGTCGGCGACGACGGCGTCGAGACACCCGGGTACGTGCTCGACGTCGACGTCCTGCTGCACGGCGACGAGGGCCCGGCGTCCGCCTGGGCGGCTCGGGCGTCGGCCGGGGACGAGCTCGCGATCGCCGGGCCGCGCGGCTCCGTCCTCGCGCCGGACGGCATCGCGCGCCTCGTCGTCGTCGCGGACGAGACGGCGCTGCCCGCCGCCGCGCGCTGGGTCGCCGCCGTCGGCCCGGACGTCCCGGTGACGGCGATCCTCGACGTCGCCGACGAGAGCGTGGAACCGTACGGCGCCGAGCTCGGCCACGCGTCGATCGAGTGGCTCTACCGCGAGGACGGTCCGGGGCAGGTGCTCGACGCCGTCCGCTCGCTCGGGCCGCTAGCCCCCGAGGACGTCGTGTTCGCCGCCGGCGAGGCGACGACGCTCGTGCCCGTCCGGGCGTACCTGCGCCACGAGGCCGGGGCGCGGGCCGACCAGCTGTCGGTCAGCGGCTACTGGAAGCGCGGCGTCGTCAACCTCGACCACCACGAGCCGCTCGACCCGTCCGACCCCGACTGAGGTCAGTGCGCGGGAACGGACACGCACACGAGCGTCGTGTCCTCCACCGCCTCGAGCTCACCCGGCGTCTCGCGCGGCACGTGCAGGTACTCCCCGGCCCCGGCGGTGACCACGCCGCCCGGCCCCACGATGCGCAGCCGGCCGCTGACCACCACCCACACCTCGTCGTAGGGCGCCGGGACGTCGGCCCGTTCGCCGCGGCCGAGGTGGGCCGTGTACGCACTGAGCGGGCCGCCCTCAGATGCCTCGACGGCGGGCGTCATCGTGATGCGGCGATCCCCGAGGCGCGGTCCGTTCGCGAGCGCCGAGTCGAACGAGCGGACGGCGGGCTCAGTCATCGTGGTCCTCCTCCAGTCGGGCGTTCCGCAGTCCACGGAACGTCATGAGCGCGACGGCGAGGAGCCCCGCCACCGCGACCAGGTACGCGTCTCGCGTCGCGACCGTGAACGCGGTCTGCGCGGCCTCGGTCAGCTGCGCGGCGACGTCGGGCGGGAGCGCCTCGGCGGCATCGAGCGCGCCCCCGACGCTCTCGACGCTCTGCCGGGCCAGCTCCTCGTCCATCCCGACAGGGAGATCGTCACGCAGCGTGCCCGAGTACGCGAGGTAGGCGACAGTGCCGCCGAGCGCGAGACCCGCGGTGTTGCCGAGGCTGCCGCCGACCTCCTGCGTCGCCTGCGCCGAGCCCGTCCGCTCCACGGGCGCGCTCGACAGGATGACGCCGGTCCCGAGCGCGAACACCGGCGCGACGCCCGCGGCGACGAGGGCGGCCGCCCCGACGAGCAGCGCCGTCGACGCCTCGGTCCCGGCCGTCACCGCCACCACCATGCCGAGGGCGCCGAGGAGCGCGACCCCGGCACCGAGGGCGATGGCGTGCCCCGGGCGCAGCCACCGCAGCAGGGCGGGCGAGGCCGCCGTCGCCGCCACGGACGCCAGCGCGGGCACCACCAGCAGCGCGCCGGCGGTGAGAGCCGAGTGACCGAGCACGACCCGAAGGTGCTGCGCGAACTGGAGGTCGGCGCCGGCGGTCGCGGTGATGACCAGCCAGATCGCGAGCACGCCGAGCGCGAATGGCGCGTACCGGAACAGGCCGAGGTCGAGAAGCGGGTCGGGGAGCGTGCGCTGGCGCAGCACGAAGGCGACGACGAGCACCAGGCCGGCGGCCAGGGCGGCACCGCTCCACGGGTCCCACCCGGTCGCGGCGAGCTCCTGCCCGCCGTAGACGAGACCCGCGATGCCGAGCGAGGAGGCCAGGACGCTCGCGAGGTCGATCCGGCCCTGTCCGGTCCCGGCCACCGCGGGCAGAAGTCGCGGGGCGAGCACCGCCACGGCCACGGCGATCGGCACGTTGACGAGGAAGATCGAACCCCACCAGAAGTTCTCGAGCAGCAGCCCGCCGAGGGGCGGGCCCAGCGCCATCCCGCCGGAGAACGCGGCCATGAACAGCGCCAGCGCTCTGGTGAACTGGCGGGGCGCCGGGAACATGTGGCGCAGCAGCGCCATGCCCGCCGGCGCCATCGTCACCGCCGAGGCCCCGAGGAGCATCCGGGCGAGAATGAGCAGCTCGACGGACGGCGCGAAGGCGGCCATCGCGGAGGCCGAACCGTAGGCGAGCATCCCGACGACGAGCAACGTCCGCGGCCCGAACCGGTCGACGAGCCGCCCCGCGGTGAGCACGAGGCCGGCGCCGGCGATGTCGCCCACGTGCAGCACCCACAGCTGCTGGGTCCCGGTCGGCAGGAGCTCCGCGGCGATCGTCGGGATCGCCAGGAACAGCACGGTCATGTCGAGGGCGGCCATGAAGATCGGCACCATGAGCAGGGCGAGCCCGGCCCGGGCGGGGGTGCTCGTTCCGACGTCCGCGGTCCTGCTCGTCGACATGGATCCCCATTTCCGATACGGTACGACTCGGATCTATTTTATCGACGGGAGGCGGCATGGTCACGGGGCGAGGGCGTCCTCGCGACGCGCACATCGACGAGGCGGTCCTCGAGGCCGCGGCCGGTCTCCTGGACCGGGAGGGCTACGGCGGCCTCGCGATCGAGGAGGTCGCGCGCCGCGCCCAGGTGAGCAAGGCGGCCGTCTACCGCCGCTGGCCGAACCGGCGTCATCTCGCGCTCGCGGTGCTCGGAGACCGGCTCGGCCGGGTCTCGGCGCCGGACTCCGGCTGCACGCTCTGCGACCTCCACGAGTGCCTCGTGCTGGTGACGGAGGCGTTCTGCCGCCTCGGCCCCGGGACCCTCGCGCAGCTCATCGCGGAGGGCGCCGGCGATCCCGCGGCGCACGAGCAGCTGGAGGAGGTCGTGCTCGAGCCGCCGCGGCGCGCCGTGCACCGGACGTTGTTCGCCGCGCTGCGGCGGGGGGACCTGAGGGACGACGTCGATCTGCCCCTCGCCGTGGACGCCCTCACGTCACTCGTGTTCTACCGGCTCCTGCTCGGTGGTGAGCCGATGGAGCCGGACCAGCTGGAGGTCGTGGTCACGGCGACGCTCCGCGGCATCGCGAGCGACGGCGACGCACTCCTGCGCGAGTACAGCGAGCACGAGCAGCACGAGCAGCACGAACCCGCCTGAGCCGTCGCCTGGCTCGCGACGCTCAGCTCTCCCAGGTGAGCGGGACCCGAGCAGGCGCACCGACCACGAGGTCGTAGACGTAGCCGCCGTCCGCGTCGTCGGGATCGGCGAGCCCGCGGACCAGGGTCTGCGCGCCGAGCGACAACCGGAGCCGGTCCCGCCCGGCGAGCCGGGCGCTCTCGATGCGGTAGCTCCCGTTGCGTTCCCCGTCCGTGTCGATGTGGACCCACGCACCCGTCAGGCGGCGGAGGGTGCGGCCCACCCCGCCGCGGATCGGCTCGATCTCCAGCACGACCTCGTTCTCCGGCTCGAGGCCCTGCGTGAACGTCGCCACCACGCCGCGGACCTCGGCGAGCGCCGTCGGGCGGTGCTCGTCGAGCAGCTCGAGGATCCGCGCACCGTGCAGGTGGCGGAGCTCGACCGTGCCGTCCGGCGCGATCCTGATGACGCCGAGCCGGCCGCGGAACCGGATGCGGTCGTCGATGACGTGCTCGACGTCGTCGTCCAGCGAGCTGACGACGTAGTCGACGCGACCGTCCTCCAGCTCGACCCGCACCGCGCTGACGCTCGACGGGTCGGACCCACCGCCGAGCGAGGCGCGCCGCACCGAGCGCAGCCGCGAGGCGCCGACGCACGGCTCGAGGACGCTGGTGAACGTGCTCTCGAGGTCGTCCTCACCGTCGCGGCGCACCAGGGTGTACCGCAGCGACTCGGGGTTGCCGGGCTTGTTGCGCGGGGGGATCCCGTCGGCCAGCGCCACCTCGTGGGACTCGGTGAGCATCGTGAGCCGCAGGTGCGCGTCCGGGTCGCTCGCGTGCACGTCCCACTGGTCCCGGACGGCCCAGTCCACGCTCCAGGTGGCCGGCGGCGCCTGGTCGCGCTCCACCCTGGTGAGGTAGTTGAAGCCGCTGCGCGCCGCGCTGTTGTAGTCCGGGTCCTGGAACGGGACGTCCGGGCCGGCGTACGAGCCGCCGTCCTGCGCCACGAGGGCGAGACCGTCGGCGCTCGCCTCCCCGGGGCCGCCGTGGAAGCTGAACACGTGCGAGCGGCCGCCCCGCACGCGGAACACGTCGACGGCGTAGGCGGCGTCGTCGTCGATCGTGACCAGCGCCGTCGTCCGGCGATAGCGCGAGACGTGCGGGTAGCAGTGGGCCGCCTCCACCTCCGCCGCCGAGACCACCGACCCCGCGTCCAGCAGCGTCGGGACCCCCACCCACTGGGGCGCCTGGGACGCGGCGTCCACGACGACCGTGTTGTGCGAGACGGTGGCGGCCGTCCAGTTCAGACGCTCGGGATCGGTGCCGGTGACCTCCGGGTAGCCGAGGTCGGGCGCCAGGTCCATCCCCGCCCCGAACACGCCGAGGTTGAGGCAGTCGAGGTGCCCGTGCCCCTGGGACCGGCCGTAGTACATCCAGACAGCGCTCCGGGCGTCCCCCGATCCGCTGCGCAGGCCGGAGAACCCGTAGCCGGCCTGGTGGACGGTCGCCGGGTCGAAGGGCCCGTGCTCGGCCACCACCTGGGCGACCTCCGCCTGCACAGCCTCCGGCTCGGCGTCGAACACCGAGCCGTGGACGCCGCTCAGGTCGCCCTGGGCGAGGAGGTGGATCAGCTGCGCCTGGAGCGGGTCGCCCGTCTTGAGGAACCCCGTGGTGGTGGTGGCGAGATTGGCGACCACGCCCGGGCTGCCGGCCTTCCCGCTGTCCCCGATGCTCGGTGTGTAGCGCGAGAGCATCGTGATCGGCGGGTTCGCCCCGAACATCCGCTGGAACTTGAGGTGGCCGAACAGGTCGTAGTCGGGATAGCGCTGGTAGCCGTCCACCGCGTCAGCCATCGGGAGCAACGAGTTCAGCCACAGCACGTTGTAGCCGGGCGCCGCCTCGTTGCCCCAGCCGTCCCTGTCCACCTCCTCGACCAGCAGCCGAGCGAGATCGCCTCCGGTCACCACGCAGCGGCGCCCGTACGGCGCGTCCGGGTCCTCGACCTCCTCCAGACCCCCGGGCTGGAAGCAGAAGTCGAGCATCGCGTCGCTCTCACCGGCTCGGTCGAGGACGACGGCGGCGAGGGCCAGTGTCGCGTGGTGCATCCCCGTGTTGCCCCGGATCTGCGAGTTCTGCACGGCGGGCAGGACCAGCCGCAGCACGTGGTCCTCGATGTGGGCCCGCAGCTCGGCCGGCGTCGACTTCGGCGTCGGGATCCCGAACTCTGCGGTCTTGGCCGCGACGAAGGCCAGCAGCTCGGGGTCCGTGTCGATCGCGGGCCAGAACGCGTCGTACGCCTGGATGAGGTAGTTGGCGACGCCGGTCTCCCAGATGTCGTTCACCGTCTTGCCCTGGGCGGTGTGGATCGCGGGGTCGCCGTTGTCGAAGCCCTCCTCCCACGGGAAGGCGGTGACGTCCATGGCCGGCCACACGTCGGCGATCCGGTCCAGGAGGACGAGGCCCTTGTGGGCGTAGCGCGCGTCGCCGGTGTAGAGGTACGCGTCGCGCAGGGACTGCAGCGCGTGCTGGAAGAGCCCGTACGTCGTCGCCCCGGTGCGGTACCACAGCCCCCAGTGGCAGTAGTAGGCGATGAACGTCCAGACGTTCCCGTCCGGGTCCTGCCAGCCGGAGCCGTCGTCGACGCCCCAACCCTCACCGCGCTCCGGGTACAGCTCGTTGACGAGGTACTGCGACCCGTTCTCGCGGGCGAGCTCCGGGTCGAACTCGCCGTGCTCGTCGATCCCGGCGGCGTAGAACGAGGCGAAGTCGTTGCTCGGGTAACGCTCGCCCGTCACCGGGCTCGTGATCTTCCAGGGCTCGGCGAACTGGTCGATCAGCCAGGGGTAGTTGCCGAACCTGTTGATCTCCGGGCCCTCGGGACCCGGGCTCCCCAGGAGCCTGGCCTGGTAGCGGATGAGCACGCCGAGGCTCCGGCCCACGGTCTGCGCCGGGACCATCGACCACAGCTGGTCGTCCGGCACGGCCAGGTAGGGATCGGCGGCCGTGACCGCGGCGTCGCGCAGGGCCGCCGCCCAGTCGAAGCGCGCGACGTTCGCCCGGGCGTTCGCCACCTTGTCCGGGGTGAAGTAGGTCGGCCCGGTCTTGCCGTCCGCGGCGAACGCCGGCCGGTGCCCCGGGAGCCAGGGTTCGACGCCGACCATCGCGACTCCGGCGGTCGTCGCGCCGAGCCCGAGGAAGGTGCGACGGGCGAGGCCCCGAGGGGCGGGTGTACCGGGCATCGGACTCATCTCCGTGATCGGGGGGGAGGCGTCAGGGGTCGATGCCGAGCGCGGCCCGGCGCGTCGTCGTGTCCCCGGTGTCAGCCGACGGCGCTGGGATCGATGCGCACCAGTCGGGTCGAGGCGTAGGGGACGTAGAGGTTGCCGTAACCGTCCGCGGCGATCCCCGCGTTGGCCCCCGTGAGGAGCACCCGGACGTCCGGTCCGTCGGTGAGGGCGGCGGCGGGATCGAACGCGAACACCCGCCCGGCGGCGTTGCCGTACACGACGCCGTCGCCGCCGAGGATCATCGACGCGTAGTTGCCCGGGATGCGGTCGCCCGGCTTGAGGTCGGGGAACACCTCCTCCTGCACGAGCCACTCGCGCGTGTGCGGGTCCATCGCGAGGAGCCACCCCTCGGCGTAGAACCAGACGGTCCCGTCCGGGGCGGTCACCGCCGCGTTGATCGAGCGGGTGCCCGCGACCGGCCACTCGACGAGCTCGGAGGAGCCGGTGGCCTCGTCGACCACGAGCAGCACGGCCTCCGTCTCGGTCGGCGTGCCGTCGTAGGAGAAGAAGATCGATGTGCCGCCGAACACGAGGCCCGCGCTCGACGTGATCGTGTTGACGGAGCGGTCCCCGGCGATCCCGCGCGACGTGTGGCACTCGCCGGTGGCGAGGTCGACCCAGCCGAACGCGCCCTGGTGCGCGCCGTACGTCGCCTCGGAGCCGTAGTAGAGCCGGTCGCCGACCCCGTGCAGGGCGTACGGCCGGTTCTGCTCCTCGCCGATCTCGCACACCGTGGGCGGCTGGGACGACCCGTCCTGGGTGAGCGGGTCGAACGCGCGGATCTGGCCGTACGGGTAGATGCCCTGGTACACCAGCCCGTCGTGCGCGAGCATGCCCTCGGCCTGGCCGCCGACGGCGTACGAGGTCTGGCGGTCCCCCCGCATCGGGGAGTAGGTGCCCAGCCCGCCGGTGAGGTAGCCCGACGTCCAGATCCGCCCGTCGGGCGCCCCCACCACGGAGTTGATCCCGATGGAGACGTCGGGGATGCCCGTGACGGCGCCCCGCCGGAAGTTTCCGGTCTCGAGGTTGTACATCGCGAGCACCGCCCCCGAGTTCTGCCCGACGATCGTGACGCCCGGCCAGGCGGGGTCGTCGAGCTCCACGACCTCCCACGACCGGGAGAAGATGCCCGTCGGCGCCGCGGCGATCCGCTCCTCCTGGCCCGTGGCGAGCTCGTAGGAGTGCAGCGCCGACTCCGGGTCGCCGGCCTTGGTGTAGTAGATCTTCCCGTCGACCACGCGACTGGACCCGTTGAAGACGACGCCGGGGATCTCGGCGCTCACCTCCGCCTGGAGCGCCCCGGCGGCGTCGCGGGTCACGTCGAGCACCACGAGCCAGTCGTTGCCGAGGCTGTTGCTGTCGCCCGCCCAGACCATGACGTGGCCGTCGCTCGCCGTGCCGCCGTAGACCCACGGCTCGGCCAGGATCTCCGGGCTCAGCAGCTGCGTGAGGTCCACGCACTCGGCGTCGGCGCCGGTGTCGCAGCCGTACAGGTGCGGCACGGTCCCGGTACCGGTGAAGACGGCGTCGGTCGTCTCCTCGTACGCCGTCCACCGCGTGTAGTTGGCGTCGGTGGTCAGCGGGTCGTCGCCGTGCACGCCGAGGAAACCCGCGCTCTCGTCGTACGACCAGAGCACCGCACCCTCGTAGCCCGCGGTCGGCTCGCCCCAGCCGCCGCCGTAGACCGTCCCGTCCGCGCCGAAGCTCAGGCCGTAGACCATCCCGAGGTGCGGCACCGGCGGCGTGCCGATGCGCGTGGCGGACTCGCTGCCGGGCTCCCACGACCACAGCGCGGCGCTCTGGTACGTGCCGATGTAGACGAGGCCGCTCGTCGGGTGCTGGGACACCGTCCACGACCCCGTCGCGCCCGGCAGCGGCACCGTCCGCGTGACCTCGCCGGTGAGGATGTCGCTCACGACGAGCTGGGCGGGCTCCGCCGCCGAGCCCGTGGCCACGGTGAACGTCACCGCCCGGCCGTTCTCGTCGACGCCCGCCTGCGCGGCCAGGAACGTCGCCGGCTTCGTCACCTGGTTCGGCAGCAGCGTGTACGGCGCGGTGAGCAGGACGTTGTCGACGACGGTCTCGGTCCCGGGCCGCCCGGGCCACACGGCGACCTCGACGGCGAGCGCCGCGGCGTCGTCCGGTGCCTCGCCCTGCACCTCGACCACGCCCTCGTGGCGCGCCGGGCGCGGCTGGACGGACGCGACGACGTCGCCGTCGTCGGACAGCCACCGCAGCGCGACCTGCGCCTGCGTGCCGGACCGGACGTCGACGAACGCGCTGTAGGTCTCCCCCGCCACGACGTCGACCGGGGAGCTGAGCAGGCCGAGGCGCCCACATCCCGGCGTCGCCGAGACGACGGCGCTCGCGGCGCCGTCGGCGGCCTGCTCGTCCGACGTGGTCACCGCGTCACCGCACCCGGCGTCGGCGTCGCCGCCGCGCCCGTCGGTGACGCGCCACGCGTCCAGGCCGGACTCGAAGCTGTGGTTCTCGACCAGGACGTCGCCCTCGTGCAGGACCTCGCCGTCCGGCGGACCGGCGACCGCGGGGACGAACGCCGTCGTCGCGGCGAGGGCCGTGAGCGCGAACGACCCCGCGAGCAGCCGCAGCGTGCGCGCGCGGTGCGTCCGCGCTCCCGCGTTCATCGGACGGCGCCCTCGGTCTCGATCCCGAGCGCCGCCCGCCGTGTGGCCGCGTAACCCGGCGCGAACTCGCCGCCGTCGACGTCGCCGGCCGCCAGCCGCTCGTCGTCGCCGTGCAGGCCGATCCAGGCACCGTCGTGCGCCGCCGACGCGCGGGCCGCGAGGATCGCCAGCTCGGGCTCCACGAGCTCCGAGAACGTCAGGCCGAGCTCCGCCTCGCCGTCGAGGTACGCGCACGTGACGTCGAGGAACGCCCCGTAGAGGTCGTCCTTGGACGCGTCCAGCTGGCTGACGCCGCCCTCGCCGACGACGGTGGCGTAGAAGCCGTACCCGCCGCCCGGCTCCTCGACGACGACGACGGCGGTCCGCCCGTCGGCCCACCGCAGCTCGGCTCGCCGGCCCGCGCCGTCCAGCGCGCGGACGGCCTCGATGCCCGGCCCGACCATCCCGTGCACGAGCGAGTACGCGTGGATGCCGTAGTCGAGCAGGTGCCCGTACGTGACGGCGAAGACCGTCCGCGGCGCGAGCGCCGCACCCGCCCGCGCCGTGGCCGACCAGCGCAGGGCCGACCCGCCGGCGATGCGGGCGCCGTCGGCGGCCCAGGCCTCGAGCTGCCGGATGTCGGCGACCCGGCCGGCGAACGGCTTGCACACGTGGACGCCGACGCCGGCCTGGACGAACGGCCGGATCCGCTCGACGTGGTCGTCCCAGTCGACCGAGTGCACGAAGGCGACGTCGACGTCGCCCACGAGGGCCGCCGGGTCGTCCTCCACACGCTCGATGCCGCGCTCGCTCGCGTACTGGGCCGTGTACTCGGGGGTCGCCACGGTGTCGCCGCCGACGACGGCGACGACGTCGTGCCCGCGGGCGAGGAGCAGCGGGTGGAAGGAGGACGGGTGGGAGGTGTCGAGGTCGACGACGCCGATGCGCATGGCGTCGACCCTATGAAGGCCTGTCGTGATTCACAATAGGGCGTGCCCGAAATTCAGCCACGGAAACGCCCGGCGCACAGGACCAGCGCCCCTGCGCCGTCTGCCGCCGCTACGCTCACCTCGTCCGGACGGGAAGCGAGGTTGATGATGGCCGCACTCCACGGTCCTGCGCCCGAGGACGTGACCATCGGGGTGATCGGCGCGGACAAGTTCGTCCATCGGATCGCCGCCGTGGCCCGCGAGGAGACGCGGACCCCGCACCGCCTCCTCACGGCCGTGTACGAGCGGGAGTCCGACGCGCGCGAGAAGGCGATGCGCATCGTCGGCGACGTCGACGTGCTGCTCTTCGCCGGGCCGCTCCCGTACGACGTCGCGATGTCCGGCGGGCCGCTGCCCGTCCCCGCGACGTTCGTGCCGACGGGCGGCGTCGCCCTGCCGACGGCGCTGCTGCGCGGGTCGCTGAGCGGCACGGTGGACCCGGCGCGGGTGAGCATCGACTCCGCGCTCGAGCGCGACGTCCGGGAGACGTACGCGGAGCTCGGGGTCGACATGCGCCACGTGCACGTCATGGAGTACCACGAGTCGGTCGCCCCGGAGCAGTTCCTCGCGTTCCACCGCGACCTCTTCCACGCCGGCCGGACGAGCGGCGCGATCACCACCGTGCCCTCCGTGGCGGCGGCGCTGGCCGACGCCGAGATCCCGAGCCTCACGATGGCGCCGGCCGCGATCAGCCTGCGCAACGCCCTGCGGACGGCCCGGCTGCTGGGCAGCGGCGCCCGACTCGAGGACTCGCGCATCGCGATCGTCATCGCCCGCCTGCCCGCCTCGGCGCTGCCCCACCGCACGAGCTCGAGCAACTACTGGTACCAGGAGCTCAAGCTCTCGCTGCACCGCGCGCTCCTGCACGACGCCCGCCGGATGGACGCGGCGGTGCTCCAGCGCGACGAGCACAGCTACCTCGTCATCACGACCATGGGGTCGCTGCGCTCCGGGACCGACGACCTCACGCGCGCCCCGTTCCTCGCGTCCGTCCGCGACGCGCTGGGGATCGACGCCGAGGTCGGCATCGGGCTCGGCCGCACCACGCTCGAGGCGGAGGAGAACGCCCAGTCGGCCGTCAACCTCGCCGTCGAGTCCGGCGGTGACCTCGCCTACCTCGTCGGCCCGCAGGGCAGCCCGATCGCCCTGCCGGCATCGCACGACGGCGAGGCGCCGGAGCCCGCGCCCGTCGCGGACCGGCAGAACGACACGCTCCGCGAGATCATCACGCTCCTCGACGGCCAGGGCGACGAGGGCCGCGTGGTCGACGCCGAGCGCGTCTCCCAGCTGCAGGGCGTCACGCTCCGGACCGCGCGCCGGACCCTGCGCTCGCTCGTGGACGCCGGCCTCGCGTGGCCGATGCCGCCGGCCCGCGTGCAGAAGGTCGGGCGCCCGCCGGTGCGCTACCAGCTGCTGGACGAGCGCCTGACGGGGTGAGCCCGCCTGCCCTTCGCGACCACCGCGTCCGTGATTACGCATCGTCCAGAACTGTTATTCAGCCCTGTACTTATGCCGCTCGCTCCGGCAGGCTGAGCCAGTGACCACCGCACACCAACACGCCGAAGCCGCACCCACCTCGCCCTCCGCCGTCGGGCCGACAGTGACGATCTGGGCGGCCCAGCCGCCGCCCGGTCCGGCACAGGAGTGGGCGGAGTACGCGACGGAGGTCCTCGCGCACGCCGGGATCTCCCACGCCGGCTCCGACGCCGGCGACGCCCCGTCGGGCGTCGTGCTCGTCACGTCGCCCGTCACGCCGGCCGACGCCGAGACGCTCGCCGCCTGGGTCGAACAGGGCGGCGCGCTCGTCGTCACCGCCGAGCCCGGCCCGCTCTCGGCGCTCGCCGGCGTCACGACCGGCGCGGCGTCGTCGACGGCGCAGGTCACCGTGCACGGCGACGGCACCGACGTCTGGACGCACGTGCCGCCGCGGCCGCTGCGCGCCGTCGGCGGCCTCGCCCTGACCCCGGCCGAGGGCACCACCACGCTCGCCTCGTGGCCGGACGGCAGCGCCGCGATCACGGCGCGGCGCCACGGCGACGGCGTCGTCGTCACGTTCGGCGCCGACGTCCTCCAGTCGATCGTGCGCATCCAGCAGGGCTTCGCCGTCGTCGCCGACGGCGTCCCCGCCTCGGACGGCACCGCGCCGATCGACGACGACATCCTCAAGGCCGAGGACGGGATGGCTCTCGACCTCGAGACCGACCGCGCCCTGCCGCCCGGTGAGGGCCCGGTGCCCGACGACTACACGCACACCTACCCGCCGCCGTCGGCGGTGCCGATGTTCGACCAGCCGCACGCCGACTGGTGGCGCTCCCTGCTGCTGCAGTCGGTGTGGTGGGCCGCCGAGGAGACCGGCGTGCTCGTGCCGTGGCTCGGGTACTGGCCGGAGGGGATCTCGGCGATCGCCCACATGTCGCACGACTCCGACGGGAACAAGCCGGAGGACGGCCAGGCCGCGCTCGACGCGTTCGCCGACGCCGGCGTCCAGGTCACGTGGTGTCAGGTCTTCCCCGGCGGCTACGGGCCCGAGATCTACGAGGCGATCACCGCCGCCGGGCACGAGCACGCGCTGCACTACAACGCGATGCACGACGCCGACCTCGCCTCATGGGGATGGCCCCAGATCCGCGCGCAGTACGCCTGGGCGCAGGCGGTGACGGGCCGCGAGCGCATCGTCTCCAACAAGAACCACTACACGCGCTGGGAGGGCTGGACGGAGTTCTACACCTGGTGCGAGCGGCTCGGGATCGAGATCGACGAGTCCCGCGGGCCGAGCAAGCAGGGCACGGTCGGGTTCCCGTTCGGGACGGCGCACGTGTCCTTCCCCCTGGCGGAGGCCGGCGCGGGGCGCACGTTCCACGACGTGCTCAACCTCCCGCTGCACACCCAGGACCTGGCCTGGGCTGGGCACGCGTCGATCCGCGACGTGATCCTGGACGGCGCGCAGGCGCAGCACGGCGTCGCCCACTTCCTGTTCCACGGCCCGCACCTCAACATCCGGCCGATGACCCGCGCCGCGTGCGTCGAGCTGGCGGACGAGGCCCGCAGCCGCGGCATGCAGTGGTGGACGGCGGAGCGCATCAACACGTGGGAGCGGACCCGCCGTGGTGTGCGCCTCGACGTCACGGCGACGGACGAGGGATGGACGCTGCGCGTCGAGGCGCAGACGCCGGTGACGGGCGCGGCGATCCTGCTCCCGGCCGGCGTGCGGGTGACCGGTCCCGACCACACGCTCACGCAGGCGGTGCGCCACGGCCGGACGTTCACCGAGCTGGCCGTCGACCTCCCGGCGGGCGCCACCACGTGGTCGCTCACGAGGTGACCGCCGCCGACCTGCGGATCGGGACGGACCGGACGGACATCACGCCGACGGCGCCGGTGCCGCTCGCGGGCTACGCGTCCCGCGCGGGGCTCGGCCCGGCCAGCGTGGTCCTCGCCCCGCTGCACGTCCGGTCGCTCGCGCTGCGGGCCGGCGGACGCCCCGCCGTCGTCCTCGTGAGCGCCGACCTGCTGTGGTGGGCCGACGACGTCGTCGCGCCGCTCCGCGCGGCCTTCGCGGAGCGGTTCGGGCTTCCGCCGACGTCGCTCGTGCTCCACGCCACCCACAACCACTCGGGGCCGCAGACGTCGCGGCTCATGACCCCGTCGCTCGGCCCGCCGGACGACGCCTACCTGGACCACCTCGTCGAACGCACCCTCGCGAGCATCGGACGTGCGCTCGACGGTGAGGTCCCGGTGTCGGTCGAGACGGTGCGCACCCCGACGGAGGCCTCGGTCGACCGGCGGTGGGCGCGGACCGCCGGCGAGGTGCCCCGCTCGCCCATCGACCGGGACCTCACGCTCGTGCGGTTCGTCGACGCCTCGGGCGCGACGGCGGCCCTGCTCGCACATTTCGCGTGCCACCCGGTGGTGCACCACGGCAACGCCGTCACGTCCGACCTGGCGGGGACGCTCGCCGACGTGCTCGAGCGGGAGACGACGCCGTTCGCGATGTACCTGCAGGGCTGCTGCGGCGACGTCAACCCCGCCCGCTACGCCGCGGACGGGACGTTCGCCAACGGCGGGCAGGACGACGTCGAGGCGATCGCCGCGGAGCTGGCCCACCTGGCCGCCCGCGCGCTGCCACGGGCGACGTCGGCCGGGCACGCCGCCGTCGCCGTCACGCGCCGCTCGCTGCCGCTCCCCCTGCAGGACCGCCTCCCGCTCCCGCTCGTCGAGCGGATGACAGCCCGCGGCGACGTGCAGGGCGAGTGGGCGCGGATCATGGCGCAGGATCCCGATCGGTACCGGCGTGATCCCGTGCTCGAGCTCGTGAAGCTGCGGCTGACGCCCGACCTGGCGCTGCTCGGCATGTCGGGCGAGCCGGTCAGCAGGTTCGGGCTGCACGCGAAGGAGGTCAGCGGTGGCCGCTGCCTCCCGATGGGGTACACGGACGGCATGACGACGTACCTCGTGACCGCCCGGCACCTCGAGGAGGGCGGGTACGAGCCGTGCGAGGCACCCGTCTACTTCGCGATCCCGGCGCCGCTGGCCCCGGGTGCCGAGCGCGCGGTGCTCGCGGAGATCTCCGCCCTCGCGGCCGAGGGCACCATGGCCGGGTCGACGGTCGGCAACGAGAAGTTGACCTGAAGGTAACCGGAGGTCACACGGAAAGCGTTGACGCCGCCCCCGCCGACGCCATAACGTCAGGGCAGTACCAGATTTACGGACAGACCGAATCTGATCCGAGAGTCGAGGAGGACTCCATGGAACCGTCGACCGAGAGCGAGACCCCGATGCCCGGCACTCCCCGTCTCCGCCGCAAGGTCCAGGCGACTGCCGTCGCCGCGGCCGCAGCGCTGGCACTCACGAGCTGTTCCCTGTTCGGCGACTCCGGAGGCGGAGGCGGTGGCGGCGGCGAGGGCGGTGAGGCCGACGGCGGCAGCATCACCGTCCAGGCGACGAACTTCGCCCACATCGACCCGCAGAGCATCACGTTCGGCATGTGGCTCGTGCAGATGGGCCTTCTCGAAGGGCTCGTGCTGCAGACGCCGGACGGCACCGACGTGCGGCCCGGCGTCGCCGACGAGTGGGAGGTGAGCGAGGACGGCCTCACGTACACGTTCCACCTGCGCGACGGCGTCACGTGGTCCAACGGCGAGCCGCTGACCGCTGCCGACTTCGAGTGGACGTACCAGCGCCTGCTCGACCCGGCCCGCGGCGACAGCGGGGTGACGACCGGAGCGTCGTCGTACCAGGTGCCGCTCGGCATCCTCAACGCCGAGGAGTACAACACCGGCGTCGTCACCGACTACGACGAGGTCGGCATCGAGGCCGTCGACGACCAGACGCTCGAGTTCACGCTCGCGGCGCCCAACCCCGGCTTCGTCATGGGCCTCACGTACCCGTCGATGCTGCCCCTGAACCCGGACGCTGTGGAGGGCGAGGGCGATTGGCAGCAGCCGGAGAACTGGGTGGGCAACGGCCCGTACAACCTCGCCGCGTGGACCGCCAACTCGAGCATGCGTCTCGAGAAGAACCCCGAGTACTGGGACGCGGAGAACGTCGCGCTCGACGAGATCAACGTCCAGCTCATCGAGCAGGGCTCGATCACGACGACGGTCCCGTACGAGAACGGCGAGGTCGACATCCAGGGCCTCGGCGAGCCCGCCGAGATCACGCGGTTCCTCGCCGACCCGGTGCTCAGCGAGCAGATGTACGTGCTCGAGAACTCCGGTACGGCCTACCTCGCGCCGCTGCACAGCTCGAACCCGATCATCGAGGACCCGAACATCCGCCGGGCGCTCAACCTCGGCCTCGGCCGTGAGGAGATCGCCGGGATCAGCGAGATGACGGCGCCCGCCTCGACACTCACGTCGCCGATCGTGCCCGGGTGGAGCGAGGACATGGCCGCCCACGACGCGATGTGGGGCGAGGACGCCGTCGCCGAGGCGCAGCAGCTTCTCGCCGACGCCGGCTACCCCGACGGCGAGGGCTTCCCGACCCTGACGATCCTCGCCGGGTCTGACTTCCCGCAGCTCGACGCGATCATCGACACCTGGGAGACGAACCTCGGCATCCAGGCCGTCAAAGACGTCGTCGAGGTCGGCGTCTACGTCGAACGCCGCTACGAGATGCACGACGACGGCTACGTCGGCTTCTGGTACGGCTCGTTCTCCGGCATCAGCACGTGGCCCTACCAGGTCGAGCAGCTCTGGTCGCCGGACATGATCCGCCAGGCCGGGCTGGACGGCGCGAGCTACGAGCAGTTCCTCGCCGTCCAGAACGACGAGGCCATGAGCCCCGGCGACCGCACCGCGCAGATCGAGGAGATCCTCAGCACGGGCACCATGCCGGAGGCCCAGGCGTTCGCGGAGCGGGTCGCCGAGACCCGCGAGACGAGCGACGAGGCCGAGCAGCAGGAGATCTTCTTCGACGCCGCCAGCCTGCGCGAGGACACGGAGCTGCTGCTCCCCGTCGCGTGGAACCACGTGGTGTACGTCGCCCAGCCCCGCGTCCAGGGCCTGGAGATCCGCGCGCAGGCAGACCGGTACTACTTCAAGGACCTCTGGGTCGACGACTCGGCGGAGTGAGCATGGGTTACCTGGAGTTCGTCGGTCGGCGCCTGCTGCGCATGGTGCTCTCGCTCGTCGTCATCTCGGCGCTGACGTTCACGCTGCTGCAGCTCGCACCGGGCAGCTTCGCGGACATCCAGCGGGCCAACTCCGGCTCGACCGGGATGGCGGGGGCGGCAGCGCAGGAGGTCGCCGGGCAGTTCGCGACGCGGTACGGCGACGACGTCCCCGCCTGGCAGCAGTACCTCGTGTTCATGAAGGGGGCGCTGACCTGGGATCTCGGGCCGTCGTACAAGTACCCGGCCCAGTCGGTGGAGAGCATCATCGCCCAGGGGTTCCCGGTGTCGGCGACGCTCGCGATCCTCGCCACGCTGCTCGCCCTCGCGATCGCCATCCCGATCGGCGTGTTCGCGGCGCTCAAGCAGCGCACGGCGTGGGACACGGGCTCGATGTTCGTGCTGACGCTGGGGCACGCGCTGCCGAGCTACCTCACGGCGGTGTTCCTCGTGCTGATCTTCGCGGGAGCGCTGCACGTGCTCCCGGCGGCGGGGTGGAGCGGGCCGCAGAGCCTGATCCTGCCCGTGGTGGCTCTCGCGATCGGCCCGCTCGCGGTGCTCGCCAGATACGTCCGCTCCTCGATGCTCGACACCCTGAGCGAGGAGTACGTGACGGCGGCCATCGCGAAGGGCGGGCGGCCCGGCGTCGTCATCCGCAAGCACGTGCTGCGCAACTCGCTCATCCCGCTCGTCACGGTGACCGGACCGATGCTCGCCGCGCTCATGACCGGCACGGTGTTCATCGAGACGATGTTCCGGATCCCCGGGCTCGGGCTCTCGTTCACCCAGGCCGCGTCCAGCCGCGACATGCCGCTCCTCATGGGGACGACGCTCTTCTTCGCGATCATCCTCATGGCGACGAACCTCGTGGTCGACCTCGTGTACGGCCTCCTCGACCCGCGCGTGCGCGCAGAAAGTGGGCGAAAGCTCCGTGGCTCTCGTGTCAGCAGGAAGAACGCCGGCGACGCCGGCGCCGGTGGCGGTGAAGGCGGCAGGCCCGTGGTCCAGAGCCTGGGCTAGGTTCCGGGGCAACCGGATGGCCTTCATCAGCCTCTGGGTCGTCCTGCTGCTCTTGCTCGTCGCGATCTTCGCCCCGCTGGTCGCCCCGTACCCCCCGGATGCGACCGACTACGGCCAGCAGCTCGCGCCGATCGGCACCCCGGGCCACCTGCTCGGGACCGACACGCTGGGCCGGGACATCCTGTCCCGGCTGGTGTTCGGCTTCCGGACGGCGTTCCTGGTGGCGTTCGTGGCCGAGGTGATCTCGGTGGCCGTCGCGCTGAGCGTCGGCGTCGTCGCCGGCTACCGCGGCGGCCGGGCGGACGGCGTGCTCATGGCCGCGACCGACGTCATGTACGCCTTCCCGACGTACCTCTTCGCCGTCCTGCTCGTGACGGTCTTCGGCCGCAGCTTCTGGTCGGTGATGGCGGCGATCGCGATCGCCGGATGGGTCACCCAGGCCCGGCTGGTCCGCGCGCAGGTGATGACGCTGAAGAAGCGGGACTTCGTCGAGGCGGCCCAGGGCATGGGCGCGAAGGGGCCGACGATCGCCACCCGCTACATCCTGCCGAACGCGCTCGGCCCGCTGCTCGTGACCACGAGCTTCGCCGTCCCTGCGGCGATCACGACCGAGGCTGGCCTGTCCCTCCTGGGGCTCGGGATCGCCGACATGCCCTCCTGGGGAGCGATGATCAACGAGGGGGTCCGGTTCGCGACGTCGTCGCCGCACATGATCATCTCCCCGGCCATCGCGTTCGCCGTCACGCTGCTCGCGTTCACCTGGATCGGCGACGGCGTCCGCGACGCGTTCGACATCACGTCGGAGGCCCGCGCATGAGCCGCGCGAGCCGCACCGCCCGGATCCGGCTGGACGAGAACGCGCCCCTACTCGACGTCGCGGGGCTGCGGACCGGCTTCCGCCGGGCCGACGGCGACGAGTTCATCGCCGTCGACGGCGTCACGTTCACGCTGCGGCAGGGTCGCGCTCTCGCGATCGTCGGCGAGTCCGGCAGCGGCAAGAGCGTGACCGTGCGCTCGCTGCTGCGGCTGCTGCCGCGCACCGGCCGGATCCTCGACGGCCAGGCGCGGTTCGGCGGGACCGACCTCGTGGGGGCGTCGGACCGGACCCTGCGCACGATCCGCGGCCGCGAGGTCGGGATGGTGTTCCAGAACGCGATGGAGGCCCTCAACCCGACGATCCCGGTCGGCCGCCAGCTGGCCGAGGCGCTGACGTGGCACCGGCTGTGCTCGCGGTCCGAGGCCCGGGAGCGCGCCGTCGCCACGCTCGGCGACGTCGGGATCC
Organism: Beutenbergia cavernae DSM 12333; assembly: GCF_000023105.1. Taxonomy (NCBI): domain Bacteria; kingdom Bacillati; phylum Actinomycetota; class Actinomycetes; order Micrococcales; family Beutenbergiaceae; genus Beutenbergia; species Beutenbergia cavernae. The sequence continues at coordinate 3,710,774 of NC_012669.1, forward strand.
CCGACCCGGAGCGCCGGGCGCGGATGTACCCGTTCCAGCTCTCGGGCGGGATGCGGCAGCGCGCGATGATCGCGATGGCCATCATCGCCGGCCCGCGCCTCGTCGTCGCCGACGAGCCGACGACGGCGCTCGACGTCACCGTCCAGGCGCAGGTGCTCGACCTGCTCGCCGAGATCAAGGACAGCGGCACCGGCATGATCATGGTGACCCACGATCTCGGCGTCGCCCGGCGGTTCTGCGACGACGTGCTGGTGATGAACCAGGGCAAGGTCGTCGAGAGCGGCACGATCAGCGAGGTCCTGGACGCCCCGCGCGAGCCGTACACGCAGATGCTCCTCGACGCGACGCTCGAGGTCGGCGACGTCGCTCGCGCGCCGGACGGGTCGGCCACCGCTCCCCCGCGCCTCGTGACGGCGTCGGCCCCTCAGGTGGCGTCCGACGACGACGCGCCGTCGCCGACGCCCATGGCGGCGTCCCTGGTGACGCCCGCGGCGGCGTCCGACGACGCGAGCGCGCCGATCGTGGTCGCGGAGCACCTCGACAAGACCTTCCACTCCCGCGGCGGGGACACCCACGCCGTCCGCGACGTCAGCCTGACGATCGAGCGCGGGCGCACCCTCGGCCTCGTCGGAGAGAGCGGTAGCGGCAAGTCGACCGTCGCGCGCCTCGTCATGGGCCTGTACGAGCCGGACTCCGGGCGCGTGCTCCTGGACGGCCACGACCTGCACGACGAGACGTCGAACGCGCAGCGGCGGCGGATGCAGATGGTGTTCCAGAACCCGTACGGCTCGCTCCTGCCGCACTACACGGCGGGCGCCAACATCACGGAGTCGCTGCGGCTGCAGGACATCGGGACGCCTGCCGAACGCACGGAGCGGGCCGCTGAGCTGCTGCGGCTGGTCGGCCTCTCGCCGGACGACGCTCGGCGCTACCCGCAGCAGTTCAGCGGTGGCCAGCAGCAGCGGATCGCGATCGCCCGGGCGCTCGCCCCGGAGCCCGAGGTGCTGGTGTGCGACGAGCCGACGTCGGCGCTCGACGTCTCCATCCAGGCGCAGATCCTCGACCTGCTCTCGGAGATCCAGGAGCGGCTCGGCGTCGCGTATCTGCTCATCTCCCACAACCTCGCGGTCGTGGAGAGGATGTCCGACGAGGTCGCCGTGATGAAGGACGGCGCGATCGTCGAGCGTGGGGACCGGCGGGCGATCTTCGCCACCCCGCAGCACCCGTACACCCACCAGCTCCTGGACGCGATCCTGCCCGTCCGAGGGGTCGGCGCCACCAGCGCCGCGTTCGCCTGATCACGAGGCCTGGGGTCGGCCGGTCTCGTCGACCGGCCGTCCCGGGCCGTTCGATGACGAGGAGTGCACGTGACGAACGACCCGACCCTCCCCCAGCAGGTGCCCGGCCTGACGCTCAGCCGCCGGACCCTGCTCCAGCTGGCCGCGGCGACCGCCGGCGCCTACGGACTGACGACCCTCACCACGAGCACGGCCGGGGCCGCGCCGGGTGGCGGCGCCGCGCCGTCGACCACGCCGGTGAAGACCCGCGCGACGTACTACACGCCCGAGAAGGTGGCGGCCGCCCGGGCGAACGTCGCCCAGCTCGACTGGGCGGCGGCGATGCGCGACGAGGCGGTGGCGGGCGCGCAGCCGCTGGTCGACGCCGGCGACGACTGGCTGTGGCGCTCGGTCACGAGCCAGGGCGTGCCGCGCAGCTACGCCGTCAACCAGGACCTCGGCTCCCCGGTCACGGGTGAGGAGATCTTCGAGTTCGGCAACTACCCGTGGATCGCCGACCCGTACGCGCGGCCGTGGAAGCTCGAGGACCCGTCCAGCGGCTACCTGTTCCCGACGAACGACTTCGCGGCGTTCTACGCGAGCGCGCTCGACGAGAACGGGAACTTCCAGCGCGAGCTCGGCGACCCGGCGCACCTCGTCAACACGCTGTACCCGGAACGCGGGCCGACCTGGGGTGTCGACGACGGCTGGGGCTGGATCGACGACGACGGCGCCAAGTGGACGTTCTGCGCGTACTACGTGCACTGGTTCGGGTGGTACGGCCCGCCGGCTGACGTCGCCGGCCAGAAGATGACGAGCCTGCGGCAGGGCCTGATGCGGCTGCGGGACGCGTACCTGCTCACGGGCGACGCGCAGTACGCGCGGCTCGGCGTCATCCTCCTCGACCGGTTCGCCGACCTCTACCCGGCCATGGACACCTCGGCGTACCCGCGCGCGGAGGGGTACCTGCACTCCGACGGCCTGCGCGGCGTCGGCAAGGCCGTGGGCTGCATCTGGGAGACGGGCCTCGCGCGGACGCTGGTCGAGTGCTACGACGCGTTCTACCCGGCGATCGCCGAGGGGGACGACGCGGGGGTCGTCGAGTACCTGTCGGCGCGCTCGACCGAGTACGGGCTGGCGCCCAAGGCGAGCGTGGCCGACATCCGCGCGAACATCGAGAACGGCATCCTGCGGCAGATCTTCCCGGCGGTGCAGGACACGTCGATCTTCGGCAACTTCGGGATGCACCAGGCGACGCTCGCGATGGCGGCCGTCGTGCTCGACGAGCCCGCGTCGGGTGTCGAGTGGCTCGACTTCCTGTTCGCGGCCGGCGGTCTGACGGGCAGCGCGGGATCGTGGCGGAACACGGGCGGGAACATCGGGCCGACGCTCGTCGACCAGGTGGACCGGGACGGCTGGTACGGCGAGGGCGCACCGGGGTACAACATCCTGCCGATCGGGAACCTGCAGTCGGTCGCGGACGTGCTCGCGGGGTACGACACGTATCCGGCGGCCGACCTGTACGAGCACCCGAAGTACGCGGCGATGTTCACGGCACGCCCGAGGCTGACGATGCTCGGCGCGTACACGCCGTCGATCGGGGACTCCGGGCAGACGGGCAAGCCGTACCTGCTGGGCCTGGCGACCCAGTACGTCACCGCGTTCGAGCGCTACGACGACCCGGTGGACGCCCAGATGGCGTACCGCATGAACGGCGACTCGACCGACGGGCTGCGGGGCGACGTGTTCAGTGCCGACGCCCCCGGTCTCACGGAACGGATCCAGGCGGTGATCGACGCCGAGGGTCCGCTGGCGCTGGAGTCGGCGAACCTCACCGGGTTCGGTCTGGCGGCGCACCGCACGGGCACCGGGGCGCATGCCCGCGGGCTCACCACGTACTACGGCACGAGCCTGATGCACGGGCACCGGAACACGCTCGCACTGGGGCTGTTCGGCCACGGTCTCGACCTGGCCCCCGGCCTCGGCTACCCGGAGTTCGCCGACAACAAGGCTCGGCGCCGCGAGTGGGAGAGCAACACCGTGGCGAGCAACACCGTCGTCGTCGATGCGACGCCGCAGACTCCCCAGGTGGTGGGGCGGCCGCTGGCGTTCCGGAGCGGCGACGGCGTGCACCTCAGCGACGTCGAGGCGCCGGCCGTGTACCCGGGGGCGTCGCGCTACCGGCGGACCTCGGTGCTCGTGGACACGGGCGAGGAGCGCAGCTATGTGCTCGACGTGTTCCGGGTGAGCGGCGGCGGCGAGCACGTGTTCTCGTTCCACGCGGCCGAGGGGCCGGCGACGGCGAGCGGTGTCTCGCTCGTCGCGCAGCCCACCGGGACCTACGCGGGGCCGGACATCGAGCCGCCGAACCCGACCGGGACCCCGCGGCCAGGGGCGAGCGGGTTCGACTGGCTCACGCGGGTCGAGCGTGGGGCGCCGTCCGGTGCGTTCTCGGTCGACTGGGACGTCACCGACACGTACGACGTCCACGAGGTCGACCCGGACGTCCACGTGCGGCTGACGATGCTGACACCGGTCGAGGAGGTCGCGCTCGCCGACGGCATCCCGCCGCGGAACAAGCCCGGGAACCCGGAGTCGCTGCGCTTCCTGCTGGCGCGGCGCACGGGAGCGGACCTGACGAGCACGTTCACGTCGGTGGTCGAGCCGTATGTCGACGCACCCGTGGTCACGGAGGTGCGGGCGCTGAACGTCAGCCTGTCCGACGGCGAACCTGTCGACGCCGACGACGTCACGGCCGTCGCCGTCACCCTGGCCGACGGGCGGGTCGACTGGCTCGTGCACGACGCTGTCGGCGGTCGGAGGCTCGTGGTGGACGAGCGGATCGTCGTGGACGGCGCGTTCGCTCTCGTGCGGTTCAACTCGCGTGGCCGGCCGGAGCGGGCCGTCGGGTTCGACGCTGCCGAGGTGCGCGACGGACGGCGCGTCCTGGTGCGTCCGCGGGGCGGCGCCGACGGCGTCGTCGTCGAGCGGACGGCGGAGCTGGCGGCGTCGAGCACGCTCGTCGTCGAGCTGGACCGGCCGCGGGACGATCGTGACGTGCAGGCGTTCGTGGGCCGGTACGTGTACGTGGAGGACGACGGCGCCCGGAACGCCGTGTACCGCGTGGCCGCGGCGCGGTGCTCGGGCCGCCGGCTCGAGCTCGACGTGCCGACGACGTTCGTGCGTTCGTACGTCGATGCCGCCGACCCGGATGCCGGGTTCCGGTACGACGTGGAGCCGGGCCGCCGCGTGCGGATCCCGGCCGACGGCGCCTGGGTTCGCTGAGCGCGCGTTCCCCGGCGGAGGACGACGGCGGTGACGGCGGCGGCGGCGTGCGAGTGCACGTCACCGCCGCCGTTGCTGGCGCTGTCGCCGTCGTCGTCATGTGGCGGTGGTGTCGGTGGCGGCGGACGGGTTCGCGGTGGCATTCGCGCGTAGGCCTAGGTACGCCGGGGAGGCACCGGGGGCCGGTGGTAGGTGTTGCGCCGCGGTGCCGATCGTGGGTGGGAGGGGTCGTTCCAGGGCGGCCGGAAGCGCGGCATCCCGGCGACCATCTCGATGCGCCAGTGTCCGTCGTGGACGAGGTGGTGGTGGTAGCCGCAGAGCAGCACCCCGTTGTCGATCGAGCTGACGCCGTCGTTCCACCACTCCTGGACGTGGTGGGCCTCGCACCATGGTGCGGGCATCTGGCACCCCGGGAAGGCGCATCCGCCGTCGCGGGCGACGAGCGCCCTACGGATGCTGTCGCGAAAGAGCCGATTGGCCCGGCCGACGTCGAGCACCCGGCCGCTCGTGCCGAGGACGACCGGGATGACCCCCGCATCGCACGCCAGCCGTCGCACCGCGCGAACCGGCACTGGCCCCGTGTAGGGCAGGTGCGCCGAGCCCAGACCAGCGCGCAGCTCCTCCAACGACATGGTGACCATCACCTGGGTGGGGAGCCCGCCCGTCGCGGGCAGCTCGGCCGACCGCAGCGCAGCACCGCACGCCGCCAACAGGGCGTCCAGGCGGCGCCGCGCCAGGGAACGCCCGTCCCGCGCAACGGGTACCTCCGCAGCGGCTCCGCCCGCGAGGTCTGCGTCGCTCGCCGCGTCTGAGGCGGCGCTTGAATCACTCGAAGCGCCTGAGGCGACACCTGCGTCGCTCGCCACGGGCGAGGCGGCACTTGCATCGCTCGCCACATCTGAGACGTCACCTGCCAAGGTCGCCGCATCCGTACCTGGACCCGGACCCGGACCGGCTGCGGCAGGAGGGACGGCACCGGCCGTGTCCGCGGCGGCGGCGTCCACACCGTCTGCCGCCGCGACGTCGCAGGCGCCGTCGTTCCCGGGCAGGGGTGCGTCGGGGTCGCAGGTCGTGGTGACCACGCGCGGGTTCGTCCCGGTGGCGAAGATCGTCTCGAGGACCTCCCGACCGGCGTCGTCGGTGATGATCCGGATCTGGTGCAGCCCGTCACGCCGACCGCTGAAGAACACACCCTGCAACCGTTCCAGCTCCCCCTCGCTCGGAGCCGGTCCGTCCTGGTCCAGCAGGTGCAGGCATCGATCCGTGAGGCGCCGCACATCGTCCGCGTCGACCTCACGGGCGGCGTCCACCAGCACGCGCTCCATGGCCGCAAGCTGCGCGGAACCGTCCACCGCCTCCGTGCCGCTGGCGCCGTCGCCGTCGTCGCCGGCCTCGCTGTCGCCGTCCGAGACCGTGCCGGACGCGGAGGACGTGCTGGCACGGACGATCCGGCGCGCCTGCGCCAGGCCACGCAGGATGTGGGCGACCGCGTCGACGTCACCGGCACCGTCGCCGACCAGCTCCCCCACGAGCGGGCACACCGGCGCGATCGTCTGACCCACCATCACCGACCCAGGAAGCAGGTCGCGTGCCTGCGCCACTCGCCGCCGCGCCTCAGCACCGGACAGCCGCAACCGCACCCGCAGGATCTCCGCCGGCGACCGGTATCCCGCACGACGACCAGCCGGGCGTGCGCTCGACCGCGCCGGCGCGCGCGTCCCGTCGGGCTCCTCTGACCGCCCCGGCGCGCGCGTCCCGTCGGGCTCCTCTGACCGCCCCGGCGCGCGCGTCCCGTCGGGCTCCTCTGACCGCCCCGGCGCGCGCGTCCCGTCGGGCTCCTCTGACCGCCCCGGCGCACGCGTCCCGTCGGGCTCCTCTGACCGCCCCGGCGCACGTGCCGCGCCTGCTTCTTCCAGCCGCGCTGTGGTCGTGTCCGGGGTGCCTGCAGCGTCGCCCGCCGCCGCGGAGCCGGCCGCCGTGACCGTGGTGTCCGCCGGCTCCGGAGTCGCGAGCGGTTCGCGCGCGGCACCATCACGACGATCCGCACTGGTAACCAACCGGGACGCCGGGCCGAACGTGAGTGGCCCGACGTCCTCAGGTGCGTCCCCGCCGCGCAGCCCGCTCGACGCGAGGTCCGTGGGGCGTTCGTACGCGTCGGCGACAGCACCGGCCGCCACGAGCTGCGCGTGGCGCAGAACGCGAGCAGCGTCCTCCACCGCGGCCGCGAGATCGAGCGCAGCACCCAGCGACAGCCCGCCAGCGCCACGGACCACGGCGTCACGCACGATCCGGGCTTGTTCGACCAGACCCGGCACCACTGCACCCACCCCCAAGGGCGCGCCCACTACCGAAGAAGAGGGCGAGGGTGAACCACTGGACCCCCTCACAGCGTCATCGCGCGAGCGACCGGTCGGATCGGAATCCGAATCCGACGTCGGGACGCTCTCGAGGGCCATGCTCCATTCTGGCGCTTCGAACACCCGTTCGCAAGCGGTTGGCGCGTATTCGCCTGTTAGCGAACAACCATCCACAGAATGTGGAAAACTCCGCTGTCATCACGACCTGGGGACAACTCGTCCCCACCGCACCCGCACTCCCAACGGGCCGGCACGCCAGGCTTCGCAGGCTCACCCGACGACGCGCACTCCACGGGAGCAATCCGTCCGTGCGGGCCTACTTGGCTCCCAAGCCGTATTCCAGAGCCGGTAAGAGCTGCGAACAGATCGGGCACCCGCGACTCACTGGCACCCCAGCATTCCAACGCGCGAACCCGGCAAAGGAAACGGCGCGTCGCGGAATGGCAGCGCTATCGCACAACACATCGCCGCGTGCCGCGAACTCAGTCGAGGCGAAACACCACGAACGGCCGCGAACGCCGCGACACAGCGCATCGACAACGCACCCTCAAGTGCCGCGAGACGACCGCATCCCCACCGCCGGCCGAGCGGCGCGAGACGACCGCACCGGCACCGCCGGCCGAGCGCCCCGCGAGAACCACGCCTCGCCTGGCGCTCACACGCACTCGGCGAGCGCCGGAGGCGACCACCCGCCACGAGCTCGGCGCGGCCGCTTCCAACGCCGCGAGACCACCCGCGCCGCCTCACGCCCCGCTGGGCAACGCGCGGCTCGCGCCCCGTTCGATGGGTGGGCCTCTATCTAGTCCGAGCGCATCCACTTCGCTCGAGCGCAGGTGCCGTACGCCTCGGTCCGCCGAGGCCGCGCCCCGCCGCCCGCGCCGACCTTCGCACTCCACGTCGAGCCTCGTAGTTCGGGGTACGAGGTTCGACGCGGAGTGCGAGGTTCGGCGCGATCAGGCCCGGGAGGCGTGCACCTTCTCGAGCGCGGCGGCGATGTCGGCGACGTCGTCGGAGGTGTACTTCTCGTTCCACGCGATGACGAGCAGCCGCGCGCCGATGAGCTCCTCGGTCACGGGGCAGAGTCCGGGCGCGTACTCCGGCACGGAGTCCGCCGGCGGAACCGAGAGCGGATACCCGGAGGACCCGTACGTCCGGCGCTCGGTGAACACCGGCGTCAGGTAGAGCGGCCGCTGGATGTACCCGCCCGAGGCCGGGATCCCCTCGGCAGCGAGCGCCCGCGCGTACCAGTGCGCGTCGGCGCCCGCGACGTCCGGGTCGATGAAGACCGGGAACTGCCAGTAGCTCATGCCCTCCGAGGCGGCCGCGGTGAGCCCGGCCAGACCCGTCACGACGTCGGTCAGTGCCTTCGCCGAGCGGCGGCGGTCCTCGACGACGCCTGCCAGCTTCGTGAGCTGCACGCGCGCGACGGCGGCCTGCAGCTCCGTCATGCGGTAGTTGAGCCCGAGGAAGAGGTGCGTGCGCTCGTCCGTGTCGCGGGGCCAGGCCTTGTCGGCGAAGAGCCGCGCCCGGCGCGCGAGCGCGTCGTCGGACGTGATCGTCAGCCCGCCGTCGCCGGCGGTGATGTGCTTCGACTGCTGCAGGCTGAAGCAGCCGAGGTGCCCCACGGTGCCGGCGAGCGCGCCGTCCGGGCTCACCGCCGTGAGGTACGCCTGCGCGCAGTCCTCGATGAGCACGATCCCGTGGTCGTCCGCCAGCGCGCGCAGCTCGACCACCGGCGCCGGCTGGCCGAAGAGGTGGACGGCGATGATCGCGCGGGTGCGGGAGGTGATCCGGGCCCGCACCGACTCGACGTCGAGGTTCCCCGTGGCCGGGTCGACGTCGGCGAACACGGGCACCGCGTTCTGCGCGAGGATCGGCAGCACCGTCCCGGCGTCGCTGAGGCCGGTCGTGATGATCTCGTCGCCGGGCTCGGGGTCGACGGCGGCGACCGCCAGGTGGATGGCCGACGTCCCGGAGCCGGAGGCGACCGCGTGCGGCACCCCGTAGTACCTGGCGAAGTCCTGCTCGAAGCCGCGCGTCACGCCGCCGACGGTGGAGTTGAGCTGGCCGCTGCGGACGACGTCGACGACGGCGCGCTCCTCCTCCACGCCGAGCGTGCGGCCCGCGGGCGAGGACACGGACGGGAAGGGTGCGGTGCGGACCGGCGCGCCGCCGTCGAGCGCGAGAACATCGGACATGGGATGGACCTCCGGGTGGACGAGTTCGTCACGACCACCCTATCGACGCCGACGAGTATTGTCGCTAGCCTAATCCGCAATCCGGTACGCCGAAATGGAGCGACGATGACCGTCACCACCCCGTCCCTGGCCGTGCACGGCGGACGCGCCGAGCTCGACGGCCTCCCCGACTTCCCGACCTGGCCGCAGTCCGGCGCGGAGGAGGAGCGCGGGATCCTCGACGTGCTGCACTCCGGGAAGTGGGGCAGCACGCACGGCGACGTCGTCGCGACCTTCGAGCAGGAGTTCGCGCAGGCGCAGCAGGCGAGGCACGCCATCGCCCTGTCCAACGGCACCCTGGCCCTGGCCGCGGCTCTGCGCGCCGCCGGCGTGGGGGTGGGCGACGAGGTGATCGTCCCCCCGTACACGTTCATCGCGACGGCCGCGGCCCCCCTGTTCGTCGGCGCCGTCCCCGTGTTCGCCGACGTCGACGCGTCCACCCACCTGCTCGACCCGGCCGCGACCGAGGCCGCGATCACCGAGCGGACCAAGGCCGTGATGCCCGTCCACCTCGCCGGGAACGTCGCCGATATGACGGCGTTCGCCGAGCTCGGCCGCCGGCACGGGATCGCCGTCATCGAGGACTCCGCGCAGGCGGTCGGCGCGCAGTGGGGGGGCCGCGGCGTCGGCACGCTCGGCGACCTCGGCACGTTCAGCTTCCAGACCTCGAAGAACATGAGTGCCGGCGAGGGCGGCATCGTCACGACCGACGACGACGAGCTCGCGGGCGCCGTGTACTCGCTCGTCAACGTCGGCCGCGTCCCCGGCGGCGGCTGGTACCAGCACGCCGCCGTCGGCTACAACCTGCGCCTCACCGAGTTCCAGGGCGCGATCCTGCGTGCCCAGCTCGCGCGCCTGCCCGAGCAGCAGGCCGTGCGCGAGACGAACGCTCGGGCACTGCAGGAGCAGCTCGCCGGCGTCGAGGGCGTCGCCGTCGCACCGCTGGACCCCTGCGTCACGGCGCACGGACGCCACCTCTTCATCTTCCGCGTGCCGGAGCTCGGCGACGCCGGGCTGCGCGACGCCGCCGCCCGGGCGCTCGCCGCCGAGGGCGTGCCGGGCGTGTCCACCGGGTACGTCCCGCTGCACCGCAACGCAGCGCTCGTCGCCGAGACGCGTGCCCTCGCCCAGCGGCTCGGGCAGCCGGTGCCGGAGGCCGCGTGCCCGCGCGCCGACCAGGTCAGCCGCGACACCCTGTGGCTCCCGCAGCACGTGCTGCTCGGCTCCGCGGAGCAGGTGGCCGCCGTCGGGCGGGCCATCGCGAAGGTCGCGCGCTCGGCCCACGAGCTCGCGTGAGCGAGGTCTCCGGGGACACCGTCCGCGTCGGCATCCTGGGGCTCGGGAGCATCGGACGCACGCACGCCGCGGCGCTCGCCCACCTCGCGGCGGGCGGCGTCGACGTCCGCGTCACCGCCGCGAGCGGCGGCACGCCCGAGGCCCTGCGGACCTCCGGCTGGCCCGACGCCGCGCACGTCCCGGCCGGCGAGCTCCTGGGGCGTGAGCTCGACGTCGTCGTCGTCGCGACGCCGAGCGGGCAGCACGCGGAGCACGCCGTCGCCGCCCTGGAGGCGGGTGCCGACGTCGTCGTCGAGAAGCCGCTCGCCACGACGACGCCCGACGCTACGCGCGTGCTGAGCGTCGCCCGCGAACGGGGGCGCCGCGTCTTCCCGATGGCGCAGCGCCGGCTCGAGGCCCAGCACGTCGCCATCCGGCGCCTGCTCGACGACGGCGCGCTCGGCACCCTCGTGCTCGGTGAGGTGCTCGTGCCGTGGGTGCGCGACGCGGCGTACTACGACGCCGCACCCTGGCGCCGCGAGATGCCCGCGGGCGGCTCGCTCATGAACCAGGGCCTGCACTCCGTCGACCTGCTGTCGTGGTTCCTCGGCCCCCTCGCGAGCGTGACGGCCCAGACGGCGGTACTCGGCGACGGCGGGCCGGCGGAGGACACGGCGGTCGTCACCGTGCGCTCCGCGGCCGGGGCGCTCGGGATCGTCGCGACCTCCACGGCGACCCCGCCCGGCGACGCCGCACGCCTCACCCTGCGCACCGACCGCGGAGTGATCGAGCTCGCGCACACCGACGTCGTGCGGTGGGAGATCGACGGCGTCGACCGGCCGAGCGCGTCCTCCGACGTCGCCGCCGGCTCGAGCGACCCTGCCGCGATCGGCATCGCCGGGCACGTCGAGGCGTGGCGCGACGTGCTCGAGGCGCACGCGACGGGCCGCGAGGCCCGCGTCCGCGCGCTCGACGGGTGGCGAACCGTCGCCCTGATCGACGCCGCGTACCGGTCCGCCGCGACCGGCCGGCTCGTGGACGTGCCCGCCGCACCGGACGGGGCATGATGCGCATCGCCGTCGCCGGCATGGCGCACCCCCACGCCGCCTACGTGCTCGACGAGCTGGCGCACGGGCCGTACGAGCTCGTCGGCACGAGCGACCCCGACCCCGCGAACCGCGAACGCTGGACGCCGCAGGGGGTGCCCAGCTACGCGGACCACCGGGAGCTGCTCGCCGCTCACGCGCCGGACGTCGTCGCCGCGTTCGGGGTGTACGGCGCCCGGGCGGCGATCGTGATCGACGCCCTCGACGCCGGGGCGCACGTCGTCGCCGACAAGCCGTTGTGCACGGACCAGGCCGACCTCGACGCGATCGAGCGGGCCGCCGCGCGGGCGGACCGGCACGTGTCCGTCGTGTTCGAGAAGCGGTGGCACCCGGTGACGCTCGCGGCCCGCAGGCTCGTCGGCGAGGGGGTGCTCGGCGACCTCGCCCTCGTCGCGGCGACCGGTCCGCACAAGCTCCTCGCCCCGACGCGGCCGCCGTGGTTCTTCTCGGCCGACGGGTACGGCGACCTCCTCGGGGACCTGCCGGTCCACGACATCGACCTCGTGCTCGAGCTCACGGGAGCCCGGTCGGGCACCGTGAGCGGGATCGCGGGGCGGCGTCCGCTCCCCGACCACCCCGGATGGACCGACAGCGGTGCCCTCGTGCTCGCCGCCGGCGACGTCGCCGCGACGATCGAGGCGCACTGGCTGTGGCCCGAGGCGTCCGACGTGCACGGGCACTACCGGATGCGGCTCACCGGCACCCGAGGTGTCGCCGAGCTGGACTGGGCGCGGTCCCGCCTCACCGTCCTCACGCACGAGCGGGAGCCCTGGGACGAACCGTTGGGGCCGGGACTCCGGCCGGCCGAGCAGGCCCTTTCGGCACTGGCCGAGGGGCGGGCTCCCGAGGTCACGACCCAGGCGAGCGTGCTCGCGACCCGGGTGGCGCTCCTCGCTGCGCGCAGCGCGCGCGACGGCGGACGTGCGGAGCGGTGGGGATGAGCAGCACCGTGGGGACCGAGACGCAGCGCCCGGTCTGTGATTAGATACAGCAGTAATCGGACGTTATGGACCGCCGCTAATCACGGCAGGGTAGGAGAGCAGATGCGCACGGTCGACGAGCTCGAACGCACGCTCGCCACCCCCAGCGCCGGACTTGTGGCCGATCTGGCCGCGCTCGAGGGCGACATCCTCGTCCTCGGCGCCGCCGGCAAGCTCGGCCCCAGCCTCGTGCGGCTCGCCGTCAACGGCGTCGAGCAGGCCGGCACGGGCGCGCGAGTGACGGCCGTCTCGCGGTTCACGACGCCGGGCTCCGCCGAGCAGCTCGAGGCCGCGGGCGCCCACACGGTCACCGCCGACCTCACGGACGAGACGTCGCTCGCCGGGCTCCCCGACGCCGCGAACGTCGTCTTCCTCGTGGGCGCGAAGTTCGGCTCGGACGGCAACGAGGCCGCCACCTGGCACACGAACACGTACCTGCCCGGGCGGGTCGCCGAGCGGTTCTCGGGTTCCCGCATCTCCGCGCTCTCCACCGGAAACGTCTACCCGCTCGTGCCGGTGGACGGCGGCGGCTCCCGCGAGGGCGACGCCCCCGCCCCGGTCGGCGAGTACGCCATGTCCTGCCTCGGCCGGGAACGGGTGCTCGAGGCCATGGCGCGCCGCAACGGCACGCCGACGGCGATCATCCGGCTCAACTACGCCGTCGAGATGCGGTACGGGGTGCTCGTCGACCTCGGGCAGCAGATCCTGGCAGGGGAGCCGATCGACGTCACGACCGGCGCCGTCAACCTCGTGTGGCAGGGCTACGCGAACGAGGTCACGCTCCGCGCGCTGCGGCACGCGGACGTCCCGCCGTTCGTCCTCAACGTCACCGGCGCCCAGACGCTCCGCGTGCGCGACCTCGCGCTCGCGCTGGGCGAGCGGCTCGGGCGCGACGTCGAGCTCGTCGGGTCGGAGGCGGACACCGCTCTGCTGTCCGACGCGACGGCGAGCCACGAGGAGTTCGGCGAGCCGGCGATCGGCGTCGAGGCGCTGCTGGACCACACAGCCGCGTGGTTGACGGCCGGTGGGCCGGTCCACGGCAAGCCCACGAAGTTCCAGCGCCGCGACGGGAAGTTCTGATGACCGCCACCAGCACCGGCACCAGCGCTGCCGCGAGCATCCCCGCGCGGACCGCGGCGCCCTCCGCAACCGCCGACGCCGTCGGGCGGTTCCGCGCCGGCGGTGTGATCCCGGCGCACCCGCTCGCGCTCACAGCCGAGGGCCGCATCGACGAGCGCCGCCAGCGCGCCCTTAGCCGCTACTACGTCGAGGCGGGCTCGCTGGGGCTCGCCGTCGCCGTCCACACCACGCAGTTCGCCGTGCACGACCCGGCGCGCGGGCTGCTCGCACCCGTGCTCGAGCTCGCCGCCGAGACGGTCGCCGAGTACCCCGAGCGGGACGTCGTGCTCGTCGCCGGGCTGAGCGGCCCGACCGAGCAGGCCGTCGCGGAGGCGGAGCTGGCCGCGTCGCTCGGATACGACCTGTGCCTGCTCGCCCCGCACGGGGTCGGCGACGTCGACGAGAACTACCTGCTCGAGCGCGCCCGCGCCGTGGGCGAGGTGCTCCCCGTGATCGGGTTCTACCTGCAGCTCGCCGTCGGCGGCCGGTACCTCTCGCGCGACTTCTGGCGCCGCCTCGCCGACGTGCCGAGCGTCGTCGGGATCAAGGCTGCGCCGTTCGACAGGTACGCGACCCTCGACGTCGTCCACGGGCTCGCATCCTCCCAGCGCGGCCGCGACGTCGCGCTGTACACCGGGAACGACGACCACATCGTCATGGACCTGCTGACGTCGTTCACCGGCTCCGCGCCGGGCGGCGGCGTCGAGCGGTACGAGATGGTCGGCGGCCTGCTCGGCCAGTGGGCCGTCTGGGTGCGCGAGGCGGTCCGGATGCACGGGCTCGCGCGCGCCGCGAAGGCCGGCGACGGCGGTGCGCTCGCCGAGCTGCTGCGGCTCAACCCCGCGCTCACCGACGCCAACGGCGTGCTGTTCGACGCCGCGAACGCGTTCGTCGGCTGCATCGCGGGCGTGCACGAGGTGCTCCGCCGCCAGGGGCTGCTCGGCAACCTCGTGTTCCTCGACCCGCGCGAGGGCCTCTCGCCGGGGCAGCTCGAGGAGATCGACCGGATCTGGCGCGCCTACCCCGAGCTCCGGGACGACGCGTTCGTGGCGGAGAACCTCGACCGCTGGCTGCGCTGAGCTCACGCCGCACCCACCGGCCCTCGGCCGATCCGGACGCCGCCGACGACGACGTCCCGCACGCCCAGCGAGTCGGCACCCGGTTCGTGGTCGACGAGCAGGACGTCGGCGGGCGCGCCCGGCGTGAGCACGCCGCGTCCGCCGACGACGCGACCCGGGTTCGTCGTCGCGAGGCGCAGCGCACCGGCGAGGTCGAGCCCGGCGAGGCGGGCGGCGCCGGCCACGCCGTCCGCGAGCGTGCGCGCGGCGCCCGCGAGGAACGGCGTGCCGACCTCGGACAGCCGCCCGTCGGCGGACAGGTGCACGCGGCCGCCGACCGGGGTCGTGTACTCGCCCGGCGGCAGGCCGGCCAGCGCCACCGAGTCGGACACGAGCACGGCGCGGTCGGGACCCTTCGCCCGCAGCATCGCCGTCAGCGTGTCCGCCGGGAGATGGTGCCCGTCGGCGATGAAGCACCCCGTCAGCCGGTCGTCGGCGAGCTGGGCCCACACGTAGTTCGGGTGCCGCGGCAGGACCGCGTGCGCCCCGTTGCCGAGGTGGGTCGCGAGGCTCGCTCCGGCCGCGGCGGCCTCGTGCACCTGCTCCGGCGTCGCGTGCGTGTGGCCGATCGCGATCCGCACCCCCGACGCGACGGCGTGGCGCACGTACGCCGTCGAGGCGTCCCAGTGCGGGGAGATCGTCACCAGGCCCACGAGCCCGTCCGCTGCCTCCTGCCACCGCCGCAGCTCGGCCGGGTCCGGCTCGCGCACGTGCTCAGCGGGGTGCACGCCGCGCGGGCCGTCCTCCGCCGAGATGTGCGGACCCTCGAGGTGCACGAACGGGATCGCGTGCCGAGCGCCGTCGTCACGGCGGCGCGCCTCGGCGACGGCGCGCAGCGAGCGCAGCAGGTCGCTCTCGGCGGAGGTGACCACGGTGGGGACGAACGTCGTCGTCCCCGCGCGGGCGAGCGCGCGGACCAGCTCGACCACGACGTCCGGCGTGACGTCCGGACCGTTGACGTCCAGGCCGGCGAAGCCGTTGACCTGGAGGTCGACGAGGCCGGGCACCAGCCACGGCTCGCCACCCGGCTCGGATGACGCCTCGGCGCCGAGCGCGCGCACCTGCGCCACCACGCCGTCGTCGACCAGCACCTCGACGAGCCGGCCCGTGCCCGGGTCCCGCCCGACGACGCGGGCCACCTGCCCCGTCATCCGCCCTCCCGTTCGAAGGCCTCCCGCACCGGTGCGGGCGGGGCCGCGTCGGCGTCCACGTACAGCGTGACGTCCGGGTGCGTGCGCAGCGCCGTCGCCGGGTGCGCCGCCGAGACGGGCTCCGTGAGCGCGTGCTCGACGGCCGCGCGCTTCGCGGGACCGGGGACGACGCAGAAGAGCCGGTCCGCAGCCAGCAGGCGCGGCACCGTGAGGGTGATCGCGTGGGTCGGGACGTCGTCGAACGTCGGGAAGCACTCGTCGTCGACCTGCTGCTGCCGGCAGGCGTCGTCGAGCTCGACGACCTTGACGTCCAGCGGGTCCGCGAGGTCCGCCACGGGCGGGTCGTTGAACGCCAGGTGGCCGTTCTGACCGATGCCGAGGCAGACGACGTCGATCGGCGCCGCGGCGAGTGCCGCCGCGTACTCCTGCGCCGTGCGCTCCGGGTCCGGACCCGGCTCGATCGCGTGCACCGCCGCGAACGGGACGACGCCGAAGATCGCCTCACGCAGCCAGGCGGCGAACCGCTCCGGGGCGTCGGCGGGCAGGCCGAGGTACTCGTCCATGTGGAACGCCTCGACGCGGGTCCAGTCGATCCCCTCGGCCGCGACGAGCGCCTCGAGCACCTCGCGCTGGCTCGGCGCCGCCGCGAACACCATGCGGACCCGCTCCTGCGTGGCGAGCCGCCGACGCAGCTCGGCGGCGACGTCTGACGACGCCGCGGCACCCATCTCCGCGCGCGTCTCGAACACCCGCAGGCGCGGCATGCCGGGGACGACGTCGGTGGGCGTGCCTGTGGGCGTGCGGGTGGACCTGGCGGTCATGCGTGCTCCGATGCTGGTGCTGTCACGGGGAGGCCTGCGGGTGGGTCGAGCTCGACGAGCATGAGCAGCGCACGGGCGATGTGGAAGGGGTCCTTGACGGGCAGCGCGACGGTGCGCGCGTCCGGAGCGCCGGAGCGGTCCCGGATCTGGGTCCACTCCCGGCCGGACCCGTCGGGGAACGTGGCGAACGTGTAGCTCTCGACGCGCTCCGCCCAGGCGGCCAGGGCGGGATCGCCGGTCGCGGACGCGAGCAGGCGCGTCGTGTAGAGCGCCTCGGCGTGCGGCCACCACAGCTTGGTGTCCCACGTGGCGACCACCAGCTCGGTGTACGCCTCGCCGTCGCGCTCCCCCGCCGGCGCGCCGCCCGCCGCGTCGACGTAGCGGAAGAGGCCGCCCCGCTCTTCGTCCCAGCCGAGCGCGAGGGCGCGCCGCGCGATCGCCGCGAGCTCGGCGTCGTCGGCGAGGCGGGCCTCGCCGAGCAGGTCGCGCGCGTGACGGAGGAACCACAGCGCCTCGAGCACGTGACCGGGCGTGCGGTGCCGCGCCAGCAGCGACGGGTCGTCGACGCCGCCCGGGCCGGGCATCTCGACGACGTCGTCGCCGCGCACGAACCGTGCGCCGATGTCCGCCGCGGCAGCACGCACGATCGCTGCCGCCTCCGTGTCCGCCGTCGCCCGGTACACCTGCTCCCCGACGCCGACGAGGATCATCGGCAGCCCGAACGAGCCGTAGCCCGGCGGGACCGGGTAGGGGTCCGAGCGGAACTCCCCCGAGGCGATGCGCTCGGCCGCGGCCCGGAGCACCTCGAGGGAGAGCTCGCCCCAGCCCTCGCCCGGGCGCACGTGCTCCACCCCCGCGAAGCCGAGCGCCGCGAACAGGTCCGCGAACACGCTCGTCGCGAGGCCGCGCCCGGGCACCGGCTCGAACGGCTCGCCGGCCCGCGTGGTGACGTACGCCGTCGTGCGGTCGGCGCACAGCGCGCGGTCGCGGACGAACCGGGCCGTGCGCTCGGCCTGCTCGGCGTACGGCTCAGGGTCGACGGCGAGGACGCCGGCGCGGGCGGCCTGCGCCACCCGGGCGGTCAGCCACGCCCACCGCCCCTGCGACCACGTGTACTTGTCGTGCGAGACGAGCCGGGCGCCGTCGTTGGACCAGCACGTCAGCACGCCGCCGTGCTCGGCGTCCGGGCCGTGCGACATCCACCAGGCGAGGACGTCGTCGACCAGGTGCGCCGCGTAGTCGGCGCCGTCACGCACGGGTGGCCGCCCGCTCGTCGCCGGTGCGCTCGTCCCCGAACACCACCGACGCGTCGATCTCGACGGCGATCGAGTCCACGAGCTCGTCGGACGCGGCGTTGCGCCACGGTGCCACGAGGCCGATCACGAGGAACGTGACGATCGAGCACACGACCGGCCCGCCGACCTGCACGGCCGTGACCTGGTCCGGCGCG
Organism: Beutenbergia cavernae DSM 12333; assembly: GCF_000023105.1. Lineage (NCBI taxonomy): Bacteria > Bacillati > Actinomycetota > Actinomycetes > Micrococcales > Beutenbergiaceae > Beutenbergia > Beutenbergia cavernae. The sequence continues at coordinate 3,728,950 of NC_012669.1, forward strand.
AGCGAGGCGATGGCGCCGTCGAACACGTAGCGCGTCAGGGCGAAGACGGCGAGCCCGACGGCCCACGAGGAGATCGCGGCGACCGGCCCGCACCGCTTGAACGCCGGCAGCAGGCCGAGCAGCATCGGGACGGCGATCGGTCCGACCAGCCCGCCGAACCACAGGATGATGAGGCCGAGGACGCCGCCGAAGCTGTCGGCGGTGAGCGCGATGACCATGCTGAGCGCGATGAACGCCGCCACCGCGATGCGGCCGACGGCGAGCTCCGTCCGGGTGTTCATCGCGCGGCCCCGGCGCCAGATCGCCGGGATGATGTCGCGCGTCACGACGGAGCTGATCGCGTTCGCGTCGGACCCGGTCATGGCCATCGTGTGCGCGAACAGGCCGGCGAGCACGAGGCCCACGAGCCCGACCGGGAGGAGCTCCTGCGTGAGCAGCGCGTACGACTGCTGCGGGTCCTCCAGGTCCGGCAGCAGGATCGGCGCCGCCCACATCGGCAGGAACATGACGAGCGGCCACACGAGGTAGAGGGAGGCGGAGAACAGCGCGGCGCGGCGGGCGGTGCTGCCGGTGGGCGACGCGATGAACCGCTGCGCCAGGTTCCACGTGCCGCCGTTGTACGAGAGCGTGTTGATGAGCAGGTACACGAGCACGAACAGCAGCGTGTACTGACCGTTGAACGGCTGGGAGTTCCCCTCCGGCAGGCGGTCCCACATCGTCCAGAGGGTCGGGACGCCGTCGAGCGTGACGAGCACCGTGACGAACATGACGATCCCGGCCACGAGCTGCACCAGGAACTGCCCGAGGTCGGTCAGCGCGTCGGCCCACAGTCCTCCGATGGCCGAGTAGATGAGCGTGACGCCGCCCGTCAACAGGACGCCCGCGGCGATCGGGACGCCGGCGAACACGTTGAGCAGCAGCGCCGTCGCCGTCCACTTCGCGCCGACGTCGAAGACCTTGAGCAGCGTGCCGCTCCACGCGAGCAGCTGCTGCGTGGGCAGCCCGTACCGGGTCTTGAGGTACTCCAGCGGCGAGATGATCCCGAGCCGCTGACGCAGCCGCGGCCAGCGCGGCACGAACAGGAACGCGCCGATCACCATGGCGGCGGAGATCCCGAGCGCCCACCAGATGTAGAGCACGAAGCCCTCGGTGTAGGCGATCGCGGCGTACCCGACGAAGACGGCGGCGCTGTAGCCCGACATGTGGTGCGAGATGCCGGACAGCCACCACGGCATCCGGCCGCCGGCCGTGAAGAAGTCGCGTGAGTCGTGCACGCGCGCCTTCGCCCACCAGCCGATCCCCACCATCAGGAGGAAGTACCCCCCGACCACCATCCAGTCGAGCGCGCCCATGCTTGCTCCGTCCGTGGGGGGCGCCGACGACGGCGCCCGGTTGTCCCGCGATGCTTCCGTGCAACCGGTTGCACGTCAAGGGGTTCCGCCTAGGGTTCTCGTGTGTCCCCTGCCCGGACGCCGCCCGGCGACGGCGGCCCCCGCGTGACGATCCGCACCGTCGCGGCCGCGGCCGGCGTCTCGACGTCGACCGTCTCCCGCGTCTTCTCCCACCCGCACCTCCTGCGGGCGAGCACCGTGGAACGCATCACCGCCCTCGCGGCCGAGCTGGGTTACGTTCCCCACCACGCCGCCCGCGCGCTCAGCACCGGCCGCCTCGGCACGATCGGCGTCGTCGTCCCGGACATCGCCAACCCGTTCTTCCCGCCCGTCATCCGCGCCGCGCAGGCCCGCGCCGCGGACGACGGCGTCAGCACCCTGCTCGCGGACACGGACGAGAGTGCCGAGCGCGAGGCGGACCTGCTGCGCACCCTGTCCTGGCGCACGGACGGCGTCGTGCTCGTCTCCTCCCGACTGCCGGACGACGACGTGCGCGCCCTCGCTGCGCGACGCCATGTGGTGCTCGTGAACCGGGACGTCGACGGCGTCACGCGCGTGCTGCTCGACACCGCCGTCGGGATGGCGCAGGCCGTGGACCACCTCGCGGACCGCGGCCACCGGCGACTCGCCTACGTGGGCGGTCCGGCGCCGTCGTGGTCGGACGACACCCGGCGCGCCGCGGTGCTCGCGCGCGCGGCGGAGCGGTCCGTCGATGTCGTCGACCTCGGCGCGCACCGGCCGGAGCACGACGTCGGCCTCGCCCTCGCGCCCGCTCTGGTGGCCTCCGGGGCGACGGCGGCGATCGCGTTCGACGACGTGCTCGCGCAGGGCGTGCTCGCCGGCCTGCTCGCGGCGGGCGTCGACGTCCCCGGCGACGTGTCGGTCGTCGGCTGCGACGACATCCTTGCGGTGCGGACGGTGCCGCCGCTCACCACGATCCACGGCCCGAGCGACGAGGCCGGCGCCGTCGCCGTCGAGCTGCTGCTCCGCCTCGTCCACCGCGAACCCGGCACGGGCTCGGCTGAGCGGGTGGTCCTCCCGGCGGAGCTCGTGGTCCGTTCCACCACGGGGCCCGCGCCGCGCTGCTGACTCAGCGGTTGGGGCGTACCAGCGGGAACAGGATCGTGTCCCGGATGCTGAGGCCGGTCAGGTTCATGACGAGCCGATCCACGCCGAGGCCCATCCCACCGGTCGGCGGCATGCCGTACTCGAGCGCCTGGATGAAGTCCTCGTCGACCTGCATCGCCTCGGCGTCACCGGCCGCCGCCAGCAGCGACTGCGCGACGAGACGCTCCCGCTGGTCGACCGGGTCGATGAGCTCCGAGTAGGCGGTGCCCTGCTCGGCGCCGAAGATCACGAGGTCCCACTTCTCGCTCAGCCGCGGGTCGCGCCGGTGCTTCCGCGTGAGCGGAGCGTTCTCCGTGGGGAAGTCGGTGTAGAAGACCGGCGTGGTCGTCTGCCCCTCGCACAGCTCGCCGTAGATCTCCTCGAGGACGAACCCCCCACGAGGGGTCGAGGTCCAGCTCGAGCCCGATGCTCTCGGCGTGGCGCAGCAGCTCCGGGAGCGGTGTGTCAGCCGTGATCTCCTCGCCCAACGCCTCGGAGACGGCCTCGCACACCGTCTTCACGGGCCAGTCGCCCGAGAGGTCGTACTCGACCACCGTGCCGTCCGGCCCGGCTCGTCGCGCCGTCGGCGAGCCGTAGACCGCCGTCGCCGCTTCCTGGATCAGACCCTGGGTGAGCACCCGCATCGTGTCGTAGTCGCCGTACGTCTCGTACACCTCGAGCGAGGTGAACTCCGGGTTGTGCTTGAAGTCGACGCCCTCGTTGCGGAACTGGCGGCCCACCTCGAAGACCTTCTCCATGCCTCCGACGAGAAGTCGCTTGAGGTGCAGCTCCGTGGCGATCCGCAGGTAGAGGTCCATGTCGTAGGCGTTGATGTGCGTCTCGAACGGGCGGGCGTTCGCACCGCCGTGGATCGTCTGCAGGACCGGGGTCTCGACCTCCGTGAAACCGCGCGACTGCAGCGAGTCGCGGATGCTGCGCACGACCGCCGAGCGGTGGTACGCCACGGAGCGCGCCTCCGGCCGGACGATCAGGTCGACGTACCGGGTCCGCACCCGGGCGTCCGGGTCGTTGAGGCCGAGGTGCTTGTCGGGCAGCGGGCGCAGCGCCTTGCACGTCAGGGTCGCTTCCTCGGCTCGGACGCTGAGCTCGCCCTTGCGGGTGGTCACGACCTCACCCGTGACCCCGACGTGGTCGCCGAGGTCGATCGAGTGCTCCCAGAACGCGAACACCTCCGGGCTGAGGCGATCGGCCTGGAGCATCACCTGGAGGTCGCCGCTCCCGTCCCGCAACGTCGCGAAGCCGAGACCCCCCATGTCGCGCTTGAGGATCACGCGGCCGACGACGGACACGCGCCGCCCGGTCGCCGTGTCCGGCGGCAGCTCACCCGCCTCCCGACGGACGTCGGCGAGCGTGTGCGTGCGGGGATGCCCCACCGGGTACGGATCCACGCCCGCCGCGCGGATCCGGTCCAGCTTCTGGCGCCGGACCCGCACCTGCTCCGGGAGGTGATCGGTGGCGAGCGCCTCGGCGACGACGTCGCGGGGCGGCGGGATGAGCGCGCGGACCTCGGCGGCGTGCTCCGGTCCGCCGGGTTCGAGGGCACCGCTCGCCGCGCCGGCCTTCCGGCGGAGCATCGCGACGGACGGCCGGGTGAGGAAGCCCTCGGCGCTGCCGGCGGCGACGCCCACCCGAGGCAGGTCGGACGCGAACTCGAAGCCGAGGTACCGCGGGCGCCACTCGGGGAGGTACTTGGCGTTCGACCGGTACAGCGACTCGAGCTGCCAGGTCCTGCTGGCGAGGAGCAGGCCCTGCCGCCACACCCGCGCCAACGGGCCGGCCCCGATCTCGGCGCCACGCTCGAACGCCTCCCGGAACATGGCGAAGTTCAGGGAGACGTTGCCGACGCCGAACGTGGCCGACTTCTCGGCGAGGCTCGCGACCATGAGCTCGACGAGACCGTTGTCCGCCGTCGGGTCGCGGCGCATGAGGTCGAGGGACAGCCCGGTCCGGCCCCACGGGACGAAGCTGAGGAAGCCCCGCAGCCGTCCGTCCGCGTCCCGGGCCTCCACGAGGACGCACGCCTCGTCCAGCGGGTCGTCGAGCCGGCCGAGCGCCATCGAGAAGCCGCGTTCGTCCCCGCCGTCACCACGCCACTGGTCGGCGGCCTCGCCCAGCGCCGCGAAGTCCTCCGCGCCGAGCGCGGCATGTCGCACGACCCGGACGACGTAGCCCCGACGCCGGAGGCGGGCCACGGACTGCCGGACCGCCTTCATCCCGGGCCCGTTGAGCGAGAAGTCCGCGAGGTCGACGATCGCCTCGTCCCCGATGTCGAGCATGGTGAGGCCGGCGCCGTCGTAGGCCACGGCGCCCGCGTGCCCGGCGGCCATGACGGCGAGCGACCACCCTCGCGAGCGGGCCTCGAGCCGCCATCGCTCGATCGCGTCGCCCCAGAACCGCGGATCGCCGAGGGGATCGCCGCTGGCCAGGGACACGGAGCCGATCGCGCGGTAGGAGATCCCGGCCCGAGCGGTGGCCGGGTCACCGGTGTCCCACACGACCCCCTTGTCGCGCCGGGTCGCGAAGTAGCCGAGGGAGTCGTCGTCGCCGAAGTCCCGCAGGAGGGAGCGCACCCTCGCCTCGTCCGGCGGGTCGAGCGTCTGGGAGTCCCGCGGAGCACGGAAGAGGAGATGCGCTGCCGCGAGGACGACGAGCGCGCCCGTCACGCCGATCAGCGCGTGGACCCACCACGGGGCGGTGACCCCGAGGTCGACTCCGACCCGACCGATGTCCGCCAGCATCGCCGACAGGACGAAGACCGCGGACGTCCCGCCGTCCGGGGAGTCGCCGTACGCCGAGACGAGCACCGCCCCACCGACCAGGACGACGAGGCCGCCCACCAGGAAGACGGCGAGCGCGGCCGGCAGGCTCCCGGGCACGCGGCGCGCCACGAACTGCGGCCGGGACCGGATGGCGAGCACGAGGACCACCGCGACCACTCCGAGGCCGACGGCGTTGAGGACGGCGTCGACACCCGCGAGCGACCCGGGCAGGAGGTCCAGCGCGCGGCCGAGGGCGGGCAGGGCGAGCCACCACAGGACCAGGACCCACCAGGCGGCCCGCAGCCTGCGCCGGAGGCCGACCGCGACCACCAGGCACAGGGCGGCGTAGACCAGGCTCGGCACCACCGGGACCAGGAGGAGGGAGACCGCGTCCGTCGTGTGGGCGAAGTACCGGTGCCAGTGCGGCACGACGGCGACGAGCGCCACGAACGCGCTCAGAAGGAGCATCGCGCCGGCGAAGCGATCCGGCCACCGGTCGTCGGCCGGCCGCCGCGACGTCGGGCGGAACGGTTCGTGCGGCCCCCGGTCGTCGGCCGGGTGCGCCGGCGCGCTGTGCGTGGCCGGTCCAGGTGAGTCGGACATGCTCGACCTCGTCTCCCGATGGGACCGTGCGCGGACGCTATCGGACCTCCGGCTCCACGCGCGCGCCGAGAGCCGTAGCGCCGCCGGGCCCGTCCGCCCGTGCCGCGAGGACGCCCAGGCAGACCAGCCACGCGCTCACGGTGAGGATGTGGAGCCGCTGACTGAGCGCGGCCGCGGTGGACGACGTCCCCGGCGTGGCGGTCCACGTGAAGTAGGCGAACATCAGCGCGGACACGACGCCGCCGAGCACGAACACCCACTGCGCGGCGGCGTGGAACCAGGCGGGACCGTCGCGGCGGGTCGCGAACCAGGCTCCGAGCACCCCGCCGAACAGCCCGACCTCCGACACCGCGCTCGCCAGGTCGTGGATCACTACCTCGAGGTCGCCCGAGCCGACACACCTCGTGCCGAGCGGACACGTGCTCGCGGCCAGGGCCGCACCGATGGCGCCCACGGCGAACGCGACGGTGCCCCACGTGACCACCTCGCGCCACGGCCCGGGGCGGAGGGCACGGCGGACGGGCACGACGAGGACGAGGACGAGGACGGCGCACGCCACGTCCGTCGCACGGAGCAACGTCGCGTTCGGCTGCCCGGGGGCGGCGAGCTGGCTGACGATGTACTGCATCCCGTCGCCGCCGCGCAGCACCCAGTCCAGGAGGAAGTTCGCCTGGAACACTGCGGCGAGCGCGGCGACGACGAGGAGCGCCGCGCGCCGCGGCGACCCGTCGCGACTCGTCACAGCCACCAGTCTCACCGCGGATGCGCTCCCACGCCCGCCCACCTACGGTCGTACCGCTCGAGGGCCGCACTCGGCCGCGTCCCCGACGACCCGGGAGGTGCTCGGTGATCCTCGGTCTCGTCACCGCCTTCGCGGCGGCCGTCTGCTACGGCGTCGGCTCCGTGCTCCAGGCGGTCGCCGCACGTGGCACGGACGCCGTCGAGGGTCTCGACCCGCGCCTCCTCGTCCGGCTCGCCCGCTCGTGGCGCTACCTGCTCGGCGTGGGCCTGGACGCACTGGGGTTCGCCCTGTCGCTCGTCGCCGTCCGCACGCTCCCGCTGTTCGTCGTCCAGTCGATCGTCGCCAGCTTCCTCGCGATCACGGCGGTGCTCGGCGCGCTCTTCCTGGCCATGCCGCTCCGGAGGGCCGATCGCATCGGGCTGACCGTCGTCGTCGCCGGCCTCGTCCTCGTGGGCTCCTCGGCGTCGGAGGACTCGGCGGTCGAGGTGGTCCCCGCCGAGCAGTGGGGTGTCCTGGCCGCGGCGCTGCTCCTCGCCGTCCTCGCGATCCCCCTCGGCCGCGTGCCGGGTCCACGCGGTGCCGCAGCGCTGGGCGGCGTGGCCGGTCTCGCGTTCGGTGCGACAGCCGTGGCGTCGCGCATGCTGCCCGGCGCTCCTGGCGGTGGCGGCCTCCTCGCGGAGATCGAGGAGCTGATCGCCTCCCCCGCGCTCTACGCGCTCGCCGTGGCGGCCGTCGTCGCCCTCCTCACCTACTCCATCGCGCTCCAGCGAGGATCCGTCACCCAGGCGACGGCGCCTCTCGTCGTCGGCGAGACCGTCGCTCCCGCACTGGTCGGCGTCCTGCTCCTCGGGGACCGCCCACGCGCCGGCTGGGAGTGGGCGGCGATCCTCGGGTTCGTGCTCTCCGTGTCCGGGGCCGTGGCGCTGGCTCGACACGGCGAGGTCGAGGCACCCGCCGAGGACCCGACCGACGCGCCGGATCCGGGGACGACGTCCCCCCGCGCGCCGTGACGTGGCTGGGCCGGCTCCGCCCGGCCCGACGCGCTGGCTGCCGGCGGGTCGTACGCTGTGCCGGTGCGCACCCGGCCGACCCTGAGCGACGTCGCGCGCGAAGCGGGCGTGTCCCTCGCCACCGCCTCCCGCGCGATCAACGGCTCCCCCACGCGCACCGTGCGGGCCGACCTGCGCGAGCGGGTGCTCGAGGCCGCCGCCCGGCTCGAGTACACCCCCGACGCGAACGCCCAGGCGATGGCACGCGGCCAGACGACGTCGGTCGGCCTCGTCGTGCACGACGTCGCGGACCCGTACTTCTCGACGATCGCCGCCGGCGTGACCGCCGCCGCTGACGACGTCGGCCTCGCCGTCACCCTCGCCGAGACCCGGCACGACCCGCGGCGGGAGGTCGACCTCGTCGAGCTCCTCCACCGCCAGCGCGCCCGGGCCATCGTGCTCGCGGGCGGGCGGCTCGGCGGCGCCGACCGCGCCGAGGAGCTCACCCGCGCGATCGCCGGGCACCGGCGGTCCGGCGGCGGCGTCGCGCTCATCGGCCAGCCGCTCCCCGAGGTGCCGGCCGTGGCGCTGGACAACTCCGGCGGCGCCGCCGCGCTCGCGCGGGCGCTGCACGACGCCGGGCACCGCCGGTTCGGTGTGATCGCCGGCCCCGCCGACCACCTCACCGCACGGCACCGCCAGGCGGGGTTCCGGGAGGCGCTCGCGGAGCTCGGCACGGCCGCGGCGCCCGAGCACGTCGTGCCGTCGGAGTTCAGCCGCGACGGCGGGTACGCCGGGATGACGGCGCTCCTGCCGCACCTGGGCGAGCTGGACGTGGTCTTCGCGGTCACCGACCTCATGGCGGTCGGGGCGATGGCGGCGGTGCGCGATGCGGGGCTCACGGTCCCGACCGACGTCGGAGTCGCCGGGTTCGACGACATCCCGACGCTGCGCGACATCACCCCCGGGCTCACGACGGTCCGGGTCCCCCTCCGCGAGATCGGGGCGCAGGCGCTGCAGCTCGCGCTCGCCCTGGAGCAGGAACCACGGGTGGTCGTCGTGCGGGGCGAGGTCGTGCTGCGCGACTCGACAGCGCGCCCCTGACCCACCTTCGCGAGAGGCTCGTGGCCCCACCGCGAGAGGTTCGTGGCGCCACCGCGAGAGGTTCGTGGCGCTGTACTCCGCGACTGCGCTCGGGCAGGCTGGCGGCGTGGCCACAGCACCGCACCTCCTCGAACCGGTGCCGAGCCCCGGCACGACGACCGACCCGACGCCTGCCGCGCCAGGCGTGACGCTCTGGGCGTCCGACGCCCCGGGCACCCGAGCCCCGTGGGCCGCGTACGCCACCGAGGTCCTGGCGCACGCCGGGATCGCCCACACAGTCTCGTCCGACGCCAGCGGCGTCGTCCTCGTCACGTCGCCCGTCACCGACGACGACGACGCCGCTCGGCTCAGCGTGTTCGTCGCGGCCGGCGGAGCGCTCGTCATCGCGACGGCGCCCGGCGCGCTCGCGGCCCTGGCCGGGGTCGAGGAGGGCGCGACCGTGGAGACCGCCCGGGTGGCGGTCGTGCCGGACGAGGCCTGGACGCACCTGCCGCCGCGACCGCTGCGCGCCGTGGGCGGTGTCGAGCTCACCCCCGCACCGGGCACCCGCACGCTCGCCACCTGGCCGGGCGGAGCGGCGGCGGCGACCGCCCGGACGCACGGCGGCGGCGTCGTCCTCATGTTCGGCGCCGATCTCCTGCAGTCCGTCGTCCGCATCCAGCAGGGCTACCCCGTGACGCAGGACGCCGCGCCGGCGTCCGACGGCACCGCCCCGCGCGACGACGGCGTCCTCAAGACCGAGGACGGGATGGCGCTCGACCTCGAGACGGACCGCGCCCTCCCGCCCGGCGCACCCCCGGTCGGCACCGACTACGGGCACACGCTGCCCGCGCCGTCGCCGGTGCCGATGGTGGACGTCCCGTACGCCGACTGGTGGCGTTCACTCCTGCTGCAGGCGATCTGGTGGGGCGCCGACGCCACCGATGCCGCGGTGCCCTGGCTCGGCTACTGGCCGTCGGGACTCGAGGGGATCGCGCACATGTCGCACGACTCCGACCACAACGAGGCCGCCGACGGCCGCGCGGCTCTCGACGCGTTCGCCGCGGCCGACGTGCGCGTGACCTGGTGCCACATCTACCCCGGCGGATACCCGGCCGAGATGTACGAGGAGATCGCCGCGGCCGGGCACGAGCACGCCCTGCACTACGACGCCATGCACGGTGACGCCCTCACCTCGTGGGGCCGGCCGCAGCTGCGCGCGCAGCACGCGTGGGCGCAGGCGGTCACCGGCCGCGAGCGCATCGTCTCGAACAAGAACCACTGCACGCGATGGGAGGGCTGGTCGGAGCTCTACGCCTGGTGCGAGCAGGTGGGCATCGAGATCGAGGCCTCCCGCGGCCCGAGCAAGCAGGGGCTCGTCGGGTTCCCGTTCGGCACCGCGCACGTCGCGTTCCCCCTCGCCGACGACGGCGTCCGCCGGCACGACGTGCTGATGCTGCCGCTCCACGCGCAGGACCTCGCCTGGGCGGCGCACCCCAGCGTGCGCGACGTGATCCTGGACGGCGCGCAGGAGCAGCACGGGGTCGCGCACTTCCTGTTCCACGGCCCGCACCTGCGGCGGCCCGCGACCCGCGCGGAGTGCCTGGCCCTCGCCGACGCCGCACGCGAGCGCGGCCTGGAGTGGTGGACGTCGGACCGCATCAACTCGTGGGAGCGGAGCCGGCGCGGCGTGCGGGTCACGACGGCGCACGACGGCGGACGGCGGGTGCTGCGGGTCGACGCGGCGGCGCCGGTGGCGGGAGCGTCGATCCTGCTCCCGCCGCGGCTCGCGCCGGAGGGCGTGCCCGTCACGCACGTCACCCGGCACGGCCGCGCGTTCGTGCAGCTCGTCACAGACCTGCCCGCGGGGACCACGACGTGGACCCTCGAGCCGTGAGGTCAGGCCCGGACGTCACGCACCGGCGGTGAGCGCGGTCTCGGAGAACGTCAGCCCCCCGTAGTTGTGGATCTCGTTCGCCTCCTGGTGCCCGTCGACGGCCAGTCCCACGTACGCCTTCTCGGCCAGCGCGATCTCGGCCGTGCCCACGTCGTGCCACGTGACGCCGTCGGCGGAGATCGCCCCGGCGACGAGCGTCCCGGTACGCCGCAGCCGCAGCCAGTACGGCGCCGCGATCGGGTACTCCTCGGCTCTGGCGGGGAACTGGGTCCACTCGGCGGCGGCGCGTTCCGTGGCCCGCGTCACCACACGGGAGACGAGTCCGTTCCCGACCCAGGTGAGCGCGAGCGTCGCGCTCGGCGCCGACGGACCCAGCCCGCGGCGGATCATCAGGCCGCCGAGCAGCTCCGGGTACGCCTTGCGGTAGGAGTCCACGCGCGTGACGAGCTCGCCGTCGCCCACCAGCTCGCGGTACACGAACTGACAGGTGTCGGCGGTGCCGCCGATCGAGCCCGAGCCGCGCACGGCGATCGTCCGGGGTGTGCCGTCCGCCCCGAGCTCCGCGCCGACGGCGCCCGCGGCACCGCGGATCGGGACGCCGCCGAGGTCGTGCGAGCGCCACGGGCCGAGGTCGGTGCCCCGCACCACGTGCACGGCGATCGCGGAGGAGCCGGTGGCGGATCCCGTGGCGTCGATCGCCGTCGCTGTGACGTAGTGCGTGCCCTCCGGCGCGTCGGCCCAGGTCACGGCGTAGGGCGGCGCAGATGCCGTGCCGAGGAGCCGGTCGCCGGCGCGGACCTCGACGGCGGCGATCCTGGCGCCCTGCCCTCTCGCGACGGCCCGCACCGTGAGGGCCGTCGTCGCCCCGGGGTCGGCGCTGCGCAGCCGGACGACGGAGTCGAGCACCGGGGAGACGATCCGCACCTCCGGGTTGGGCGCGCCGATCGCCGTGATCGAGTTCAGGTACCGCTCGAGGTTCGTGTAGCCATCGTCCCCGACGGCGGAGCCGTCGCTCGGGTCGAACGGGTCGAGGCCGTGGGCGATCTCCCACTCGTCGGGGATCCCGTCGCCGTCGGTGTCGAGCAGGGCCGGGGCGGAGTGCAGCTCCGGCCACCCGCCCACCTCGGACTGCGAGTTGATGTGGCGTCCCCGGCCGGCACGCACGTCGGCGACGATCCGCGCGTCGACGGCGTCGCGGCGCGGCAGGATCGCGCCCACGCCGTCGAGCACCCGATCGAGGGCGACGGCGGCGTCGTCGGTCTCGACGCCGTCGGACAGGGTGGCGGGTGCGTCGAGCCGGATGTAGGGCACGTCGCCGTGCACGCCGAGCCAGTTGTCGGCGGTGACGTCGGGGAACCCCTCGACGACGTTGCCGTCGACGAACCAGTCCCCGGGTCCCCCGAGGTTGGTGATGACGGGCTCGACGATGCGCCCCTCCACCTCGGTGAGCGTGTTCGGGCCGGGCCGGTAGTAGTTGCCGATCATGTTGATGCCGTCGGAGCTCTCGCCCCCGTAGGAGGAGTTGAAGCCCCAGTTGTAGATCACGTTGTTGCGGTGGTCGACGAGCAGCGGGGCGTCCACGCCGCTGTCCGCCCGCGGCGCGAACCGCGGGTTGCGGTTCGTGTGATGGGCGATGAGGTTGTGGTGGTACGTGACGTTGTCGCCGCCCCAGATGCCGCCGTAGCCGTGGCGCCCCTTGTGGTTGACCGACATGGTCAGGCTCTCCGCGACGAGGCACCACTGCACCGTGACGTTGACGTTCTCGTACACGGAGAGCGCCTCGTCGGTGCTCCAGGTGAGCGAGCAGTGGTCGATCACGACGTCCTGGGTGCGGCGCGCCCACATCGCGTCCTCCTCGACGCCCGTGACGTCGCCCATGCGGCACCGCAGGTAGCGGACGACGACGTTGCTGCCGGCGACGCGGGTGGGGTAGCCGGCGATGCAGATGCCGTCACCGGGCGCCGTCTGGCCGGCGACGGTGACGTTCGAACCCTTGATGTCGAGCCGGGAGGCCAGCTCGATCGTGCCCGAGACGGCGAAGACGACCGTCCTGTTGCTGGCAGAGACGGCGTCGCGGAGCGATCCCGGGCCGGAGTCGGCGAGCGTCGTGACCACGTACACGCTCCCGCCGCGACCCCCCGTGACCCAGCGGCCGCAGCCCTCGGCACCCGGGAACGCGGGGACGCGCACGGCGTCGTCCGCCTGGGCTGTCTGGAGACCGACCGGCGCCAGGGCGGCGCCGACGCCGAGCGCCGCGCCGATCGAGAACGTGCGGCGGGTGACCGAGAGGCTGGAGTCGGATGACGGCGGTTGCTGCAAGTTGGTCACGAGTCCTCCTTGACGTTGACGTCCTTGCATCATTCCGAGTGCACGGTATTGAAGTCAACGCCTAAGGCGATTGTGGCCTGGTCATAACTTGCAGCAAGAAGGCGCGGGCCCGCGTCCGGTCACCCGGGCGGGAGTGACACCGGGGCGGAGCGATGGCCGGCGGGCCCGACACCTCAGGCGAGCTGCGCCGCCAGGGCGGCAGCGCCGTCGTCGTCGACGATCCCGTCGGCCACGACGACGGCCCAGGCCTGCCGGCTGCTGGACCCGACGGGCACGGTGCGCGGCGCATCCCAGGCCAGGGCGAGCCCGACGCCCGGGTAGCCGGCGACCCGGACGAACCACGGGTCGTCGCCCTCGCGTCGCACGAACACGAGCGTGAACGGCCCCTCCGCCCCCGTGGCCGACCACGCGAGCCACGGGTCGCGCGAGCCGTGCACGCCCTCCTCGCCCCGCGCCGTCGCGGTGCGCACGTCGGGGTCGGAGCATGCGGCGACGCGCCAGAACAGACCGCCGTACCCGGCGCCGTCGCGACCGTTGCTCGCCGGACTGCCCAGCACGAGGGGCTGCTCGCCCGCGGGAGCGACCTGCGACGCCATCTCGAGCACCCGCACGGCGTCGTCGCGGGTCGTCGGCAGGCTCCGCACCGCGAGGGTGCGCGACTCGTGCGCCAGCTCCTCACCGGACGAGGACAGCCACGTGAGCCGTTCGACGACGCCGCTGGCCTCGTGCTGGTCGAAGGCGTCGTGGCGCATCCGGCCGTTGTCGCCACGCCAGCGGTATCCCTCGCCCAGGCGGAACGTGCCGCCTCCCCACAGGTTCGAGCTGCCCACGCCCGCCGAGACGTCGGGCACCGCGACACCCGCCCCGAGGTGCCACGCGTGGTCCGAGGGGGCGACGTCGGTCGTGACGACGCCGTTCGGTGTCCACACGGGGTGGAGGAACGGGCGCGGGCTCACGCCCTGCTCGAGCACGTCGCCGGCGACGTACCTCGCCACCGGCCGGGCGCCGTCGTCCTCCAGCTCCGCGAGCACGCGTTCGGACCGCGCCCACGGCGCGCCGAGCGCGGCGAACGTCGCGAGCTCGGAACCGACCCTGCCGCACCACTCCTCGATGTCGGCGATGACCGGGTGCGCGTCCGGGCCGGAGCCGTGCCAGGTGACGACCTCGTCGGGCATGCGGGCCGGCTCCGGCCCGACGCGCAGCGCCTCGAGCACCCGCATGAACGCGCCCGCGTTCGCGATCGGGTTGAGCAGCTCCGCACCGGTGCCGACGTGCGCGAGCAGGTTCTCGAGCAGCGAGTCGCGCTCGACGGCGATCTCCTCGCGACCCTGCGGCGTCGTGACGACGACGACGTCCCGTCCGTAGTAGAACGCGATCTCGCCCGCGGTCCCGAGCACCGTCACGACGGGGTCGCTGTGGGTGGGAGCGCACGTCGTGAGGCCGAGCGCGAGCCGGGTCCCACGGGTGGTGGTGACGACGACGGCGGTCGTGTCGTCGGTCTCGATCGGGTGGGCGCGGTACGGGTCGACGGTGAGCGCGGCGACGTCCTCGGCGCGCGAGGATCCGTCGAGGGCGAACGCGATGTCGACGGAGTGTGCGAGCGGGTTCGTGGTCACGCCGTCCATGACGATGCGGCCGTCGAGCACGCGGTGGCCGGCCCACGGCGCGCGGTCGTAGTACGCCTGCGTGCGCACCCACGTGCCGACGCCGCCGATCCCGCGGACGTCACCGATCCGGCCGTCCGCCACGAGCTCGCGCACAAGGGAGACGCCGTGGCTGCCGCGCGCCTGGAAACCGACCTGCACGGCACGACCGCACGCCGCGGCGTGGTCCCGGAGCGCCTCGAACTCCGCGAACGACGCCGTGGGCGGCTTCTCCAGGTACACGTGGGCACCGGCGGTGAGGGCCGCCGTCGCGATCGGGGCGTGCGTGTCGATCGGCGTGGCGATCGTGACGACGTCGGGGACCCCCTGCGCGAACAGGTCCTCGAGCGTCGCGAACCGTGGCGTGCCGGCGGGGATCTCCTGGACGTCGTCGGTCGGCGCCGGGTCGACGACGCCGGCGAACCGCGCGCGACCCTCGGCGACGAGCGTCGCGACGGCCACGGCGTGGTTGCGGCCGTACCCACGGGCGCCGACGACGGCGATGCTCGGCGTGCTCGGTGTGCTGGGCGCTGAAGTCATGGTCGCCACCCTAGGGGGAACGCGGCCCGAGGGTAAGCGCCTTCCGGGATCGCCGGACGCGGCACGTCCCGGACCGGGACCGCGGCACGGGACACCGGCGCGGCGAACCCCAGCGGACGGATAGGGTCGCCACGGCACCAGTCGTCGCGAGCCCCTTCGAAGGATCATGACCACCACCACATCGCCCTCGTCCCCTCCCCTGCGCGCCGGCGTCATCGGCCTCGGCTGGGCCGGACAGCAGCACGTCAACGCGTACGCCGCCGCGCCCGGCGTCGAGCTCGTCGCCCTCGCCGCGAAGGAGGAGGAGCTGCTCGCCTCGATCGGTGACGCGCACGGCGTCGCCGGACGGTTCACCGACTGGCAGCAGATGCTCGCCGAGGCGGACCTCGACGTCGTCAGCATCGCGACGCCCACGTTCCTGCACTCTCCGATGACGGTCGCCGCGCTCGAGGCCGGCCTCCACGTGCTGTGCGAGAAGCCGATGGCGGAGAACGCGACGGCGGCGGCGCGCATGGTCGCGGCCGCCGAGTCCGCCGGACGCGTGCTCGACATCGCGTTCAACCACCGGCAGCGCGGGGACGTGGCGGCACTCCGCTCGGTGGTCGAGTCCGGGGTGCTCGGCAAGATCTACTACGCCAAGGCCGGCTGGCTGCGCCGGCAGGGCATCCCCGGCCTCGGGACCTGGTTCACGCGTGCCGACAGCGCGGGCGGCGGCGCGATGATGGACATCGGTGTGCACATGCTCGACATGGCGCTCCACCTCATGGGCGAGCCGACGGTGACCGCCGCCTCCGCGTCCACGCACGCGGAGTTCGGTCCGCTCGGGCGCGGCGGCTCCGGGTTCGGCATCAGCACGGTCGAGGAGGGTGTGCCGTTCGAGGTCGAGGACCTCGCGACGGCGTTCCTGCGGCTCGACGGCGGCGGCACGCTCCTGCTGGAGTCGAGCTGGGCGCAGTGGATCCCGTACGACCAGTGCTACGTCGCGCTCTACGGGTCCGACGGCGGCGCCAGCGTCGAGTGGGGCGGCTCGGCCCAGGAGCCGTACCAGCGGCTGCACGTGTGGACCGAGGTGGCCGGTGTGCCGGCCGAGCTGCAGCCGGCCGTCGGACCGCACGGGCAGCACGCTGCGTCAGTGACGCAGTTCCTGGCGAAGGTGCGCTCCGGCGACGCCGCCGCCCACACCGGTGCGCAGGCGTTGGCGCGGGCTCGCGTGCTCGACGCGTGCTACGCGTCGGCGGCTTCTGGCGCCGAGGTCCCGGTCGGCTGACCCTGCGCCGTGTGGTCGGTCCCCTGACCCCGACCGTGTGGTTGGTCCCCTGAACCTCGAGCTCGCGGGACCAACCCCACAGTCGACCCCTCGCTGACCTCCCCGAGCCCGCGACCGTGTGGTTGGTCCCGCGAGCAGCGAGTTCGAGGGACCAACCACACCCTCGACCCCCTCGCCGACCCTCCCCGAGACCCCGACCGTGTGGTTGGTCCCCTGAACCTCGAGCCCGAGGGACCAACCCCACCGTCGACCCCTTCGCCGACCTGCCCCAGACGCCGACCGTGTGGTTGGTCCCGCGAGCAGCGAGTTCGAGGGACCAACCACACGGTCGAACCCGAACCCGATCCCGAACCCGACCCCGGCTCCGATTCCGACCGCGGTTCGGGCCTCGACGCCGAACCCGAAACCCGACCGCGGCTCCGACTCCGGCCGCGACCCCGACCCCGAGCTGGCGCACCGGCCCCTTGACCGCCGGAAAGCGCATTCCCTAGACTCCGACCTATGACCACCCGCACCCTGCGCATCGCCATGAACGGCATCACCGGCCGCATGGGCTACCGCCAGCACCTGCTCCGCTCGATCCTGCCGATCCGGGACGCGGGCGGCCTCGACCTCCCCGACGGCACCCGCCTCGCCGTCGAACCGGTGCTCGTCGGCCGCAACGAGGAGCGCATCCGCCGGATCGCCGAGCAGCACGACGTCAAGGAGTGGTCCACCGACCTCGACGCGGTCCTCGCGGACCCGAGCATCGACGTCTACTTCGACTCCCAGGTCACCTCGCAGCGCGTCGCGGCGCTCACGAAGGCGATCGACGCCGGCAAGCACATCTACACCGAGAAGCCGACCGCGGAGCGCCTCGACGAGGCCATCGACCTCGCGAAGCGGGGCGCGGCGAGTGGGCTCACGATCGGCGTCGTGCACGACAAGCTCTACCTGCCCGGCCTCGTCAAGCTGCGGAGGCTCGTGGACGAGGGCTTCTTCGGCCGCATCCTGTCGTTGCGGGGCGAGTTCGGGTACTGGGTCTTCGAGGGGGAGATCCAGAGCGCCCAGCGCCCGAGCTGGAACTACCGCGCCGAGGACGGCGGCGGTATCACCACCGACATGTTCTGCCACTGGAACTACGTGCTGGAGGGCATCGTCGGCCGGGTCCGCACCGTGAGCGCGCAGACCGCCACCCACATCCCCACCCGCTGGGACGAGCGCGGCGAGGCGTACCCCGCCACCGCCGACGACGCCGCGTACGGCACGTTCCAGCTCACGACTCCCGACGGCGACGACGTCGTCGCCCAGATCAACTCCTCCTGGGCGGTGCGCGTGCACCGCGACGAGCTCGTCGAGTTCCAGGTCGACGGCACGCACGGCTCGGCGGTCGCCGGCCTGTTCGGCTGCGTCGCGCAGCAGCGCGCCCACACGCCGCGCCCGGTGTGGAACCCGGACCTCCCCACCACGGAGCGCTTCCGCGAGCAGTGGCTCGACGTCCCCGACAACGCCGAGGTCACCAACGGCTTCCGCGTGCAGTGGGAGGAGTTCCTGCGCGACGTCGCCGCGGGGCGTCCGCACCGCTACGACCTCCTCTCCGCCGCGCGCGGGGTGCAGCTCGCCGAGCTGGGCCTCGCGAGCTCCGCGCAGGGCCGGCGGCTCGACGTCCCGGAGATCGTGCTGTGACGGCGACGACGGCGCCCGGCGGCGAGGTGAGTCCGTCACCCGCCGCGGAGCTCCCCGGCAGCGGGTTCCACGTCGATCTCCCGACGGCCGACGGCGGCTGGGAGCATCGCGAGGTCCGCGTGCCTGGGCCGTGGACGACGCCGGATCGTCCGCTCACGTCGCGGGTCGCCTTCGCCGCGGCGCACGTCGTGCCGCGCGCGGCCGCCGACAACACGCCGGGGGCGCCCGCCGACGTCGACTGGGACGCCACGCTCGCGTTCCGGCACCGGATCTGGGACCACGGGCTCGGCGTCGCCGACGCGATGGACACCGCACAGCGGGGCATGGGCCTGGACTGGGCCGCCACCGGCGAGCTCGTCCGCCGCTCGTCGGCCGAGGCCCGGGGCCGCGGGGCGCAGATCGCGTGCGGCGCCGGCACCGACCAGCTGGACCCCGCCACGTACGCCCCCGGCGTCGACCCCGCAGCGGCGCTGGACGCCGTGGTCACCGCGTACCGCGAGCAGGTCGCTCTCGTCCAGGACGCCGGCGCGCAGGTCGTCCTCATGGCCTCCCGGGCTCTCGCGGCCGCGGCGCGCGATCCCGAGGACTACGCCGAGGTGTACGACGCCGTGCTCGAGGACGTCGAGGCACCGGCGATCCTGCACTGGCTCGGCCCCATGTTCGACCCGGCCCTCGAGGGCTACTGGGGCGCGACGGACGTGGCGTCAGCGACGAACGTGTTCGTCGATCTCGTGCGCGCGCATGCCGATCGGATCGACGGCGTCAAGGTCAGCCTCCTCGACGCCGAGCACGAGGTGGCGCTGCGCCGCCGCCTCGCCGCGATCGACGTACAGGGACACCCTGTGCGGTTGTACACGGGCGACGACTTCAACTATCCCGAGCTCATCCTCGGCGACGAGCTGGGCCACTCGGACGCCCTGCTGGGCATCTTCGCGGCGATCTTCCCGGCCGCGTCCACGGCGCTGCAGGCCCTCGACGCGGGCAGCGGCGTCCGGGCCCGCACGATCCTCGACTCCACGCAGGCGCTCGGCCGGCACGTCTTCGCGGCGCCGACGTACTACTACAAGACCGGCATCGCGTTCTGGTCCTGGCTGAACGGCTTCCAGCAGGGGTTCCAGCTGGTCGGCGGCCTGCACGCGGGCCGGTCCGCCGTCCACCTCGTCGAGCTGTTCCGGCTCGCCGACGACGCCGGCCTCCTGCTCGACCCCGCCCTCGCCGCGAGCAGGATGCACGCGTTCCTCGACGTGAACGGGCTCGAGCCGTGACCGGAGCGGGCCTCGAGCGCCTCTCCCTCAACACGGCGACGGTCAAGCGCGCGACTCTCGGCGAGGCCGTGGACGTCGCAGCGCGCGCCGGGTACGGCGCCGTCGGACTGTGGCGCGACCGCGTCGAGGAGGCGGGGGTCGCCCCGACCGCACGGATCGTGCGCGACGCCGGCCTGCGGGTCTCGTCCCTGTGCCGCGGCGGGTTCCTGACGGCGTCGACCGACGACGGCGTCCGCGCGGCTCTCGACGACAACCGTCGGGCGATCGACGACGCGGCAGCGGTGGGGACGACCGAGCTCGTCATGGTCGTGGGCGGGCTGCCCGCCAGCGGCGAGCCCGGTGGCCCGCCGCGCGAGGGCGCCGCACCCGGCGACCGTGACGTCGTCGCCGCCCGCGCCCGCGTCGCGGACCGCCTCGCCGACCTCGCCCCCCACGCGGCCGACGCCGGCGTCCGCCTCGCCCTCGAGCCGCTGCACCCGATGTTCGCCGCGGACCGGGCGGTCATCTCGACGCTCGCCCAGGCCCTGGACCTCGCCGCGCCGCACCCGGCGGACGTCGTCGGCGTCGTCGTCGACACCTACCACGTGTGGTGGGACCCCGCCCTGGAGACGTCGGTCGCGAGAGCCGGCGCGGAGCGCCGGATCGCGTCGTACCAGGTCTGCGACTGGAACCTGCCGCTCGCCGCCGACCCGCTCCTCTCCCGCGGCTACCCGGGCGACGGCTACGTCGACTTCCCGGCGATCACGCGCCTGGTGGCCGACGCCGGCTACGACGGCGACGTCGAGTGCGAGATCTTCCACGCCGACGTGTGGGCGACGCCGGCAGCGGACGTGGCCCGGATCGTCGCCGAGCGGTACGCCACGCACGTGGCACCGCACCTGACCCGAGGGTGACGGGTCAGGTGCGGCACCGGACGGGCGAGAGCGGGTGGCTCAGCCCATCCCCTTGAAGTCGTCCTCGAAGTCCTCGACGAGGCCGTTCTTCCACTTGCGCACCTTCTGCATCGAATAGGCGAAGACGGTCTTCGGTTCGAGGGTGACGAGCGCGTCCTCGTCGCGTCCGCCGCCCTTCGTCGACGTCACCGTCAGGCCGAGGCCGTCGACGATCTCCGCGACGACCGACCCCGCGCTCGTGCCGGCCGCGCTGAACGACTCTGCGATCTGACCGGACACGACGACCCACACGCCGTCGACGACCCTCCCGTCGTTCCCCTCCTTGTCCAGCTCCTTGCGGGCGTGGTCCGCCTCGGTGTTGAGGATCCGCTTGAGCGGCGAGGCCTCGACGACGAAGTGCAGCAGCTCGAGCTGCGCGCTCTTCGCCTTGCCGTAGTCCGCCGTCATGGCGGCCGTGGCCCCGTACTCGAAGTACTTCACCTCGCCCTGGGCCTCGTAGTCCGCCTCGGTCTGCCTCGACCAGTCGATGCGCGCCCGGTTGATGCGCCGGACGTGACCCCGCAGGAGCGAGGGAGCGATGCGCCCCTCGGCCGCGAGGTACGCCTTCGCGCCGATGGGATCCTTCTTCTCGCCCCACGACCCGAGCGTCACTGCCGGCGCGTTGCCCCGGAAGTACCGCTGCGTGCCGTAGACGAACACGTGCTTGCCGACTCTCGTTTCCATGTCTCCACTGCTTTCGGTGTGGCCGGGCCCTGGAGCGGGTCCGGCTGGAGACACGACGCTAGGAATCGGCAGCCAGGGGCCGACACCGTAGGGACTACTCAGATCCGGGCTCGGCACTACCCAGCGTCCGGGCGGACTGCTCATGCCGGCGGAACGTCGCCACCGCGTCGCGGCGGGAGGGGACGCCGAGCGCGGCGAGGACGTCGGCCACGTGGTTGTCGACCGTGCGACGCGACAGGTACAGGCAGTCGGCGATCTCAGGGCTGGTGAGCCCCCGCGCCACCAGGCCGAGGATCTCGTGCTGCCGCGGCGTCAGCCCGAGCGCGGTCGTCGCGCGGGCGGGCGCACTGCGGCGGGGGACCGGCCCGACACCCCGGACCCGGAGATCCTGGCGCACCCGGTCCGCCGTCGCCCGGGCGCCGAGCCGATCGAGGATCGTCACGCCGCGGCCCGCGATCGCCGGATCGTCCGACTCGGCGAGCTCGAGCGCGCACTCGTAGGGGTTGCCCGCCTCCTCCCACGCGGCCGCCGACGCCGCGTGGTCCCCCCGGATGCCCGCCGCGAACCCCTCGGGACAGCCCGGGAACACCTCGACGTCGTCCCCGGCGCGGCGCAGGTACCGCAGGACCTCGCCCCCGAGGTACCGGAGGTGGCCCTGGGCGGCGACGTCGAGGGCATGCTCGCCGAGCGAGCGCACGGCACCCGGATCGCGGCGCAGCCAGGCACGCTCGGTGCGGATCGCCGCGACGGGCGCGATCCGGCGGACCTGGCCGGTGGCGAGGGCCAGCGGCCACGCCTCGTCCACGAGCCGGTCGCCGTCCGCGTCGCCGCGGCGCAGCAGGATGCGTCCGAGAAAGGCCAGCGGGAGCGGGTTGATCGCCGCCCCGAGGTCGACCTGGAGGAGGGGGCGCAGCGCCGCCTCGGCGGCGTCCCACCGGCCCTGGAGCGTGTGGGCGTGCGCCCGGATCGCCACGCCGTGAAGGCGGAGGAGGTCGAACCCGTGCTCCGACGCCACGCGGTCGGTCAGGTCCAGCCACTCGAGCGCTTCCGCCACGCGGCCCCACCAGACGAGCGTGACGGCCATGGCGCCCGTCGCGCGGGCATAAGGCTCGGGGGCGTCGAGCAGCGCCAGCGTCTCGACCGAGCGCCGCAGCGTGCTGAGCGCCTCGGCGTCCTCCCCCAGCCCGGCCAGGGCGATGCCGAGATGCATGTCCGACCGCGCCGCGATCAGGCGTTCCCCGAGGTCGACGGCCATCGCCCGCGCGCGCTCGGCACTCCCCATCGCCGACTCGCTGTCGCCGGCGATCGACTGCAGGTTCGCGAGCATCTCGTGCGCGGTCGCGAGCAGAGGGCTCGCGCCGGCGGGCTCGAGCACCTCGAGCGCACGCCGCACCTGCGCCAGAGAGCTGTCCGGGCGGGCGACCATCGTCTGCATCCGGGCCGAGGTGAGCAGGGCGGCGCCGTACTGGGGATCGGACGGATCGCGCCGTTCCCAGATCGCGACCGCACGATTCGCGCTCCGCGCGGCGTCGGGCAGGCGGCCCGCGGCGTACAGCGCGCGTGCGGCGATGCCGTGCAGCTCAGCCTGCTCCGCGTGGGTGAGCAGGTCCGGACGGCGGAGCGCCAGGCCGCAGATCGTCACCGCCTCGCGGTGCGCGTCGCCGTGGGCGGCGGACCTGGCCGCCTCGGGCGCGTGCCGGGCGACGGCGTCGTCCTCCGACGCCAGGACGGCGTGGTGCAGGAGCACCGCCGGGTCGGCGCGTCGGTCCTCGAACGCGCCGAGGATGCGGCGGTGCAGGTGGACGCGCCGGCTCTGGGGCAGCGACGCCTCCAGCGCCCGCCGCGCGATGTCGTGGCGGAACGCGACGCGGCCCTCGGTGACGCGCACGAGCCCGCTCCGCTCGGCCCGCTCCAGGCTGGCGGTGACGTCTGCGGCGAGCCCGTCGAACAGGCCGAGGTCGGCGTCCCGCGGGACGAGCGCCAGCATCTCGAGGAGGTCCCTGGTCGGGGCAGGCAGCCCGTGCACGCGCCCGACGATCGCGTCGCGCACCGCGCCGGGCAGGTCCGAGTCCGGCGCGGCGAGCACCTCGGTCAGGTAGAACGGGTTCCCGCCCAGACCCGCGAGCCGAGCCGGATCGAGCCCCGAACGTTCCGCGAGAGCCGCCACGGCACCTTCGGACAACCCGTGCAGCTCGAGCCGGTGGACGTGCGCCCCGACCAGGACGCCGAGCGCCCGGCGCATCGGGTGGTCCGCACCGACCTCGTCGGGGCGGTACGCGAGCACGAGCACGAGCGGGAGCGTCTCGGCCCGGCGACCGAGCGACCGGAGAACCTCGAACGTCGCCGCGTCGGCGAGGTGGGCGTCGTCGACCACGAGGGCGAGCGGCCCGGGGCCGGCCCGAGCCTCCGCCTCGACGGCCGCGAGCGCGGCTCCGGGTTCGTGCAGGTCGCGCACGTCCGGGAACATCTCCCGCAGCGGCCCGAGCGTTCGGGCGGCGACGAGGTCCTCGGCGAGACCGACACGTGACCGGACGCCGTCGGCGTCCGCGAGGAACCGGCGGACGAGGCTGGTCTTGCCGACACCGGCCTCACCGGTGATGAGGACGACGCCTCCCTCGCCTTGGCGCGCGCGATCGACGACGGCGGCCAGCACCGCCAGCTCCCGCTCGCGTTCGAGCAGCTGCGGCCCCGTCACCGCACCGCTTCCGGTCACCCGCGACCTCCCCGGCGTCCGGTGTCCATCCTTCCGCGCGTCGGCCGCTGGGTCATCAGGGTTTTCCCGGCTCGGCCCCCAGCTCGCCCCGGCTCCGCGATCAGGGGCTCACCGCGCTCAGGGCCTCAGACCGGCGCCGTCTCCACCCGGCCCGCGACGCCGTCGCCCAGGAACGTCGCCAGCGCGCACCCCTCCGCCTCGACGTCGTCCCGCTCGGTGCGCGAGAACCGGCGCAGCTGTTCCACCTTCACGGTGACGGCGCCGTCGTCGTCCGTCGTGGTGGTCCACGAGCCCGCGACCCGGCCGTCGACGAGCACGAACCGCGTGCCGAGGACGCTGAGCCCGCGGTGCGAGGCGTCGATGAGGCGGGAGCGGTCGTCGTAGCCGAGGACGGCGTTGTCGAACGCGGGCAGGAAGCGAGGCGGTGCCGGCGTGTCCGGATCGGGGAGGTCGAGGCCGTCGACGTCGAGCAGCTCGCGGCCCCGCTCGTCGCGGTAGCTGCGCAGCTGCGGCCGCAGCCGCGCGATGACGGCCGGCAGCCCGGTGAGTCCGGACCACGCACGGACGTCGGCGCTCGCCGCGGGACCGTACGCGCGGAGGTAGCGCAGGACGACGTCGTCGAGCTCCACGGCAGCGGGGGCGTCGGGTGTGGGGTCCGGCCCCCACCACGCGTCGTACGTCGTGAGCCGGGCACGCCCGCTGGCCGCCGGGTCGCCCCACACCCCGCGCGGCGGCACCTGGACGAGCGGCACCCCGCTGGACAGGGCGTCCGCGAGATCACGGACCGAGACCTCGGGCCACCGGTCGGCGAGCGCCCGTGCCACGTCGCCCGAGATGCACGGCTCCTGCTCGAACAGCGCCGCGCCAGCGGCGGCCAGCTCGACCAGGTCGACGCCGGGCATCCGCGGGCCGAGCGTCCCGCGCACCCGCGCGAGGAGCATCACCTCGTGGAGCGGCCGCAGCCCGCGCACGTCGTCGGCCGCGAGGAGGTGCAGCGTGCGGCGCATCATGAGGGCGCGGGCCGCCTCCTTGCGTTCGAGCAGCCCGGCGAGATCCGCGGGGGCGAACGCTGCGAGGCGCGACCAGAGCCCGGTGTACGGCTCGAGCGGCTCCTGCGCCTGGATGCCCACGAGGTGCGCGATCGCGTCCAGCGCCGTCCGGTCCTGCCGCGCGAGCAGCCACTGGCGATCGAGCGTCGCTCGGTTGAGAGTGCGTGCGTCGAGCGTCGTCACGTGCCTACTGTGCCAGCGAGAACCGACATCTCACGGCCCGCCGACCGTGCGCCTCCGGGTCACGACGCCATGTCCTCGCTGACGCGCCACGCGTTCGCGAGCACGGTGAGCACCGGGTTCACGCCGCCGTTCGTGACGTGCGTCGACGCGTCGACGACGCGCACGTTCGCGTGTCCCCACACGCGCCCGGTCGGGTCCACCACCGAGCGCGCCGGGTCGTCGCCCATGCGGCACGTGCCGGCCTGGTGCTGCCCGGTGCTCGGCCCGCCCCCGGCCCGCATCGGACGGTTCGGCACGACGGCGGCGGCGCCGCTCGCCTCGAGCCACGCCGCGGCGCGGGCGGTGAGCTCGTCGTGCATCCGCCGGTCCTCGTCGTGCACCGTTCCGGCGAGGCGGACGACGGCGTTGCCGAAGCGGTCCCGCACGTCGGGGTCGAGGCGCACGCGTGACGACGCCGACGTCACTTCCTGCACCGGCCCGACGACGCGCTGCACGCGCCGGAACAGCTCCCGCATCCCGCGCGCGGCGCGCGGCCCCGTCGCCGGGAGGAGGCCCGCGTCCACCAGGTGCGTGTACGTCGTCGCCGGGGTGGGCACGAACTCGTTCGCGATCATCCCGCCGCCCACGAACCCGGCGTTGCCGTGCCGGAAGTCGGTCGTCGCTATCGCCGGGCCCGGGCCGACGAGGTCCACGACCTCGTCGTCGAACACCCCGAGCGCGCCCGCGTACACGTGCCCCTGCAGGTGCCGCCCGACCTGGTCGGCGCCGTTGCCGACGCCGTCGGGCTCGACGTCGGACGTCGACGCGAGCAGCAGGCGCGCCGTCTCCGTCGCCCCGGCGGCGAGGACCACCTCACCCGCCGCCACCTCGCGACGCCAGACGGCGCCGTCGTCGTCAGCACCCACGAGCGCGACGCCGACGACGGCGCCGGCACCGTTCGTCACGAGCCGCTCCACGGCGGTCCCGGCCAGCAGCGTGGTGCGGCCGGTGGCGAGCGCCCGGGGCAGCACCGTGTTGTGGGTTCCGGCGCGCGCCTCGACCGGGCAGGCGAACCCGACGCACTGCGCGCAGCGCAGGCACGCCGACCGCCCGGCGTACGGGACGGAGTTGGCCAGCAGCGGGACGGCGAGCGTGCCCCAGCCCAGCGCGCGGGCACCGGCGGCGAGCACGGCGGCCGACCGCGTGTCCGACAGCGGCGGCATCGGGTAGGGCCGCGAGCGCTCACGGATCCACGGGTCGCCCGCGACCCCGCTGACGCCCAGCTCCCACTCGACCCGGGTGTAGTACGGCTCCAGGTCGTCGTACGTGAGGGGCCAGTCGGCGAGCGCGCTGCCGTCGGGGACGCCGTAGGTCGAGGCCATGGCGAGGTCCTCGGGGCAGAAGCGCCACGCCTGGGCGCCGTACACGCGCGTGCCGCCGCCGAAGGTCGACGCGTTGTTCCCCCACCCGGCGTCGTGCGGCAGGAGCGTCATGACGTCGCCGGAGCGCTCGAGCGTGCGCGGTCGGCCGGCGGACGGCAGGTCCGCGAGCGAGGCGAACCCGAGGCCGATCCGCGGGTTGCGCAGGTGGTCGTGGGCGATCGCGGACGCGGATGGAGCCTCGCCCGCCTCGACCACGAGCACCCGGCGTCCCGCCGCGGCCAGCACGTACGCCGCGACGCCGCCTCCCGCACCCGACCCGACCACGACGACGTCGTAGCGCGGCGCGAGATCGGCCGGGCTGGCGAACGCCTCGGGCGGGACCGGCGGCGCCGGCAGTGGGTCGGGCCACCCACCCGGAGGGCCGGGCTCCCAGTCGACCTGCGCCCAGGCGTCGGAGGCGGCCATCCCGCCGCCGCCCGCGGCGTAGTAGCCAGCGGCGACGAGCCGCACGAGCCAGGCGGCGTCGGCGTCCTGCGCCGCGGCGGCGTCCACCAGCGGCGTGAGCTCGGCGGCCGCGAGGTCCGCGAGAGGGGCGCCGGCGCCCTGGCTCTCCACCGCGCGGACCGCCGCATCGATCCGGGGCGACCAGTCGGGGCGCTCGCGCACCAGCGTCGCGAGGTAGGCAGCGCTCCCGGACCGGGTGGCGGACGGGTGCGCGTCGTCGCCGGGGACGACGGCGTCGGCGATCGCGTCGAGCGCCGTGCGGTGCGCTGCCCCGGCGCTCGGCTCGTTCACGCCGTCTCCCCCGCGGCGAGGCGGTAGACCCGCTCCGCCGTCGCCCGGTCGATCGCGGCGCGCTCGTCCTCGGTGAGCTCAGCCGTCAGCTCGTCGTAGGCGAGCACCCAGCGCGCGTACCCGCCCGCGAGGTTCACCACCGGCCAGTCCGAGCCGAACACCAGCCGGCCCGGTCCGAACGTGTCGAGCGCATGGACGACGGCGGGGCGCAGGTCGGCCGTCGACCATCCGTCCCAGCGCGCCTCCGTCACGAGCCCCGACACCTTCGCGACGACGTTCGGCGCCTCGGCGAGCGCGCTCAGGTCGCGGCGCCACGCCGCCAGGTCGCCGCCGGCGAGATCGGGTTTCCCGAGGTGGTCGAGCACGAGCCGGACCTGGGGCACCTCGCGCGCGAGGCGCACGACCTGCGGCAGCTGCTCGTGCCGGATCACGACGTCGAACGCGAGACCCGCGTCGGCGACGGCCGCGACGCCCCGCCGCACCTCGGGCCGGTCGAGGAAGCCCGGGTCGTCCTCCCCCTGCACCTGGTGGCGCACGCCGACGAGAGCCTCGCCGCCGGGCGAGCGACGCATCGCGGCGAGCCGTGCGGCGACGTCGTCGGCGGCGAGATCGACCCACCCGACCACGCCGGCGATCAGCCGATCGGTCGCCGCGAGCGCGAGCAGGTCGAGCGTCTCGGCCTCGGAGCTGACCGTCTCGACGACGACGGCGCGGCTGACGCCCTCGGCCGCGGCGAGCGGGGCCAGGTCGGAGATGCCGAAGTCCGCGTCGATCGCCGCCATCGACCCGGGGTCGATCCAGTGTTGCGGGTGGCGCGCACGGTCCCACACGTGGTGGTGTGCGTCGACGCGTCGTCGCTCAGTCGGCACGCACCGACCCTACCGAGCCCGGGAGCCCGCGACCGTCAGTGCGTGACCGCCTTCTCGGCGCCGGCGCCGGTGAGCGACCGCACCTCCATCTCCGCGTACTTCGGGGCGTTGAACTCCTTCGACAGCCGCGCCCCCAGCCACCCGAAGAAGAACCCGGCGGGGATCGAGATGATGCCCGGGTTGTCCAGCGGGAACCAGTGGAAGTCCACGCCGTCGAGCATCGACGCGCTCCGCCCGGTGGCGGGATTGTCGGGCTTGCCCGAGACCACCGGCGAGAACACGATGAGCGTGACGGCGGTGATGAGGCCGCCGTAGATCGCCCAGACCGCACCGCGCGTGTTGAACCGCTTCCAGAACAGCGAGTACAGGATCACCGGGAGATTCGCGCTCGCGGCGACGGCGAACGCGAGCGCCACGAGGAACGCGATGTTCTGCCCGTTCGCGAGCACGCCGCCGACGATCGCGACGGCACCGACGACGAGCGCCGTCGATCGCGCGACCCGCACCTCCTTCTGCGGGCTGACGTCGCCCTTCTTGATCACGTTGGCGTACACGTCGTGCGAGAACGACGCCGACGCCGTGATCGTCAGACCCGCGACCACGGCCAGGATGGTCGCGAACGCGACGGCGGAGATGAACCCGAGCAGGAGAGTCCCGCCGAGCTCGTAGGCGAGCAGCGGTGCCGCGGAGTTCACACCGCCCGGCGCCGCCAGGATCTCGTCGGCACCCACCAGCGCGCCGGCGCCGTAGCCCAGCACGAGCGTGAATAGATAGAACAGCCCGATGAGCGCGATCGCCCAGGTCACGGACTTCCGCGCCGCCTTCGCGGACGGCACCGTGTAGAAGCGCATGAGCACGTGCGGCAGCCCGGCGGTACCGAGCACGAGGGCCAGCGCGAGGGAGATGAAGTCGACCTTCGTCAGCGCGGACGCGCCGTACTGGTTCATGGGCTCGAGCAGGTGCGCGCCCTCGGCTCCCGCGGCGTCGACGGCGGCACCGAGCACGGCCGACAGGTTGAAGTCGTACTTCGCGAGGATCCACAGCGTCATGCCGCCGGCCCCCGCGATGAGCAGCACCGCCTTGACGATCTGCACCCAGGTCGTGCCCTTCATCCCGCCGACCAGCACGTAGAAGACCATGATCGCGCCGACGACGGCGATCACCAGCGACTGCCCTCCGCGATCGGTGATGCCCAGCAGCAGCGCCACGAGGCCGCCCGCCCCGGCCATCTGCGCGAGGAGATAGAAGAACGAGACCGCGAGGGTCGACGTCGCCGCCGCCATCCGCACCGGACGCTGCCGCATGCGGAACGACAGGACGTCCGCCATCGTGAACCGGCCGGTGTTGCGCAGGAGCTCCGCGACGAGCAGGAGCGCGACGAGCCAGGCGACGAGGAACCCGATCGAGTACAGGAACCCGTCGTAGCCGTAGACGGCGATCGCGCCGGCGATGCCGAGGAACGACGCCGCTGAGAGGTAGTCGCCAGCGATCGCTATCCCGTTCTGCTGGCCGGTGAACGCCCGTCCGCCGGCGTAGAAGTCGGCTGTCGTGCGGTTGTTGCGGGAGGCGCGGATGACGATGATCAGGGTCAGTGCGACGAAGCCGCCGAAGATCGCGATGTTGACGACCGGGCTGCCGATGTCCATCAGATCTCGCCCCTCTCCATCTCGTCGCGGATCCGGTCAGCCGCCGGATCGAGGCTGCGGTTCGCGTGGCGCACGTAGAGCCACGTGATGAGGAACGTGCTCACGAACTGCCCGAGCCCGAGCAGCAGCCCGACGTTGACGTTTCCCCACACGGGCGTCGACATGAAGTCGACGGCGTACGTGGACAGCAGCACGTAGAGCAGGTACCAGGCGAGGAAGGCGCCGGTCATCGGGAAGGCGAAGGTGCGGAACCGTCGGCGCAGCTCCTGGAACTCCGGCGACGCCTGCACGCGTTCGTACTCCTCGGGCGACAGCGCGATCGGTGGCGCGCCCGCAGGCGGGTCGGCTGGGGTTGTCACATCGGGCTCCCTCGCTCGAGACGGCGGGCCAGGTGGCAAGCACCCCCGCCGCGGAGTGTGATCGGCGTCACGCTATGGCCGGCGTCGTGCTCGGTGCGAGGGAGCGCGCGGCCCCTCTCGTCGGACGGTGGCACCCGGTCGACGGACGTCGCACGAGCCGCGACGAACGGTCGGTCCCGTACGACGAACGGTCAGCTGCGCTGCCGGCGGAAGCGGGCCTCCGGGTCGAAGTCGCCGCGGTCGAGATGCACGTCCTCCGGGGTGTGCAGCCGCACCATCGAGCGACGCATCCCGACGGGCACCCGGCCCGGCGTCGCGAGCGACACGACGATCATCGTCGCGAACGCGAGAGGGACCGACCAGGCGGCGGGCTGGGCCAGCAGGGCCCCGGCGACTCCGGGTGGGGCTCCGGACACGATGGTCACGAGGACGGCGGCGGACGACGCCCCGCCGCCCACCGCCAGCCCGGCGAGGGCTCCGACGTCGGTGAGGCGCCGCCACCAGATCCCGAGCACGAGGAGCGGGCAGAACGACGACGCGGCGACGGCGAAGGCCAGCCCGACGACGTCGGCGATCCCCAGCGTCGGACCGAGCAGGGCGCCGCACACGGGTGCGACGAGCGCGAGCACGGCCCCGATCCGGAACGCGGTGACGGGCGAGCGCACCCGAGCCGCGAGCATGTCCTGCGAGATCACGCCGGCCACGCTCACCGTGAGCCCGGACGCCGTCGAGAGGAACGCGGCGAACGCGCCGGCCGTGACGAGCACCGTGAGCGCCTCACCCCCGGGACCGTCGACGAGGGCGCCCGGCAGCAGCAGCACGACCGCCTCCGTGCGGCCGGTGAGCAGGAGCTCCGGGGTGTAGAGGCGGCCGAGCGCGCCGTAGATCGTGGGGAACAGGTAGAAGACGCCGAGGAGCCCGAGGACGGTCAGCGTCGTGCGCCGCGCCGCCCGGCCGTCCGGGTTCGTGTAGAACCGCACGAGCACGTGCGGCAGCCCCATCGTGCCGAGGAACAGGGCGAGGATGAGCGAGTACGTGGCGTACAGGGGGTACTCGGAGGCCCCCTGCAGCGGCAGCGTCCACGCCTCGCCGTCCAGCGGGCGGAGCTGCTCGGCGTGCGGGACGGGCGTGCCGGGCTCGAGCACCAGGGTGGTCCCGGCGCCGATCTCGACCGTGCCCGGCTCGAGCGTGACGGTCCCGGCCACGGGGTCGCCGTCGAGCGTGCCGTCGACGGTCAGCGTCGTGGTGTCGGCGACGTCGAGCAGCACCGGGGTGCTCACGCGCACGGTGGTCTGCTCGACGGCACGGACCGGCCCGTCGGGGGCGACGTCGGGAGCCCCGTCCGCCCGCCAGACGACGATGAGCACGAGCGCGGGGATCGCGATCGCGGTGAGCTTGAGCCAGTACTGGAACGCCTGGACGAGCGTGATGCTGCGCATCCCGCCGATGACCACCGACCCCAGGACGACGCCGGCCACCGTGAGCGGGCCCACCCAGTGCGGCGCGCCGGTGACCGTGGTGAGGGTCAGGCCGGCGGCGTGCAACTGGGGCAGGAGGTAGAGCCACCCGATGGCGACGACGAGCAGCGTCGCCGCGCGGCGAACCCGGATGGACTCGAGCCGCGACTCCGCGAAGTCCGGCAGCGTGTACGCGCCCGACCGCCGCAGCGGTGCCGCCACGAGCACGAGCAGCAGGAGATAGCCCGCCGCGTAGCCGACCGGGAACCACAGCATGTCGGCGCCGTAGGCGAGCACGAGGCCGGCGATCCCGAGGAACGAGGCGGCCGACAGGTACTCGCCGCCGATCGCCGACGCGTTCCACCACGGTGTGACGGACCTCGAGGCCACGTAGAAGTCGCTCGTGGTGCGCGAGGCGCGCAGCCCGAACGCGCCCACGAGGAGCGTGAGCAGTGCCGTGCCCACGATGGCGACCACGCCGAGGGCTGAGCTCACGGGCTCACCCGCTCACTCGCTCACCCGACCCACTGGCTCACCGGCTCACCGGCGGTCGACCAGCTCGGCGAAGTCCCTCTCGACCCGCTCCGCCTGGCGCACGTAGATCCAGGCGACGCCCACCAGCAGCGGGTAGACGCCGGCGCCGAGGATCAGCCACGGCATGCCGATGCCGAGCACCGTCCGCTGCGCGGTCTCCGGCGCGAGCGCGAACACGAGCGGCAGGGCGGCGAGCAACCCGAACGTCACGCCGGCCACGGTCAGCCCGAGCCGGAGCTGCGTGCGGACGAGCGAGCGCATGTACACGTCGCCGAGGTGCGTCTGCTCGTCGATGTCGGCGGTCGCGGCTCGACGCCGGGCGCGGGCGGGGTGCCGACGCGGCCCGGTCACCGTGACGCGCTGGTTCATCGCGCCTCCCTCCCTCGCGGGGCGTACGCGGGCGGCCCGCTCCCGGGACCCGTGCGCGCTCCCGCCCGCGCTCCGGCGTCGCCGCGGCGCAGCAGCGACTCGCGCAGGTCGCGAGCGTGTCGCCGGCTCACGGGCAGCGTCTGCCCCGCGACGACGACGGACCAGTGCCCGGAGTCGGAGTGCAGCTCGCGCACGTGCGCGAGCTGCACCAGATGGCTGCGGTGGATGCGCACGAAGCCGGCGTCGACCCACCGCTCGGCGAGCGTGCTGAGCGGGATGCGCACGAGATGCTCGCCCTGCGGCGTGTGCAACCGGGCGTAGTCGCCGTGCGCGCTGACGAACAGGACGTCGCCGCGGCGCACGAACCGGGTGACGCCGGCGAGCTCGACGGCGATCGTCTCGCCGTCGGCCTCCTGCTCGACGACGGCGCCCGCCGCGGCCGCGCGGCGCACCGCGGCGGCGAGCCGCTCGGGGCGGTACGGCTTCATCACGTAGTCGACGGCGCGGACGTCGAACGCGTCGACGGCGTGCTCGTCGTAGGCGGTGACGAACACGATGGCCGGGGGGTGCGCGAACCGGGCGAGCACGCGGGCGAGGTCCAGACCGGACAGGACGGGCGTACGGATGTCGAGGACCGCGACGTCGACGTCCTGGGTCTCCAGCAGGCGGAGCGCCGCCGCGCCGTCGCTCGCCGTCAGCACGCGACCCACGAGCTCGTCCGCCTCGAGCAGGTAGGCGAGCTCCCGCAGGGCCGGCGGCTCGTCGTCGACGGCGAGGACCGTGAGCATGCTCGCGAGCCTAGCGAGCGAGACTCCGACAGCGAGGAACGAGCGCAGGAGGATCGCGACCGAGAAGAACGGCGAGACTCCGACAGCGAGGAACGAGCGCAGGAGGATCGCGACCGACGGCAGCGAGCGAGACTCCGACAGCGAGTGGCGCCGATCCGCGGCCGGCACGTCGGCACTGCCGGCTGCGTCAGGACGCGTGGACGCCCGGGTGGTACTTCGGGACCCGCACGATCACCTTCGCGCCGGCGCCCGGCGCCGTCTCCACGACGAGGCCGTACTCGTCGCCGAACGTGGAGCGCAGGCGTTCGTCGACGTTCGCCAGGCCGAGGTGCTCGCCCGTCTCCTCGCCGGCGAGTCGGGCGCGCAGCCGCTCGGGGTCCATGCCCGCGCCGTCGTCCTCGATGCTGAGGACGGCGTCGTTCCCGGCGTCCTCGGCGATGATCGTGATGTGGCCGCCCTCGACGCGCCCCTCGAGCCCGTGCCGCACGGCGTTCTCCACGAGCGGCTGCAGGCAGAGGAACGGCACCGTGACGGGGAGCACCTCGGGCGCGACCCGGAGCGTGACGTGCAGCCGTCCGGAGAACCGCGCGCGCTCCAGGGTCAGGTAGCGCTCGATGGAGCCGAGCTCGTCGGCCAGCGTCGTGAACTCGCCGTGGCGGCGGAAGGAGTACCGCGTGAAGTCGGCGAAGTCGAGCAGCAGCTCGCGGGCGTGCTCCGGGTCCGTGCGCACGTAGGAGGCGATCGCGCCGAGCGAGTTGTAGATGAAGTGGGGCGAGATCTGGGCGCGGAGCGCGCGCACCTCGGCTTCCGCGAGCGCCGCGCGCGACCGGTCCAGCTCGGCGAGCTCGAGCTGCTCGGACACGAACGTCGCCACCTCCTCGACGGCGCGCACCACGCCAGCCGTCGGCCGCCCCGTCGTGTACGCCACGAGCGCGCCGACCACGTGTTCCTCGGTGGTCAGCGGCGCGACGACGCCGTGCCGCACGGGGCAGTCCCCCTCGGCGCACGCGACGGCGTCCGGTCCGAGCACCTGCACGGTGTCCTGCTCGAGCGCCGCCCGCGCGAGGGTGGGCGCGTCGGCCGCGTGCGGCTCGCCCGGACCGTCCCAGGCCAGCGTGCGCTCGCCGTCGGTCAGGGCCAGCGCAGCGGTCCCCAGCAGCGTGCGCAGGTGCCGGACGGCGCGCGGGGCGCCCACCGCGAGCCCCTCCCGCAGCGGCGGTGACGCGAGCGACGTCAGGTGCAGCGTCCGGTACGTGGCCTGGTCGCCGGGCGAGCCCAGGACGGCGCGGGCGCGCAGCACGCGCACGAGCGCCCACGCGGCGCCGGCGACGAGCAGCGCGGAGCCGATCGCGGCCAGCGCCTCGGGGCCCATGATCCGCGTACCCTAGCCGCTCGCCTCCCCTTGGCGGGGTCGGCCGCGGCGCCGCCGCGCCCGCCCAACCTCAGCGCACGGCGGTGAACCTCAGCCTCAGCTGCGCGGGCGCCGGCCGGAGCACGGCGTTCGGCAGCACCCCGGGCCCGCAGGCCGCCGAGCCCAGCCCGTGCTGGGCGGCGTCGAGATGCAGCCACAGCACGTCGCCGGCGACGAGGTCGTGCGGGTGCGCCGCCGCCGCGAGCGCCGCGTCGGTCCACGGCCGGGCCGACAGCTCGAGGCCGGTCGACGCACGTCCGCCGACGCTCACGCCGTCCGACTCCACCCGCAGCCTTCCCGCACCGAGCACCAGGTCGGCGCGCGTGACGCCGCGTCGCGCGCCGTTCTCCTGCGGGTGCGTGTACCGGGTCTGCAGGTCGGCGACGGTGTGCTGCCACCGTCCGGTGAGCGCCGCCACCTTCGAGTCCGCGTACGACTCACCCGGGCCGAGCCCCACCCAGTCCACGAGGACGTCCGACGGCGCCCCCTCGGCCAGGCCGAGCAGCATCCCGATCCGGGCGAGCGAGCCCGGCCACTCGCCCTCGGGCACGATGTCCAGCTCAAGGTCCACGGCGTCGTCACCGGCGGGTGTCCACCGGTACGTGACGGCGAACCCGCAGTCCGTCGCCGCACCCGCGGTGCGCGCGGTCACGACGAGCGCGTCGCCGTCCACCTCCACCGAGTCCAGCCGCTCGTGCACCCGGTCGAGGCCGGATCGGCGCCACGCCTCGGCGTCCGACATCGCCTCGCCCCACGAGGCGGCCCGGTCGTTGTCCGTCGGCGCGCGCCACGCGTCCACCCGGGCGAGCGTCACCTCGGCACCGCCCAGCCGCACGAGGCGACCCGCGCCGTCGAAGGCCGCCGGGCCGACGGCGTACCCGCCGTCGTCGGACGCCCGCACCTCTCCCCCGACCGCGGCGGGAAGCGGCGCGGCCGCGCGGACGAGGACCTGCCCGGCGCCGAGCCCGAACCCTTCCTCCGCCCACGGCGCGTCGATGGCCACGTCGGGTCGCAGCCGCGCCCGCACGGTCCACCACACGGCCGGCCCGGCAGGTGCGGTCTCCAGGGCAGCGGACGCCTCCGCGGGCAGCTCGGTGAGCAGGAACGCCTCGCCGGCTTCGAGCACACCGAGGTCGTCGTAGTCGCCCGAGGCCAGCACCTCGCCGTCGGCCTCGAGCGCCCACGTGAGCTGCGCGTGCTCGGTGGACCGGAACGCGTACCGGTTCCGCACCAGCAGGGCCGGCACGCCGGCGTCCGGCTCGACGTCGATGCGCACCGGCGCGTACACCGCCGCCATCTCGACCATGCCGGGCGACGGCGTCCGGTCCGGCAGGAGCATCCCGTCGGCGATGAAGGTGCCGTCGTGGATCTCCTCGCCGAAGTCGCCGCCGTAGCCGAAGAACTCGACGCCGTCGGGCGTGCGCGTCGCGATGCCGTGGTCGATCCACTCCCACACGAAGCCGCCCATGAGGCGCGGGTACGTGTCGAACAGCTCGTCGTAGTCGGCGAGGCCGCCGGGGCCGTTGCCCATCGCGTGCGCGTACTCGCACTGGACGAACGGCAGACCCCGACGGCGCGCGTCGAGCTCGCCGTCGGTCAGCTGGTCCTCCTCGCCGCGCCCGATCCGCTCCGTCTCGCCGACCGAGGCGTACATGCGGGAGTAGACGTCGACGTCGGCGCTGGACCGGTCGCCCTCGTAGTGGATCGGCCGCGAGTCGTCGAGCTCGCGGATCGCCGCCGCCATCGCGGCCAGGTTGCGCCCCTCGCCCGCCTCGTTGCCGAGCGACCACATGACGATGCTCGGGTGGTGCGCGTCCCGGCCGATCATGCGTCGCACGCGATCGACGAGCAGCGGCTCCCAGGCGGCGTCGTCGGTCGGGTTGCCGCGCCAGTCGATGACGCCGAAGCCGTGGGTCTCGAGGTCGTTCTCGTCGATGACGTACAGCCCGTACTCGTCGCACAGGTCGAGGAAGTGCGGGTGCGGCGGGTAGTGCGAGGTGCGGACGGCGTTGACGTGGTGCCGCTTCGCGAGGACCACGTCCTCGAGCATCGTCTCGGGCGTGACGGCCCGCCCCCGCGTGGGCTCGAACTCGTGCCGGTTCACGCCGCGCAGCTTGACGGCCGCCCCGTTGACCCGGAACACGCCGTCGTCGATCGTCACCGTGCGGAACCCGACCCGCAGCCGGACGGTCTCCGCGTCGGTGCTCACCTCGGTGTCGTACAGGCGCGGGACCTCCGCCGACCACGGCTCGACGGCGAGCGTCGCCTCCTGACCGGAAGCGAGGTCGATCCCGAGCTCCGGGATCCGGACGCGGGCCTCGCCCAGCGTGGTGACCTCGGCCCGGAACGTGCCCTGACCGCTGGTCGGGTCGTACTCCGCGGCGACGCGCACGTCCGTGATGCCGCCCGCCGGGCGCCGAAGCAGCGCGACGTCACGGAAGATGCCGGAGAGCCACCACTGGTCCTGGTCCTCCACGTAGCTCGCCGCCGACCACTGGTGCACGCGGACCGCGAGCAGGTTCTCGCCGGCGACGACGACGTCGGTCACGTCGATCTCGGTGGGCAGCCGGGAGCCGGACGACGTCGCCAGGGGCGTGCCGTTGACGGCGACGGCGAACCACGAGTCGACGCCCTCGAAGCGGAGGACGACGCGCCCGCCGTCGAGCCACTCCGACGGGACGGCGAACGTGCGTCGGTACTCGCCCGTGGGGTTGTCGCGCGGGACCCGCGGCGGGTCGACCGGGAACGGGAACACGACGTTTGTGTAGGCCGGCGAGCCGTGGCCCTGGAGCTGCCAGTGACCGGGCACGGCGATGCTGCCCCACCCGTCGCCGGTGCCGGGATCGTCCGCGGCGACGCCGGTGACGGCCTCGTCGAACAGGCGGAAGCGCCACTCGCCGTTCAGGTCGGCGCGCGGCGCGTCGCTCGCGAGGTGCGAGCGGGGCGACCGGACGCCGGTCGGCGGCGTGGGGGTCTCGTGCGTGGACGGGGCGGCGGACGCGTCGGCCATGACTGTGCTCCTGGAGCCCTGGGGGCGGTCGATCGTGGTGCGGATCTGTTGCACGGATACGCGCGAGGGCGCGTTCTCGGTCCCGAGCCTAGCCGCGATCCGGCTCCGCCGTGAACGTTCACGGCAGGGTGTCGGCGCAGCGGGGCGCTACCTTCGCCACGGCTCGGTCGCCACCCCTGCCGAGTGCACGCTTTCTCACGCCGACACGCCGCGCGACGCGAGAGATCTCATGCAGTGGGCGCGGGAGTGGGGGCTCGATACGGTCGCGACCATGACTGAAGACACCGACGTCACGCCGTCCACACCGACCCTGCCGACCGGCATCGGTCGCCGCGCCGTCCTCGGCCTCGCCGCCGCCGGCGCCGTCGGCGCCACCGCGCTGCGCTGGGCACCGCCTGCCACGGCCGCCGACGGGACGCCGGTCGTGCTCGACCCGACGAGCTTCCGCCTCGTCGAGTCCGAGCGCAACGCCGGTGCGATCAACAAGCTGCGGCGTGTCCTGCGGCGGGCGAGCGTCACGGAGGTGCTCGACTCCGGTGACCGGACGCTCGCGCCGACCACCGTCGGCCTCCCGCACGAGGTGCGCGCGTGGGCCTACACCGACGACGACGCCACGACCACCGACTGGTACCCGCAGGGGATCACCTCCACGTTCGACGCGACCGGCGAGGACGTCGCCGACGGCCGCTCCGCGCTGCTCACGAGCTGGTACGACAAGGCCGACGTGCAGGGAGCGCGGATCGCCTTCATCGACATCACCGACCCCGACGAGCCGACCTACCGGTACGTCCTCCTCGTGGAGCCGTACATCCGCGAGGACGGGCGCGGTGACTTCCGCCCGGTGCCGGTCCATGCGGGCGGCCTGGTCTGGTACGGGCACTGGCTGTCGGTGGTCGACACCTGGAACGGGGTCCGGGTGTTCGACATGCGCCACCTGTTCGAGGTCGACACCGATCGGCCGGACGCGGTGGGTCGCGCCGACGACGGCACCTACCACGCGTTCGGCCACCGCTACGTGCTCCCGCAGGCGCTGCACCACACCAGCGACGTCGTGGGCGACGAGACCGACTTCCGGTTCTCGTCGATCTCGCTCGACCGCTCGAGCAGCCCGCACAGCGTCGTCATGGCGGAGTACCGCGCCGCCGCGGACGAGGCCGCCGGGCAGGCGGCTCGCGTGATCCGGTTCGACATGCATCCCCGGACGGGCCTGCTCAAGGCGTCCGACGACGGCGTCGCCGTCGCCCGGGAGGTCGCCGACGTCGACATCAACTCCATGCAGTCGGCGACGGCGATCGACGGCGTGTTCGTGATCTCCCGCAGCGCCGGAACGTCGGCGAACGGCCACCTCGTCACGTACACGCCGCCCGAGGAGGTCACCTGGTACCGCGGCCACTTCCCGGTCGGCACCGAGGACCTGACGACGTGGGGCTCGCGTGACGAGCTGTGGACCCTGGCCGAGCACCCCGGGCAGCGCAGCATCGTCGCGGTGCGGGCGTCGGCCTACGTGTCCTGACAGCGGCCGCGCACCTGCCGCGCACCCGCCACCGACAGCCCCGCCGGGACCTCACCGGCGGGGCTGTCGGCGCCGCGGGGCACACTGGGGCGGTGACCGATCGCCCCGACGTGCCCGACCCCTGGATCGACCGCCTCGACGCGACGCTCACGGCGTTCCCGGAGTGCTACCAGGAACGCGCCTGGACGGGCGTGCGGTGGAGCGTCCGCGGGTCGACTGTGGCGCACGTCTTCGGCGGCGAGGACGGCAGGTTCCGGATCACGTTCCGCGCCGAGCCCGACGAGCTGCACGCGCTCGAGCACCTCGGCGAGCCGTACTTCCGCGCCGGATGGGGAGCGAACGTCGTCGGCATGCTCCTGGCCGAGGGCACCGACTGGCAGGAGCTCACCGAGCTGCTGACGGACTCCTACTGCATCCAGGCGCCGGGAGCCCTGGCCGCGCTGGTGGAACGGGGACCGGCCGAGATGTCCTCGGACCGGTAGCGCGCCGGGTTCGCCGGTCTCAGGTGCCGGGCGCGACGACGCGGAGCCCAGCGGCGACGGCGGCCTCGCTCAGCCTCGCGTCGTAGCTGACGACGCTCTCTGCCCCTGCGACGACGGCGCTCGCCACGTGGATCGCATCGAGCGTACGCAGGTTGGCAGGAGCCGCATCGGCCGCCGCCCTGGCGATCGACTCCGTCAGGGCGATCGTGCCCAGGCGGGCGGCGAGGTCGACGGCGCGGAGTCGCTGGGCCGGCCCGAGCCGGGCCCCGACGCGCAACAGCTCGACGATCCCGACGACTGACGTCACGGCCTCGGCGTCGGGCGACGCGCGGAGGTAGTCCGCCAACGCCGCGGACTCGGCTTCCACAGCGATCAGCTTGGCTGACGCCGAGGTGTCGAGGTAGGTCAGCGCCACTCGGCGCGCTCCGCGGCGAGCGCGTCCTCGGTGCTGACGCTGGCCGGCACCGGCGGCACGTCCCACACGCGGCCGCTGCCAGGAGTGAGCACGCCGTCGGCCACGAGCGACTCCCGATGCGAGTGCGCGACGTCGATCGGCGTGATGACGGCGCGGGGCCGCCCGTGAGACGTCACGGTCACCGGCACCTGTGTTCGCATGACGTCCTCCAGGATCGACGAGGCGTTCTGCCGCAGCTCGCGAACACCGACGGTGCGCTCCGGTCTGCCCATACGAGCGAATGTAGCACTTGATGTGCTACACCCTTCGGTACCCGCGCGACACGCCGCACCCCGCGGGACACACCCCGCACTCGGCGGCACGCCAGCCCGAACCGCGCCCTCCCGCGCGCCACACCCCGCACTCGGCGGCACGCCAGCCCGAACCGCGCCCTCCCGCGCGCCCAGTGCGGGATACTTCCCCGCGACACGCCGCACGCCGCGCGACACACCCCGCACTCGGGGGCGCGGGAACGAACGGCGCCGCTCCCACCGCGCAGACGTGACGTTACGTCTACCATGACGCGATGGGCACCCAGAAGGAGATCGCGCGCCGCGCCGGGGTCTCGGTCTCCGTCGTCTCCGCTGTCATCAACGGCACCAAGCACACCCGGATGAGCGACGAGACGCGTGCCCGCGTCGAGGCTGTCATCGAGGAGCTGGGGTACGTCCCGAACGACGCCGCCCGCGCCCTGCGTCGACAGCGCTCGGGCACGATCGCCGTCGTCGTCGAGAAGATCGAGAACCCGATCTACCGCGACATGTTCCACGGCATCTACGACGCCGCCGAGGCGCGGGGATGGGCGGTCGTGCTGGGCGACGCGCGCTGGATGCGCTCGGGGAGCCACTTCCTCGCGCGCCTCCTCGGCCAGGGCTCGATCGACGGCATCATCCTGCGCAGCGAGGGCCTGGTGGACGACGAGGTGGTGGCACACCTGCGCGCCCGTCCCACGCCGGTGATCATGGTCGAGGGTCGGCACGGACTCGACGGGCGCTGGCTCGCCATCGACGACGCCGCTGCGGGGCGGGTGGCGACGCAGCACCTCATCGACCTCGGGCACCGGCAGATCGAGTTCGCCGGCGGCGAGCGCTGGGTCCCGACCGTCGAGCGGCACCGCGGGTACGCCGACGCGATGCGCGACGCCGGGCTTGAGCCGCGTGACGCCATCCGTACCGGGTACGGGTCCCAGGCCGGGACGGAGGCGCTGACCCAGATCATCGCGTCGCGGCGCCGGCCCACGGCGCTCGTGGTCAACAACGTGCTATCCGGGCTCGGCCTCTACGCCGCCGCCCACGACGCCGGCATCGCGATCCCCGACGACCTGTCGGTGGTCGCGATCCACGACGCCGACATCGCCGACGACCTGCGTCCGCCGCTCGCGACCGTGCGGATGCCGATGGCGGAGCTGGGCGCTCGCGCGGTCGAGGCCATCGCGGCGATCCTCGAGGATCAGTCG
The DNA here is from genome assembly GCF_000023105.1 of Beutenbergia cavernae DSM 12333. Classification (NCBI taxonomy): domain Bacteria; kingdom Bacillati; phylum Actinomycetota; class Actinomycetes; order Micrococcales; family Beutenbergiaceae; genus Beutenbergia; species Beutenbergia cavernae. Next base: position 3,770,315 of record NC_012669.1, read on the forward strand.
ACCCGGTTCGGGCTCGTCGACGATCCCGCGCCGGTGCTGCTGCCGCGCGCGAGCACGGCTCCGCCGCCGTCGTCGCCGCGCCCCTGGTGACCGTCTGACGCATCGTCGCGTCGCGATTCGGTCACGGCCTTGACGTATCGATGCGTCACCCCATACGTTGACGCATCGATACGTCAGCGTCGTCCATCAGGCTCGGCGCCGAACCCGCGGCACGGGTGCCGCCCCCGGAAGGACACCGTTGACCTCCAGCACCGCCACGCCCCGCTCCGTTCTCCTGCGCTCGTCGTGGGCCAACGTGAACATCGGCGACGTCGCCCACTCGCCCGGCCTGATCACGGCGCTGCACGACGCCGATCCCGACGCGCGCATCACGCTCTGGCCGGTCCGCCTCGGCGAGCGCGAGGAGGCGATGATCCGCCGGGCGAACCCGGGCGTGACGATCGCGAGGGGCGACCTGGACGACAGCGGCGTGCCGACGACGCCGGAGCTCGCCGCCGCGTGGGACTCCGCCGACGTGATGGTGCACGGCTCGGCCGCGAGCGCCACGCTCGCCCCGGAGCTCGCCGCCTGGCGCAAGCAGACCGGTCGACCGTACGGCTACGGCGGCGTGACGTCCGACCCCCTCTGCCCTCCCGGGTGGGGTTCCCTCGACTCCCTGCGCGTCATGACGCAGGACCTGCCTGCGACGTTCCTCGAGGACGGCCCCCGCGAGATCCTCGACGGCGCCGAGTTCCTGTTCGCCAGGGACTCCATCAGTCTCTCCTTCCTGCGCTCCCAGCACGTGACGCCCGGGGTCCTCGAGTTCGGCCCCGACGGCACGTTCGCCTACCGCCACCGCGACGACGCCGCTGCCGACCGCTTCCTGGCGGATCTCGGGCTCGCGGCCGGAGCGTTCGGGTGCTTCGTCCCGCGCCTGCGCTACACCCCGTACCCCGACATCTACGGCACGGAGCGCACGCGCGACTTCGACCGCAAGTACGCGATCAATGCCGGCACCGTGGGGCTCGACCTCGACACGCTCGCCGCCGCGATCGCCACCTGGGTCCGCTCCACCGGCCAGCGCGCCGTCGTCGTCCCCGAGATGAGCTACGAGGTGGAGCTCGCGCAGGACGACCTGCTCCCGCGCGTCCCCGCTGACGTCGTCGAGCACGTCACCGTGCTGGGGCGCTACTGGCCGCTGGAGGAGGCGAGCGCCGTCTACGCACGCGCCCGCGCCGTCGTCAGCATGGAGTGCCACTCGCCGATCCTCGCGTCGGTCCACGGCACGCCGACGCTGTACCTGCGCCAGCCCACCGACACGGTCAAGGGCGAGATGTACGCCGATCTCGGGGCACCCGACGTCGTCGTCGAGATCGAGCCCGACGGGCCCGAGGGCGCCGCCGCGGCCGTCGAGGCGCTGCTGGAGGACGAGGACGCCGCCCGCGCGACGTCGTCGGCCATGAACACCGCGGCCGTCGGCCGCCTGCGCGACGTCGCGCGCACCATCCTGTTCGGCGAGGGGGCATCGGAGTACGCACCAGGCGCCCAGGAGGCAGATCTTGTCCCAGCTCGCTGAACGACCACGCGTGTCTGCGCGGAAGGGCTCGCCGGCGCCGAAGACCGGACCGGCGCGCCCCGCGCGACGCCCTGGTCAGAGCCTCGCCCGGTGGCGGCGCGACAGGCTCCTGCTGCTGCTCGCGCTGCCCGGCGTCGCCGTCGTCCTGCTGTTCCACTACGTGCCGCTGCTCGGCAACGTCATCGCGTTCAAGGACTACCAGCCGTTCCTCACGATCGCCCAGGCGCCGTGGTCGGGGCTCGCGAACTTCGAGGTCATCTTCAGCGGCGACCCGGTCTTCCTCAACGCGCTCGCGAACACGCTCATCATCACGCTGATCCAGGTGCTGTTCGTGTTCCCGCTGCCGTTGGCGCTCGCGCTGCTGCTCAACGAGGTGATCTCGGAGCGCATGCGCCGCACCGTGCAGTCGGTGCTCTACATGCCGCACTTCCTGTCGTGGGTCATCGTCGTGGCCCTGTTCCAGCAGATCCTCGGCAACGCCGGGATGCTCAACTCGTTCCTGCGCGAGCAGGACCTCGCGACGTTCTCCATCATCGGCGTCCCCGAGCTGTTCAAGGTGCTCATCACGAGCCAGGTGATCTGGAAGGACACCGGCTGGGGCACGATCATCTTCCTCGCGGCGATCTCGCGCGTGGACACGTCCCAGTACGAGGCGGCGGCGATGGACGGCGCCGGCGCCCCCCGGCGGCTGTGGCACGTGACGCTCCCCGCCATCCGCTCCGTGTTCATCCTGCTGCTGATCCTGCGGCTCGGGGACGCGCTCACCGTCGGCTTCGAGCAGATCATCCTGCAGCAGGGAGCCGTCGGGTCGACGGCCAGCGAGGTGCTCGACACGTACGTCTACAACCACGGCATCGTCGGCGGGAACTGGGGCCAGGCCGCAGCCGTCGGCCTCACGAAGGGCGTGATCTCCGTGCTGCTCGTGCTCGGCGCGAACAAGCTCGCGCACATGTTCGGCGAGCGGGGGGTGTATCACAAGTGACGACGACGACGTCGCCCCTCGGGCTGCTGGAGAAGCCTCGCCAGATCAGGCCCTCCAACCCGTCCGGCCGGCCACCGTGGATGGGTCGCCCCAGCCGGGTGCTCATGGCGTTCCGCGGGCTCATCCTCGCGATCGGCTGCGCCGCCGTCATCCTGCCGTTCGTCGCCGTGGTCTCCACGTCGCTCGCCACGCAGGAGGAGGTGACGGCGAACGGCGGCTTCGTGTTCCTCGTGCGCGAGCCCACGCTCGCCTCGTATCACGCGATCCTCTCCGGCGGAGTCGTGACCCGGGCGCTGCTCATCAGCATCGGCGTCACGGCGGTCGGCGCCCTGCTCTCGCTGGCGTGCACGATCGGGCTCGCGTACTCGCTGTCGCGACCCGGATCGCTCGGGTCTCGACCGATCCTGCTCGCCACGCTGTTCACGATGCTGTTCAGCCCGGGCATGATCCCGATGTACCTCGTGGTCAAGCAGCTCGGCCTGCTCGACAACCTGCTCGCGCTGATCCTTCCCGTGCTCATCAACGCGTTCAACGTCATCGTGATGCGGGAGTTCTTCCTCGACATCCCGAGCGAGCTCCTCGAGAGCGCCCGCATCGACGGGGCGAACGACCTGACGATCCTCGCGCGCATCGTCCTGCCGCTGTCCAAGGCCGTCATCGCCGTCATCGGCCTGTTCTACGCGGTCGGGTACTGGAACGCGTTCTTCAACGCGCTGCTCTACATCAGCTCACCTGATCGCTGGCCGCTCCAGCTCGTCCTGCGCACGTACGTCGTCAACGAGACGCCGATGGGGGTGGACGAGATCTCCGCCGGGTCGGACTCGCTGCCCCCGCAGCTCTCGATCCAGATGGCGATCCTCGTGATCTCCATCGTCCCGATCCTCCTCGTGTACCCGTTCCTCCAGAAGCACTTCACCAAGGGGCTCATGATCGGCGCCGTCAAGGGCTGATCGTCCGTTCCACCCACCCACTCCTCCTCGATGTAGCGGAAGGACCTCCATGTCCAGCACCCTGTCCCGTCGCACGTTCTTCGGCGTCACGGGCGCCCTCGGCACGATGGGCCTCGCGGCCGCGTGCTCCTCCGGCGGCTCCGGCGACTCCGGGGGCGACTCCGACGCCACCTCAGGCGGTGAGCGCGGCAGCGGCATCCTGCCGACGTACCAGCCGAACGACTCGTTCCCGCCCGACCTCGCCTCCGACAACGCCGACGTCTCGCCGGCGTACTTCACCTACCCGGACCCGCCCCAGGCCGTGACGGACGGCGCCCCGGGCTCGGGCGGCTCGATCAGTGCTCTGACTTTCACGTACGACCCCGTCGCACCGGAGCTGAACAGCAACGCGCTGTGGCAGAACCTCAACGAGGCGCTCGGCGTCGAGCTCGACCTGCAGTACACCCCGGCGGCCGACTACGACGCCCGGTTCGCCACGACGATCGCCGGGAACGACCTGCCCGACCTCGTCGCCATCAAGGGCGCGCAGCAGCAGATGCCCGCGCTGCTGGCGGCGAAGTTCACGGACCTCAGCGAACACCTCGCCGGCGATGCCGTCCTGGACTACCCGAACCTCGCCGCGCTGCCCACCCCGAGCTGGCTGAGCACCGTGTACGAGGGGAAGATCTGGGGCGTCCCGGTGCCGCGCTCCCTCATCGGCACCGTGCTCTACACCCGTGCGGACCTGCTGGAGCAGGCCGGCCTGTCGCTGCAGCCGGAGTCGCTCGAGGAGTTCATCGCAATGGCCGAGGCGCTCACGGACGAACGCTCCGGGAAGTGGGCGTTCGGCCAGACGCCGATCAACGTGATGCTCGAGGTCAACGGCGTGGCGAACGGCTGGTCCGTCGACGACGCCGGCACGTTCACGTACAACAGCACCCGTCCGGAGTACGAGCAGGCTCTCGCCGACGCGCTGGACCTCAACACCCGCGGCGTCGTGCACCCCGACGGCAACGCCGCTCAGAACACGCAGCGCAACGAGTGGATGATGGCCGGGACGACGGCGTTCCAGATCGGTGGGTACGCCGGTTGGGGCAAGTTCTACGTCCAGGGCGCCGGGATCGACGGCTTCCGCCTCACGGGCATGCTGTCGCCGGCCCGCGAGGCGGGCGGCACGATGGTCCGGGCCGCCGGCAACCCGGCGTCGCACTTCTCGGCGATCGCGAAGCAGGACGACCCCGAGCGCCTGCTCGAGATCCTCCGGGTGCTCGACTGGCTGGCCGCGCCGTTCGGCAGCTCGGAGTACGTCACCCGCCGGTTCGGCGTGGAGGGCGAGACGTTCAACTTCGACGGCCCCGACCCGGTGCTCACGTCCGCGGGCGTCAACCAGGCCACGCTCCCGGTCCGCTACGTCACGGAGAACTCGCCGGTCATCTACGAGGCGAACAACGAGCAGGCTGTGCAGGACCAGTTCGACTTCCAGGAGGCGGGGCTCCAGTACACGGTGCCCGACCCGACTGTCGGCCTGTACTCCGAGACGGCCGTGAGCTCCGGTGCGGGACCCTCCACGGAGCTCAACGACGTGCAGACCGAGATCCTGCTCGGCAACCAGCCCGTCTCGACCTGGGCGCCGGCCGTCGAGAAGTACATGGCCGCAGCTGGTGACGCGATCAAGGCCGAGTACGAGGAGGCGTGGGCCCAGCTGAACGGCTGACGACCCGCGTCACGCGGGTAGGTCGGCGGCGGGACCCGCCGCCGACCTACCCCCGCTGTGCCCTGCTGTGGGAACACCGACGTCCGACGCACGGAAGGTGAGCACGATGACGAGCTCCGCGTCCCGCACCACCCAGCACCACCCGGCCGGTCCGCCCGGTGCGACAAGGCGCCGCCGCCGGAGCGGGAGCGCCCGTGCCCGTGCCGTCGCGGCCGCGGTGGTCGGACTGGCTCTCCTCAGCCCAGGACTCGTGTCCGTCCCCGCCGCCGCGCAGGGCGAGTCTGACCTCGGCGAGCTGCTCGACCTGACCCGTCCGGAGCTTGCCGCCGTGGCGGCGCGCCTGGCCGACGGCGACGAGGCGGGAGCCGCTGACGAGGTCCTGCAGTTCTACGCCCATCGCACGGGCATCGAGTTCCCCGCCCCCAGTGGCGGAGGCCTGGGAGACGCGACGGCGGACGAGCTGGCCGCCGGGATCTTCCGCTTCGGAACGGAGACCCGGGACTTCTACGACGACGCCGCGCAACGGATCGACGTCGACTGGCAGGACACCTGGGGAGGCACCGAGGACGTTCCCGGCGGTGCGCAGGTGCTGATGACCGATCTCTCCTTCATGCCGACGCTCGTCTATGCCAGCCTCCACGAGACGGATCCGGAACGACGGCAGGCGTATGCCACCGCGTGGATGCAGATCTCGCTCGACCTGTTCGAGGACGTCACCAGCTGGCCGACGAACAGGAACCTGTCGGCGGCGAAGCGGCTGGCCCAGCTCGTCAGCGCGTTCTCGGTCTTCCGCACCGAGCCGACCCTTGCTGCCGGCGATCTCGTGACGTACCTCGTCGGTGTGCACGCGACGACCGATCGCCTCACCGTGGTCCTGCCGATCCATGGCGGGAACAACCAGTACTTGTCGATCGCCCGCTCGATCTACTACTCGGCGGTGTACTTTCCCGAGTTCTCGGCATCGTTCGTCTGGGAGCCCAACGCCGCACGAGCCGTCGAGTGGTTCGTCGACCGCCATATCAAGAGTGACAGCGTGTACAGCGAGCCCACGGTCAACTATCAGGCGTACGCGGCGGACCTGCTCAACGGCGTCATCACCATGGCTGACCTCAACGGGCGTACCCTGCCGGCTTCGATCGCCCGAGCCTCCGACTGGATCGCTGACTCGCTCTTCGCCACCCGGATGCCGAACCTCCAGGCCGCTCTGGTCGGAGACGCAAAGGATCCCGATGCCGGGATCGGCGCCATCCGGACCAGCGGCGAGCGGAACGGGTGGTCCGACTTCGCTTGGGTGGCCTCCGATCGCACGGAGGGGAGCGCGCCGACTCTCGGATCCACGGTGTACCCCGTCAGCTTCGCGGTCCAACGCTCTGGCTGGGACTCCGACGCCAGGTACATGCTGATCAACAACCAGAACACGACCTACACCGCGTCGCACCGACACCCGGACGACCTCAGCGTCGTCATGGCCGCATACGGACGCCCGCTCATCGTCGACCCCGGGGCGCATGAGTACACCGCCACGCCGACGAACGACTGGATGCGGAAGACGACAGAGGCGCATAACACCGTCGAGGTGGACGGTCTGCCGCAGCGGGCGGGCGTCACCCGAGCCACCTGGCTGTGGCGCTCGAACGCCGGTCTCGACGTCTACCGTGGCGAGGCACTCGGCTACGACCCGGTGTCGCACGACCGCGTCGTGTACTTCGTCAAGCCCGGCTTCTGGATCGTCTCCGACAGCCTGACCGGTGATACCGCCGCGCACGACTACCGACAGCTCTGGCACTTTCCTGGCGACCCGGTCGTCGTGAACCCGAGCACTCACGCCGCCACTGTCGGTTTCGACACCGTGCCGGGCGCCGACCCGGTCGCCGGGGTCCAACTGGTGCCCGTGGCGTCCGGAGGCGCCGATCTCACACCGACCGTCCACGACGACGGCGCCGTGCAGCTGGTGGGTGGCGAGCTGCTGACGGACGTCGACTTCCTGTCGTACGACTGGTCGGCGACCGGGGCGACGGGTGTGGACACGGTCGTCTTCCCCGGCGAGGCAGGCCCCGCCCCGTCCGTGTCCGCGACCCGCATCGAGCTTCCGGGCGTGGATCACTCGGTGGCCACGGCGATGCAGATCGAGCTGCCGGAGTCGGTGGGGCGCTTCTACCTCTCACGAGAAGCGACCCCGACGCCACGAACGTTCGGCACCGCCGCGACCGACGGCGAGTCGGCCTACCTCGAGCGGGACGCGGCGGGCGCGCTGACCAGGTTCGCGCTCACCTCGGGCACGACGCTCGCCGACGACGGAGCGAGCCTCGTCGAGGCCTCGGACGTCGTGTCGGACCTCGATGTCGGGCTGCAGGGCTCGACGGCCACCGTCTCGCTCGGCGACCCCTTCAGCGGCACGATCTCGATCCACGCGCCCGCCGCGAGCGTCGTCATGGTCAACGGGAGCCCGACGACGTTCACGCGGACCGGAGACCTCGTCACGATCACGCTGGCCCCGGATCTCGACCTCCCCACAGTGCTCGAGGAGGAGTTCGACGACGCCGGCCTCGACAGCACCGTCTACGACTTCGCGGACGGCGACCTCGAGGGCTGGACACCGCAGCAGGCCACGTGGTCGCTCGGTGGCCCCGACGGCTCCCGGCTCGCGCAGAGCTCGACGGAGGACGTGCAGTCGTTCGCCGTCCAGCAGGACGTGCCCACCGACCTGGTCATGAGTGCTGAGATCGAACCGGGTGCGGCCGGTCAGGCCACCACGCGGACCGGGCTCGCCTTCAGGTACCGCGACTCGCGGAACTACTATCGCGCGAACCTCCTGAACACGCGGGAGGACGTGACGCTGCAGATCGTCAAGGTCTACAACGGCGAGCAGGAGGTTCTCGCAGAGCGCGGTGTGCCGCTCGACGTCGGTGCTGCGCACCTGTTGACCGTCTCGGCGGTGGGCAGTCATCTCACGGCGACGGTAGGGGACACCTCGATCGCCGCCGACGACACGCGGCTGACGAACGGCGGTGTCGCTGCCTACACGCACCGGCGCGCCGCCACCTTCGACGACATCACGATCTCGGAGGCGATCGACGGGAGCACGTGGCAGGGCATCGGCGGCGAGGTCTCGGTCGAGGAGGGGCAGCTGCACGTCGCGCCCTCGGACGGCCGCGCGCACGTGCTGGCCCGCTCGACCATGCCCGAGCGCTTCTCCGAGCAGTGTGACTACGCGGCCACCGCGACGATCACGCTGGGTGGCGTCGGCCAGGCGGGCATCTCCCTGCGGGACTCCACGGACTCCTACGGGTACCGGATCCACGTCGGAAGGACGAGCGCAGGCACCTGGTACGCGAGCGTGATCCGCGAGGCCCACCGTTCGGGTCCGGTCACGCTGGCGTCGGTGTCGATCCCCGAGCGACCCGACGGCCCGGTCGAGCTCGGCACCACGGTCCACGGCGACCTCATCACCGTGACGATCGACGGCGCCCAGGTGGCCCAGGTGCGCGACACGGTCGTCAGGAGCGGTGGGGTCGGGCTGTACGCCACTGTCGCGAGCACCGTCGACGACCTGACCGTGGCCCGGTCGTGCGGGTCGGACGAACCGGTGCTCGTGCCCGAGCCAGAGGGCTGGGAGGCGGCCACCGCATACGGGGCCGGTGACCTCGTCGCCCACGACGACGCGACCTGGCTGGCGTCGTGGTGGACGCAGGGCGAGGAGCCCGGCCAGCCCTACGGCGCCTGGCAGGAGATCGGTGTGGCCGACGACGGCGCCGCGCTGTGGACGCCGTCGCGCGTGTTCGTCGCGGGCGACGTCGTGGAGCACGAGTCGCTCCGGTACCGGGCGGCGTGGTGGACGAGGAACCAGGTGCCAGGCGACCCCCATGGCCCCTGGCAGCCCACGGATTGACACAGGTCCGTGCCGGTGGTGCACGGACCACGACGTGAGGAGACGCGGATGAGACGAAGGATCGGATGGGTCGCGCCCGTCGTGGCGGGCGCGCTCGTCGTGTCGCTCGCCGGACCTGCGCAGGCCGAGGGTGGCTTCACGCCGGAGATCCCGGAGAGCGTGACGGCGTTGGTCCGCCCCGAGCACCCACGGCTGATCGCCGACGACGACCGGTTGGTCCAGATCCAGCAGTGGGTCACCAGCGACCCGGGTGCCGCAGCCGTGCGGGACGAGCTGCTCGCCGAGGCCGGTGCCATTCTCGAGCTGCCTCCGACCGAGTACGTCTTCTCGAACGGACGGAGCCTGCTGTGGGCCGCGCGCCAGGTCAAGACCCGCGTCTGGACGCTCGCGCTCGCGTACCGGCTGACGGATGACGCGACCTACGCCGAGCGGGCGTACGAGGAGATGGCGGCTGCCGCGGAGTTCCCGGACTGGAACCCGGAGAGCTTCCTCTCCGTCGCCGAGATGCTGAACGGCTTCGCCATCGGGTACGACTGGCTCTACGGCTACCTCGACGAGGAGCAGAGATCGGTCGTCTCCACGGCGATGATCGAGATGGGTCTGCAACCGGCGATGGACGGGTACGAGGCCGGGGACGGGTGGACGACGGCGACGAACAACTGGCAGATCGTCTGCGTGGGCGGCATCGCGATGGCCAGCCTCGCGCTGGCCGACGTGGAACCCGAGCTCGCCGAGTCGCTGCTGCAGCTGGGCCTGCAGCACGTCGGTCCTGCGATCGACGAGTACGCCCCCGACGGCGGCTTCCCCGAGGGGCCCATGTACTGGCGGTACGCGACGCGATTCCTCGTGCAGTACGTCGCGAGCCTGGAGTCCGCCACGGGGACCGATCTCGGGTTCTCGGACGCGCCGGGTCTCGCCGACACCGGCGCGTTCAGCATGAACATGAACGGTGCGAGCGGGCGCAGCTTCAACTTCGCCGATGCGTCGTCGTCCTACGGGGGTCCGCCCGAGCTCTACTGGATGGCCGGTCACTACCAGCGCCCGGAGTATGCCTGGTGGGCGGACGAGGGGCTGGGCCTGAGCGGGAACGACGAGGCGGCCGACACCGCAGCAGCCATGGTCTGGTACGGACTGTCGGAGCGAGCCACGCCCGGGATGGCGGGACTCGATCAGGACGCCCGCTACGACGACGTCGGCGTCGTGCTGTCCCGGTCTGCATGGGCGACGCCGACCGCCTTGTTCACCGGGTTCCGGCCAGGCAACAACGGGGGCAGCCACGGCGACCTCGACATGGGGACCTTCGTGCTCGACGCGTGGGGGATGCGCTGGGCGGACGAGCTGGGCAGCGACTCCTACAGCCTGCCGGGCTACTTCGGCAGCGAGCGCTGGACCTACTACCGCAAGCGCGCGGAGGGACAGAACACGCTGGTCGTCAACCCCGGCAGCGGACCGGACCAGTCGGTGACGGCGACGGGTGAGGTGATCGCGCAAGGCTCCTCCCCCGACGGGGCGTTCACTGTCGCCGACCTGAGCTCGGCCTACGCGGACCGCGGCGTCGAGACCTGGCAGCGGGGCGTCGCGATGGTCGACGGCCGCTCCCGCGTGATCGTGCAGGACGAGGTGGAGGCGTCGGAGCCCGCCGACGCGTTGTGGTTCATGCACACCTCGGCGGACGTCGAGATCGCTGCCGACGGACGATCGGCCGTGCTGACGCGGGACGGCCGGAGCCTGTTGGCCCGCATCGCCGACGGACCCGGGGACGCGGTGTTCTCGGTGATGGCGGCCGAGCCGCTGCCGACCTCCCCCAACCCGGAAGGGCAGGCCGCGAACGGCCAGTCGAAGCTCACCATCCGGGTGAGCGACGCGGCGAGCTTCCGGCTCGCCGTCACGTTCGACCCGGTCGTCGACGGCGTGCCGGTCCCGGACCTGCCCGACGTCACCGCCCTGGCGGACTGGAGCGTGCGCGACGGCGGCTCGGCCACGCTGGCCGACCTCCGGTACGACGGCGTCACGGTGCCCGGGTTCAGCGCCGACACCCGGTCGCTCGCCGTCGAGACGGCGACGCTGGGCACCGTCGAGGCCGTCGCGTCCGACCCGAGCCACGCCGTCGATATCCAGCTGCCCGACTCGGTCCCGGGCATGGCGACGATCTGCGTGGACGACGGGGCCGACGTCTGCGCGACCCGGTACCGGCTCTACCTGATCGGCCAGGCACAGGGCCCGATGACCGGGAGCATCGTCGGGACCAACCCGACGGTCAACGCGATGGACGGCAACCTGGGGACGTTCTGGTCGGCCAACGGCGACGGCCAGTGGCTGCGGGCGAACCTGCCCGCGCCCACGGAGGTCTCCGGGGTCCGGGTCGCCTGGAGCCAGGGGGCCAGCCGGATCTACACCTTCGACGTCGAGACCTCGACGGACGGGGAGACGTGGAGCACGGTGTGGCAGGGGACCAGCAGCGGGACGACGCTCGAGATGGAGGACGTCACGTTCGATCCGGTGACGGCGCGCTACGTGCGCATCGTGAGCCACGGCAACTCCGCGAACACGTGGATGAGCCTGTCCGAGCTGCGGGTCGTCACCGCCGACGGCGTCTGGCCCGAGGTGTCGACGGAGCCGGTGCCGACTGCGCTCACGCTCGACGCCGCCGCCACCATGTCCGTGCAGTCGGCGCAGGCGGTGACCGCCGCCGTCGTCCTCAGCGACGGGACGACCGTGGAACCGGACGGCACTGTCGAGGTCAGCTCCAGCGACCCGGGTGTCGTGCAGGTGGTCGGCGACCTGCTGGTCGCCCGCTCGACGGGTGTCGCGACGGTCGTGGCGTGGTGGCGGGCCGCGAGCGGCCAGCTGCTCCATGCGTCGGTGGAGATCACCGTCGAGGATCCGGGGACCTCGACGCTCCTCGCGACGCAGGACGCGTTCGTGCGGGACGGGACGTACGCGGACGAGACGTACGGCTCGCGGGACACGCTGACGATCAAGGGGGTGGCTGCCGACGACACCGGCTACGAACGGGAAGCGTTCATCGCGTTCGACCTTCCGCACCCCGAGGCGGAGCTGGTGAGCGCCGAGCTGGTGCTCACGACGTACGTCGCCGAGGGACGCACGATGGCCGTCGACCTGTTCAGCGCGGCGGCGGGCTGGGACGAGCACGCGCTCACGTGGAACACCCGCCCAGCGGTCGGTGATCGTCTCGGTGGCTTCACGGCCGGTGAGACCAGCGCACAGGTCGCGCTGTCCGTCACTGACGCCGTCGCCGCAGCTCTGGACGACGGCGCGGTGGGGTTCGCGCTGCGGCAGGACGTGAACGACACCCAGGCGTTCGGGGCGACAGTCATGGCGCACGAGGCCGGCGCTGCCAGTCCGACGCTGAACCTGACGTGGGCGCTCCCGCAGGCCTGCGAGGAGCCGGTCACCGGTGACGTGACCGGACCGCTGCAGCTCTCCGGTCCCTCGGCCTGCCTGGTCGGAGCGGACGTCGGCGGACCCGTCACCGTCGCCCCCGGCACCGCGTTCTCGATGTCCGGCTCGAGCATCGACGGCCCGCTCTTCGCCGCCGGTGCCGCGCTCGTCACCGTGCAGGACAGCACTGTCTCCGGCCCGGTGACGGTGTCCGGTCCGGGGGCGACCTGGTGGGAGAACGTCACAGTGACAGGGCCGGTCTCCCTGGCCTCCGACGACACGGTGGTCCTGATCGACTCCAGCATCGAGGGGCCGCTGAGCTGCGGGCCCGGGGTGTCGGCGCTGATCGACACCACAGTGACCGGTCCCGCGAACGGGTGTGGCTGAGGCATGTGGACACGTGGCGGCTTCACGCCGCAGGCCCCCGCCAGCGTGGTGGAGCTGGTCCGGACCGAGCACCCGCGGCTGATCGCCGACGACGGCCGGCTGGCAGAGATCCGCGGATGGGTCTCCTCCCGCGCGGGTGCGGCAGCCCTGCAGGAACGGCTGGTGGCCGGCGCCGACGCCCTGCTGGACGAGCGGACGACCACCTACGAGTTCACCAACGGGCGGTCGCTGCTGTGGCCGGCGCGCCAGGTCAAGACGCGCGTGTGGCTGCTCGCGCTGGCCTACCGCCTGACCGGGACCGGCGCGTACGCCGAGCGCGCCGCCGTCGAGCTCGAGGCTGCCGCCGCGTTCCCGGACTGGAACCCGGAGAGCTTCCTGTCGACGGCCGAGCTGCTCAACGGCTTCGCCATCGGCTACGACTGGCTCCACGGCTACCTCGGCGAGGAGCGGCGATCGCGCATCGCGACGGCGATGCTCGACAAGGGTCTGAGTCCCGCGCTGGCGGCCTACGAGAACGGAGCCGGCTGGACGAGCGCGACGAACAACTGGCAGATCGTGTGCGTGGGCGGGGTCGCGATGGCGAGCCTGGCCCTGGCCGACGTCGACCCGGAGCTCACGGAGACGCTGCTCCATCTGGGCCTGGCGCACGTCGGTCCGGCGATCGACGAGTACGCGCCGTCCGGCGGGTTCCCGGAGGGGGTCGTCTACTGGAAGTACGCGACCAAGTACCTCGTCCAGTACATCGCGAGCCTGGAGTCGGCAACCGGCAGCGACTTCGGGATCTCGGACGCGCCGGGCCTCGCGGAGACGGCGGGCTTCGGCATCCACATGGCGGGGCCGACCGGCCTCAGCTTCAACTTCGCCGACGCCTCCCCTGCCCAAGGCGGACTCCCCGAGCTGTACTGGATGGCTGATCGGTACGGCCACCCCGAGTACGCGTGGTGGGCGGACGAGGGACTGGCGGTGGCCGATCCCGCCGTCGCGATGGTCTGGTACGGCCTCTCGGCCCGGGCGACGCCGGCGGCGGCGGGGCTGGCACCCGACGCCGTGTACGACGACGTCGGCGTCGTGCTCTCTCGCTCGGCCTGGGGCAGCACGGACGGCCTGTTCGCCGGGTTCCGGCTCGGCGACAACGCGAGCAGCCACGGCGACCTGGACATGGGGAGCTTCGTGCTCGACGCCGGTGGCGTCCGATGGGCGCGGGACCTGGGCGCTGAGTCCTACAGCCTGCCCGGCTACTTCGGGAGCGAGCGCTGGACGTACTACCGCAAGCGCCCCGAGGGCCACAACACGCTCGTCGTCAACCCGGACGCGACGCCGGGCCAGCGGGTCGACGGCGTCGGGACGCTCGTCGCGAGCGGCTCGAGCCCGGAGGCGAGCTTCGCCGTCGCCGACCTCTCCCAGGCCTGCACCGACCAGGGGGTGACGCGCTGGCAGCGCGGGATCGCGATGGTCGACGGGCGCTCCCGCGTCGTCGTCCAGGACGAGCTGACCGCCACCTCGCCCGTCGAGCCGTGGTGGTTCATGCACACCGGCGCCGACGTCACGGTCGACGCCGACGGCCACGGGGCGACGCTCACCCGCGACGGACGGACCATGCGCGCGTCGCTCCTGGACGCCCCTCCCGGCGCCCGGTTCTCGGTGATGGACGCCGTGCCCCTGCCGACGTCACCGAACCCGGACGGCCAGACGAGCAACGACGGCGTCCGGAAGCTTCTGATCACGTCGGACCCGACCGCGCGGTTCCGCCTGAGCGTGCTCCTCGAACCCCTGCAGACCGGCCACCCCGCCCCCAGCCCCACCGTGAAGGACCTCGCGGACTGGTCCGCCCCGATGACGCGCGACGGGAGCGGCGCGTGAGACTCGCCAGCCTGACCACCTACCTCTGCGACGCCTATCGCACCAACTGGGTCTTCGTGCGGCTCGAGACCGACGACGGCCTCGTCGGCTGGGGCGAGGCGACGCTCGAGTACCGCGAGCACACGGTCGAGGCCGCGCTCCGGGCACTCGAGCCGAGCCTCGCCGGGCGCGATCTGGAGGACATCCAGGGCTGGTGGCAGGACGCCTACCGCGACGCGTACTGGCGGGGCGGCGCCGTGCTCACGAGCGCGCTGTCCGGGATCGAGATGGCGCTGTGGGACCTCAAGGGCAAGCTGCTCGGCGTCCCGGTGCACCAGCTACTCGGCGGCACGGTCCGCACGGAGGTGGAGTGCTACGCGAACGCGTGGTTCGCGGGAGCGCGGACCGCGGCGGAGTTCGCCGAGCGCGCCCGGGACGCGGTCGAATGGGGTTACCGGGCCGTCAAGTGGGACCCGTTCGGCTCCGCGTTCCGCACGGTGGACCGCGGCGAGCTGCGCTCCGCCCTGGCTGTCGTCGACGCGGTCGCGGAGGCCGTGGGCGACGACGCGGGGCTCATCGTCGAGGCGCACGGCCGCTTCGAGGTGCCGACGGCGCTGCGCGTCGCGCGGGCACTGGAGCCGTTCGACCTGCTGTGGCTCGAGGAGCCGCTGATCCCCGGCAACACAGCGGCCCTCGCCGAGGTGCGCGCCGCGACATCGACACCGATCGGCGTCGGCGAGCGCCTGTACACGCGGTGGGACTTCCGGGAGGTGTTCGACGCCCGCGCGGCCGACGTCGTGCAGCCGGACGTCTCGCACGTGGGCGGCATCTGGGAAGCCCGGACCGTCGCGAGCCTCGCGGAGCTGTGGCAGGTGGGCTTCGCGCCGCACAACCCGTCGGGCCCGATCGCCAACGCCGCCACTCTCCAGCTCGCGGCGTGCGTCCCGAACTTCACCCTGCTCGAGACCATGGCGACCGACGTGCCCTGGCGCGCCGACGTCGTCGTCTCTGAGCCGTCGATCACGCACGGACGGGCGCCGATCCCGACCGCGCCGGGGCTCGGCGTCGAGCTGGATGCGGAGGCCCTAACGCGCTTCCCGTACGTGCGCCACGACCTGCGGCACTACACCGGCGCGCTGACCGAGATCCGGCCCGAGGACTCGGTGGGCCGGCACGAAATGCCGGCGCCAAGTCTGACAGGATCGCCGTCGTGACTCTCACCATCCCGCGCGGCGGCACCGTCGTGCTCACCGGAGACTCCATCACCGACGCCGGCCGCCGCGAGGACGCGCGCGGGCTCGGCACGGGCTACGCCGCGCTCGTCGCTGACACGCTCGCCGAGCGCCACCCTGACGCCGGGCTGCGCGTGGTGAACACCGGGATCAGCGGCAACAGGGTGGCCGACCTCCGCGGGCGCTGGGCCGACGACGTGCTCGCCCACTCGCCCGCCGTCGTCTCGGTCTTCATCGGCATCAACGACACGTGGCGCCGCTACGACTCGGACCTGGTCACGTCCGTCGCGTCCTACGAGGAGGACTACCGGGCGCTGCTCGAGACGCTGCGCGACGCCGGCGTCGGCATCCTGCTCATCGAGCCGTTCCTGCTGCCCGTCCGCGACGACCAGTGGGCGTGGCGCGAGGACCTCGACCCCCGGATCCAGGTGGTGCGCCGCCTCGCCGCGGAGTTCGACGCCGGGCTGCTCGCGGCCGACGGCCTCTTCGCGGAGACGGCGCGCGACCGCGGCGGCCCCGAGCTCCTCGCCCCGGACGGCGTGCACCCCACGCCGGAGGGCCACGCACTGCTCGCGAACGCGTGGCTGCGCCGGGTCGCCGTCGCTTGACGCGCCGGCCAGCCCGTCAAGCGGGCGGAGTGGGGTGGATCCGGGAGCGCATCGCTCCCGGATCCACCCCACTCCGGGCCCGGGCGGGTCAGGTCTCGGTGGTCGGCGTCGCGACCGTCACGTAGACGTCGCCCTCCTGGACCCAGACCCGCTGACCATCGCGGAACACGTGCAGGCGGCCGCCGTGGCCGCGCGGCTCCGCGAGGTCGTGCTCGGCCGGGTCGTAGCCCGCCGCCTCGAGGACGTCACCCGCGGTGTGGCGCCCCTCGGCGATCTCGCCCGCAACGCCGTCGACGGTGATCGCGACAGCGTCCCTCGCGTCCAGCGGCGCCCCGTAGTGCCGCGTCCCGGCGGACGTCCCGACGGCGAGCCACGGCTCGTCCCTCCGCTCCGGCTCCGGCAGCGACATGCGCTGGCTGACGCTCCCGGCGTCGTCCGCCGTGGCCTCGCCCAGGTAGAGGACGTCGTCCACCGTCGGACGCCGTGCGTCCGAACGGTCCTCGAGGACGAGCAGGCTGACCTGCGCCCCGGCCGCCTCGGCGCCCGCGTGGACGGTGACGGTCGTGACGCCGTCCTGGCCGAGGACCGCCTCGTGGGTGACACCCCGCGGTCCCGGATGATCGACCTGCACGATCGCCGCCCCGGCGTCGGGCTGCGCCGCCGCCCCGTCGACGGACTCCGCGCCCTCCGCGGGCTGCTCCGCGCCCTCCGGCGTCGGCTCCGCCTCAGGTTCGGTCGGCTCCTCCGACGGCGCCGGCTCGCTCGGCGGCTCGCTCGGCTCCTCCGCAGGCTGCGCGCTCGGCTCCTCCGACGGCGCCTGCTCGCTCGGCGCCTCGGCCGGCGCCTCACCGACCGGCGGGGCGTCCTCGACGGCGGTGCGCAGGACGGGCCGGGCGCCGTCTGCGTCCCACTGCCACACGGCGTCGAGGTCCCAGCCGAGCGCGTCTTGCCACCACGCCTGGCTCCGCGCGTCCGCCACGGTCAGGGTCGCGCCGTTGAACGTCGTCGGCCCCACGTCCGTGCTCGTCTGGACGGACGCGACGAGCGTCTCGATCGCATGGTTGTCCGCGAGCGTGCCCGCCTGGCCGGAGGCGAAACGCGCGACGACGCGGTGCGCGATCGACGTCGCCGTCACCGTGGGGTTGAGCGCGACGCTGCTGCGCACCACCGTCTCGCTGTTCCGCGCGTACCCGGTGATCCCACCCGCCGTCGTCCCGGCCGCCTCGACGGCGCCCGTGGCGTAGACGCGCTCGGTCAGGCTCGGGCTGTCCGCGACGCCGATGATGCCGCCCGCGTAGTTCGTCGCCGTCGTGGCGACGTCGGCCGTCGAGTACGCGTCCCGGATCGTCCCGAACGACGTGCCGGCGACACCGGCCGCGTAGCTGGGCCCGCTGACCGTCCCGGCGGTGAACACGCGCTCCAGCGTCCCGCGGTGGGTGTCCACGAGGATCCCGACGATGTTCACCGCGCGCGACACCGTGCCCACGACGCCGAGATCGTGCACCGAGCCCTCCGGACCGATCGCCGCGAACAGGCCACCCTCCGTCGACGTGAAGGAGGTGAGCACGTGGCCCGCGCCGTCGAGCTCGCCCGTGAACGGCGCCTCGGCGCCCAGGCGCGGCACCGCGACACCCGTCAGGTCGAGGTCGGTCGTGAGCCGGAAGCGCTCCGCGGGCCACGCTGCCACCTCGGCGAGGTCGGCGGCGTCGTCGAGCAGGTAGAAGCCGTCGACGTCCTGCTCGAGCTCCGGCGCGGTGGGCTCCTCCGGGGGTGGCGGCACGTCCTCGGGGGCACCGCGCAGGATCGGCCGCAGCCCGTCGGCGTCCCAGTCCCAGACGGAGGCGAAGTCCCACCCGAGGCCCTCGAAGAAGGCCTGGGTCCGGATCTCGGCCACCGGCACGATCGCGCCCTTCCAGTTGTCGGCGGCCGGCGCGTCCGGCAGGCTCTCGCCGTTCACCGGCACGGCGGCGCTCGTGTGGTTGTCCGCCAGCAGCGCCACCTGTCCGTTGGCCACGCGGCCGACGACGGCGTGCGCGTAGCTCGGCGCCGAGACCAGCGAGTTCAGCGAGACGGCGTGCTGCACCCAGGTCTCGTCGTAGCCGTAGCTGACCACGCCGCCCGCGTTGCGCGTGTCGGCGGTGACGGCGCCCGTCGCGAGCACGTTCTCCGTCACCGAGCCGCTCTGGGCGATGCCGACGACGCCGCCGGAGTAGAGCGTGGTGGCGTGCACGTCAGCCGTGGAGTAGCTGTCGCGCACCACGCCGTGGTGGTCGCCGACGATGCCGCCGACCCGCGTGGTGGCGGTGATGGATCCCGACGTGCGGACGCTCTCGATCGTGCCGCGGTTGACGTCGGCCAGCAGACCGGCGTTCGTGGCCTCGGACGTCACCTCGCCGTGGAGCACCAGGTTGCGGATCGTGCCCTGGTTCACCGCGAACAGGCCCACCCCCTGGTCCGGCGGCGCGGTGTACCCGGTGATCGTGTGCCCGCCGCCGTCGAGCACGCCGGTGAACGGCACGAGCCGGCCGAGCTGCGCCATGGGCACGTCGGTGAGATCGAGATCCGTCGTCAGCAGGAACGACCCCGCCGGCTCCTGAGCGATCTTCGGCAGGTCGGCCGCCGACTGGATGAGGTACGGATCGTCAGGCGTGCCGCCGCCGTCGAGACCCTCGCGCACCGTCATCGCCGGTTGCAACGGCACGCCGGACGTGAGCGAGTCCCAGACGAACACGCGCACCGTCTCGCTGGTGTCGACCGGCAGCGGGCTGTCGAACTCGACGAACTGCTCGATCCCCCGGTGGTCGAGCCGCACGTCCTCCACCCGCAGGTCGACCATCGTCTCCTGCGCCCGGTCGTACGTCGCCGCGGCCACGGTCAGCGTGTCCCGGCTTCCCGGGTAGCTGAGGAGGCCGACGCCGTCCATCTCGCGGTCCGCGATGTCGGTCGAGGTCACCTGCCAGTGACCGGCCGGCTTGCGCACGGTGACGGTGTCCACGGGTCGGCCGTCGAGCGTGTACGTGGACATCACGAGGCCGTCGTCCGTCACCTCGAGGACGCTCCCGACCTGGGTGTCCTCGTCGAAGACGACGTCGTCCCACCAGTGCGCCACGTTCTCGTAGAACTTCGGCCCGGCCGAGCCCATCGTCACGAACGTCGTGCCGAGCGCCTCCTCCTCGGGTGTCGTCGCCAGCCGGCCGTCGTAGATCGTCGAGCGCTTGTACAGGTGGTCGTGCGCACCGATGTAGAGGTCGACGCCGAGCCGGTCCAGGGCCGCCGTGATCTTGGGTCGGTCGGCCGCCAGGTCGGCGTCGTCGCCGTGCCGTCCGCCGTAGTACGAGTAGTGGCCGACGACGACGTTCCACTGCCGCGTCGACGCGCGGATGTCCTGGGTCAGCCACTCGAGCTGCGCGTCGATGCCGACGGTGGAGTTGAGCACCGCGATGTGGATGTCGCCGCGGTCGAAGCTGTAGCTGCTCTCGCCGACGGCCCCGCCCTCGGGCAGGTCGTACATGTTGGAGAAGATCGCCGTGCGTTCGGTCGAGAGCGTGTTGTAGTCGAGGTCGCCGTACGTCTCGTGGTTGCCCGCCACCGGGGCGACCTGGACGTCGAGCCCGTCGTAGACGTGGTCGAACACCTCGTCCCAGTACTGCCCGCGGCCGCCGTTGTCGACGAGGTCGCCGGTCTGCAGCACCGTCCCGCCGCCCGGCACCTCGGTCTGCAGACGCCCCAGCATGTCGCGCATGAGGCCGAGCTCGTCGGGGTCGTGCGACGTCGCCTGCAGGTCGCCGAGCACGTACACCGGCTCGTTCCCGGTGCCGCCGGCCACGAACTCGCCCTGGACGTCGGTCCACGCCGCGGCATCGGCGGCCTCGGGCGCCTGACCGTCGGTGGCGACGCCGAAGCGGTACTGATACCGCTCGCCGCCCTCGAGCCCGGTGACGTCGAACTCGTGGCTGCGCAGCGTCTGGCCCGTGATGGAGTGCTGGTACTCCGGCTCGTCGTTGCCGATGGTGTTGACCTCGTACGGCCGGTCGTTCGTCGAGGTGAGCACGTCCGCCGTGGACCAGTCGCTCCCGCCGGCCGGCATGACCTGGGCGTAGACCTGCGCGATGCTCCGGTCGGTCGACACGGCGATGCCCGCCCCGCCGGGCTGCTCCGCGACCGCCGCCGTGCTCCCGAAGTACTGGAACACGCCGTCGGGATCCAGCACCGTCTGGTCCACGGTGATCCGGAACAGCTCGGCGTTCGTGTTCCCGCCCGAGTCCGTCGCCTTGACCACCACGAAGTGGTCGTCGTAGCTGCGCACCTGGAACGTGCCGTCCGTGACCGGGACCTCGCCGGCGGCGTCGTACACCTCGTACGCCACGTCCGGCGTCTCGCCCGAGTCGTCGACGGCGCTCGCCTCGGGGAGGTCGATGGTCTCGCCGTACGCGGCCTGCGCCGGCACGTCGTCGGCGACGGTGATGACCGGCGCGTAGTCGGCGCCGCGCGTCGTCTCCCCGATCCAGATCGGTGCCGAGACCACGAAGTCGCCGTCGGCCTGGTCGGCGCGGACGAAGTAGTAGTCGCCGTCGGCGACCGGGAGGTCCACCGCGAGCACGAGCTCGCTCCCTCCGACACCGTCGAACGTGTGCGCCACCTCGCCGTCGTTGGTGAGCAGCTGCACCGAGGTGAAGGAGTCGCCGTCGTCCGGGTCGCTGAGGTTGACGTCGAAGGACAGCGAGGCGGTGTCGCCGGGGAGGATCGCGCCCATCAGCGCGTCGCCGGCGCCGAACGCCAGCACGGAGTTGACGTCCTGGGTCGTGAAGACGCTGCGCTCCTGCATCGCGCCGTACAGCCCGTCGAGCGACTGCTCGGTCGCCCAGATCCCGGTGATCGACGGGTTCGACGTCACCCAGTTGGCGGCGTGCTCGTCGCCGTTCCAGACCGGACCCAGGTGCCAGCCGGAGTCGAGCGCCGCGAGGAACTCGGCGTACTGGGCGTCGTCCTTGACCTCGATGAGCTCCATGCGGTCGTCCACGACCGGGTCGAGCCCGTTGAAACCGAAGAAGTTCCCCTTGCCCGTCGCACGCGGGTGGTTGAACTGCCCGATCGCGTCCTCGTCGAGCTTCAGGCGGGCGAAGAACGTGTACATGTCGTACTTCATGTCGCCCGTGCCGAACGAGTTGCCGAAGCCGTCGTTGCTCCCCTGCTCGGTCGCGCGGGCCGTGGCGTGCCAGTCGGTGTTGAACACGTTGATGTGGCCGGTGCCGTCGTACCACGTGTTCTCGATCGCGGGGACGACGACGAGCTCGTCCTGACCCGCGTTGTACGCCTCGGACTGCTCGTGCAGCCAGCGCCACTCCTCGGACTCGGCGTCCCGCCAGTCGTCGACGAAGTCGTCGCCGTTGCGCAGGTCCCACATGACGTCGTGCTCGGTGACGGCGAAGAAGTCCGCGTCCGTCTCCCCCGCCACGTGCTCGAACGCGTCGTCCGGCAGCTCGACGCCGTCGCTCACCGACGTGTGCGCGTGGAACTCCCCCGTGTAGAACTCCCGGCCGAGGAAGGTCGGACGCTCCGCCTCGCCCTCGGCAGCAGCCGGCGCGGCGAACGGCACGAGCACCGACACCCCGACCAGGCTCCCGACTGCGAACGCGGCTGTCGCTGCTCGTCGCATGGATGCACCCTCCCCGACCCGCGGCGACGCGGGATCCTGCGGACCGACCGTGCGGCCGAGACCCACCACCGGACCTTAGGGGCGTGCCGGAACCTTGACCAGGGGCTGATCGATTATTAGCCGAGGGTTCATGTTCCGACGACGCCGACCGGCGCGGGTTCGCCGCGTGGCGTCAGCGCGGCGGGAGCGAGCGGGCGTGCGCCCAGCGCTGCTGCACGTGCTCCCCGACGCCGAACCGGCCCTCGAGGTTGACGAGCCCGATGACCAGCCGCGGCCGCGCGGCCCGCGCCCCGTTCAGCTCGTACCCGTGCGGCGTCTCGAGCGAGACGGCGTACGGGCCGACCTTGACGTCGGCGATGTCGTTCCACGCCGCGAACGCCCGGAACGGCCACCCGGTGCGCCGCACCCCAGCGGCGTCGATGACCCAGACGGCGCCGACGTTGCGCCAGCCGAACACGGCGGCGAACGCCCCGACAGCGAGCAGCACGACGCCGAGCACGAGCGAGCCGACCTGCATGTCGGCCGCGACGTCGACGAGCACCGCGACCGCGAGCAGCAGGATGAGCACCGGACCCGCGATCAGCGAGACGCGCGTCCTCGTGCGCATGCGCAGCCGGACGACGTCGCCCGGCGGGCCGACGGGCTGGCCCTCCGCCGTCGGCCGATACTGCTGCTGCTGGTACGGCTGCTGCGCGTGCCGCTGCCCGTACGGCTGCTGCTCGTGCTGCTGCTGGTGCGGCTCTGGCCACTGAGACATGGTGATTTCCCCCTGCGTGATGCTGCTCGACCCGGGCGCCATCGTGCGCCCGGCCACCGCACGCTACCCACCCCCACCTCGCCGGGGCCAGGGAACTTCTCCCCACGACGAACGGCGACGGCGCCGCCCATGCCGGGCGGCGCCGTCGTCGTTGGTGCGGAGGGCTCAGAGCGTCGCGGCGCTCGGGTCCCAGTCCTCGGGCAGGATCGCGCTCGGCTGCACCGTCGAGAGCACGCTCACCGTCTCGCCGGACGCGATCGACTCGCCGATCGCGTCCATGACGTCGAGCACGTGGAACGCGAGCTCCGCGGGGGCCTGCTCGCGCACGCCGGCGCGGATCGACCGGGCGAGGTCGAGCACCCCGGACCCGCGCCCGAACTCCGAGCCGGAGTGGGGCACGACGTCGCCGTCCGGCGTCTCGGACGTGAAGACCGTGCTCGGCCCGGTGAAGGTATTCGGGTCCGGCAGCGTGACGGTCCCGAGCGTGCCCATGACGTCGATGGCTCCCGCGCGGCGCAGGTGCGAGTCGAAGCTGAACACGGCGACCGCCGACGCCCCGGACTCGAACACGAGGAGCGCGTTGACGTTCGTCGGCACCTCCACGGGGAACTCGGTCCCCGCCTTCGGCCCCGAGCCGATGACCCGTGCCTCGCGGGTGCGGGACCCGGTCGCCGTGACGGAGGCGACCGCGCCGAGGTTCTGCACGAGCGCCGTCAGGTAGTACGGGCCGATGTCGAGGAGCGGCCCGCCGCCGACGGCGAACAGGAACTCCGGGCTCGGGTGCCACGACTCCGGGCCGGGCGACTGGAACAGGAACAGCGCCGACTGCGGCTCGCCGATCCGCCCCGACGCGATGACGCGGCGGGCCGTCTGGAGGCCGGCGCCGAGGAACGTGTCCGGCGCGCACGCGACGCGCACGCCCGCCTCGCGCGCGGCCTCGAGCACCTCCTGCCCGGAGGAACGGTCGAGCGCGAACGGCTTCTCGCTCCAGACGTGCTTGCCGGCCGCGATGATCTGGCGGTCGACGTCGGCGTGCACGGCGGGGATGGTGAGGTTGACGACGATCTCGATCTCGGCGTCGGCGAGCAGCTCCTCGACGGTCCCGGCACCCGGCACGCCGAACGCGTCGGCCTGGGTCCGCGCCCGTTCGACGTCGAGGTCCGCGACGAACCGCACGTCGAGGTCGGGGAACGCCGTGAGGTTCTCCAGGTACTGCTTGCTGATGACGCCGGCCCCGATGAGCCCGACGCCGACGCGGCCGGTGCCGCTCATGAGATCCCGTGCTCGCGCAGGTACGCGACGGACGCGGCGATGCCCTCGAGGCGGTCGCCGTCGTAGTCGTCGAACTCGATGACGCGCAGCGCGTCCGGCGCGGCGGCGAGGATGTCGAGCACCGGCACGTCGCCCTGGCCGGCGGGCTGCTGCTTCTTGGTGTCGCGCGAGCGGTCGCCGTCCTTGACGTGGATCGCCACGACGCGCTCGCCGAGACGCCCGAGCAGGCCGACGGCGTCCACGCCACCGACCTCGGCCCAGTACGTGTCGACCTCGAGGACGACGCCGTCGTCCAGCCGGGTGGCGAGCGCCTCGAGCGCCGGGACGCCGTCGACGGTGTTCTCGAGCTCCCACCAGTGGTTGTGGTACCCGACGCGGACCTCGTGCTCGGACGCGAGCGCCGCGGCGGCGTTGAGGTCGGCGGCGATGCCCTCGAGCCCGGCGGCGTCGGTCCACCGCTCCTGGGCGCTGCTCGGCAGGATCACCGTGCGGACGCCGGCGTGCGCGGCGGCGGCGAAGAGCTCGGCCTGGTCGGGGGCGTCGAGGATGCCGGCGTGCGTCGTCGGCGCGGACAGCCCGGTCTCGGCGAACGCCTGCGAGTACGTCAGGGCGACGTCCGGGGTGAACCCGAACGGCTCGACCTGGGTGAACCCGAGGTCGGCCAGCGCGCGCAGCGTGCCGAGGAAGTCCTCGTCGAGGCGCTCACGTACCGAGTAGAGCTGGACGGACAGGGTCGAGGTCGAAGCAGACACGGGTCTCCTCATCGAGGTAGGGGCAGCACGATCCAAACATATGCCGGAGGGCAGGCAAAAGTCTGCGACGAGAAGCAGCTCGCGCGCGGACGACCGACGGGCGTCACTCGCGACCGCCCCGCACCTCGAACGGCCGGTCGGCGTGGGCGGACCTCGGGAGCACGAGCTCCCAGGCGCCCGGCTCGTCGGTGGCCGCGAACGGCACCCCGGCGCCGTCGGGAAGCACCGCACGGGGCGCCTGCGCCAGGTCGCGCAGCCGCACGACGTCCTCCGACTGGGTGGGTGCGAGCCGCAGCACGCCGTCGCCCGCCTCGAGCAGCTCCGCCGTCGAGAAGGCGACGTGCCAGCCGCCGACGCGCAGCCCGATCGGCAGCATCAGGCCGGTCCGGGCGGCGACCTCGACAGCTCGGCCGCCGGCGACCGGGGCGCCGTCCAGGCTCAGGGCAGGCGCGAGCGGGTACCCGGCGACGTTCACGAGGTGCAGCACCCGGCCGTCCGGGTGGGCGCTGGTCGTGGCGACGAGGCCGGGGTCGACGGCGTCGTGCCCGATGCGAGGCCGCACCCCGAGCACCCCGAGCAGCTCGCGCCACACGTCGAGGTGGCACGGATAGTCGCAGCCGACGACGACGGCGCTCCCCCGGCCGGCGCGGACGTGTGCGGCCACGGGGCCGCCCCGACCCACCTCCGTCAGCAGGACGTCCGCACCCTCCGGGACGTCCAGTCGCTGCAGGCCGCTGACGCGGACCTCGACGTCGCGCACCCGCGCGAGCGCGCCGGCGGTGCGCACGGACGGGAAGTACCCCGGCGCCTCGGCCGCTTCCCCGGCGTCGGCCACGCCGAGCGCGTCAGCGAGGATGCGGCACGGCGCGCCCGCGTCGTCGACCTCCGGGAGCCGCCCGACGAGCAGCAGCCGCCCGCCGGCGAGCACGTGGCGGGCCAGCAGCTCCTGGACGGGCGCGCCGAGCACGCGGGACGTCGCGAGCGCCACCACCGGCCCGGACCCGGGCTCCCACGAACGCAGCGCCGCCCCGGCGGCCCAGGGTCCGCCCGGGTCGGCGTGCGCCTGCAGGTCGAGCGCGCCGAACGAGAAGCCGCCGTAGAGCAGGCCGCGGCCCAGCACCGACCGCTCGCCGAGCCCGCGGTACCGCTCGACGGCGGTGCGCTGCTCCTGGCGACCCGTCGCGTCGGGGTGGGCGTACTCCGTGAGGTAGTGGTCGCCGACGAAGCCGAGCACGACGTCGTCGTGCTCCTCCTGCCCCGCGGCCAGAACCCCGCCGAGCGCCCGCGCCCGCCGCACCACGTCCCGGACGCCGTCGAAGCCCGCGGTCCGCCGCCCCTCGGGGTCGATCGGGGCGGCGAAGCCGTGCCGCTCGCCGGTGAACGCCAGCCGGTCGTTGCCGTCGCCGACGGCGACGTCGAGGCGCGGGTTCCGCCCGCCGGCGAACAGGTAGTAGTTGAGCAGTCGCGTCTCCTGGGCGAGCGCGAGCCGCGTCTTGAGGTCCAGCGCCGACGGCGGGACGAGCCGCTCCAGCGCCTCCCCGTAGTCGCCGTTGCCGGCCTCGAACTCCAGGGCCGTGAGCGGCTGGTCCGGGTCGTTCACCGCATGCAGCTGCGCGCCCACGACGTAGAGGTCGGCGGCGTTGCCGACGTCGAGGTCCCCGAGGTACAGGTCCCACCCGGCAGCGACCTGCGGCCGGCCCCGGTACGCCTGGGCGAGCTGGCTGATACCGATCCCGAAGGTGGTCGCGCGGCCCGCGTCGGAGCCGTGGACGTTGACGACGAGCGGGACGTCGACGCCGCGTTCCCGCGCCCGGTCCTCCAGGGCCCGTAGGTACCGCGCGAACCGGTCCCGGTGGAACAGGCCCACGTCGTGGTGCAGCGCGAGCTCGTCCCCTCCGTCCGTCCCGCCGGCGCGGACCGCAGTGGCGAAGTCGGCGTCCGAGGCACCGACGGGCGCGCCCGTCCGGCGGGCGATCTCGGTGGCGTCGTACCGCTCCGAGAGCCAGCCGCGCAGGTCCGCGCACGCGGCGTCCGTGAGGTGCGGCGTGTTCGTGACCCAGGCGAGCATCCCGACCTCGTTGTCGAGCTGGATGCCGGTGACCGGCCCGCCGCGGCTCGCCAGGCGGGGCAGGACGACGTCGAGCACACCGTCGAACCAGGCGAGCCCGGCCGTCAGGAACGCGGGGGCGAGGAGGTCCGCGTCGCGCGTCGGCGCCGGACGGCCCGACCAGCCGACCGGCTGGATCTCGGGGTGGTCGGCGTACACCCGGTACGGGATCCCCTCGTTCTTCAGCTCGGCCATGACGAACGGCCCCGGGCGCACGAGGACGTCGAGGCCGGCCGCGTTCGCGAGGTCGAGGTACGCCGCCAGGTCCCGCTCCGGCCGGGTCGCGCCGCTCAGGTCGAGGGTCCCGTCCGGCAGCTCGTGGAAGATCCACGGGACGTACGTCGCCACGGTGTCGAGGCCGGCGTCGACGACGTCCCGCAGGCGGGCCGGCCACTCGGCCCGCTCGGTGCGGAAGTAGTGCACCTCGCCGGCGAGCACGAGGCGCGGCACGCCGTCGATCTCGATCCGCCCCTGGGCGAGGCGGACGGTCCTCGGACGACTCACGGACATCGGCGTCTCCTGCCGTTCGGCGACGCCGGTCGAGGCGCGCGTCGGGGGTGGGTGGTTGTGAGGGGGGCCACACGTGTGCCACAGTGTCGCCCGCAACTGTAACCGGTTACAGCGAGCCGCGGAAGGAGACGACGATGTCGCCGGAACGTCCCGGAGTCCGCGAGATCGCTCGGCTCGCCGGCGTCTCGACGGCCACCGTGTCGCGCGTCTACCGCGGGGTCGGACAGGTCTCGCCCGAGATGCGCGAACGTGTGCTGTCGGCGATCGAGACGCACGGCTACCGCCCCTCGTCGTTCGGCCGCGCGCTCTCGCGCCGGCGCCACGAAGCCGTCGGGATCGTGTTCCCCGGCCTGTCCGGTCCGTACTTCGCCGAGCTCATCCAGGGCTTCGAGGCCGTCGCGCTCGAGGCCCGGGCGAGCGTCCACGTCGTCGGCACGCACCTGCTCCGCAGCGCCGACGCCGACGTGCGGGCCCTCGCCGACCACGTCGACGGCATCGCCGTGCACGCCGGCACCCTGCCGTCCGAGGTCGTCGACGAGCTGGCCGAGCTCATGCCGCTCGTCGTCCTCGGCGCCACCCCGGACGAGCGCCACACATCGGTCCGCACCGACCATGCACCGGTGCTCGACCTCGTCGAGCACCTCATCACCGACCACGGCCTGCGGGACCTCGTGTTCTTCGGCGACCCGGACGGGCCGCCCGACGTCGCCGCCCGGTGGGACGGCTTCCGCGCCGCGCACGAGCGGCACGGCCTGGTCCCGGTCCGGGAACCCCTCGACCTCGGCCTCGCGTTCGACGACGGGCTGCTCGCCGCCGACGCGGTGCTCGCGCCCGAGCACCGGCGCATCGACGGCGTCGTCTGCGCCAACGACGAGACGGCCCTCGGCTTCCTCATGGGCGCCCTCGGCCGCGGTGTCCGCGTGCCCGAGGACGTCGTCGTCGTCGGGATCGACGACGTGCCGATGAGCTCCGTCGTCCGGCCCGCCCTCACCACCGTCGCCCGACCGCTCCGCGAGCTCGCGGAGACGTCGGCACGGCTCCTGCTCGATCTCGTCGAGGGACGGGACGTCCCCGGCGAGACCGTGCTCCCCAGCTCGCTCGTGATCCGCACGAGCTGCGGCTGCCCACCGGCCGCACCCGCACCGGCGTAGCCGGCGCACCACCGGACGCGCCGAGCCCGGCGCACCCGACACGAGGAGGTGTCTCGAGATGAGCAGTGCACGCAGATGGGGCAGACGTGCGATCGCCGCGATGACGGTGGCCGCCGTCGTCGGCCTGGCCGCCTGCACCGGCACCGAGGGCCAGGACGACGCGACCACCGCCGAGGAGGGCATGGTCCCGTATCTCAACTTCGGCGGCTTCGGCGGCGGGGCGAACCCGCAGGCGAACTACAACCCGTACACGCCGACCACGCGGCTGTCGGCCGTCGACTACGTCTACGAGACGCTGTTCGTCATCAACGACTACACGTGCGAGGAGGTCCCCTGGCTCGCGACGGAGTACGAGTGGGTCGACGACCGCACGGTCGACCTCACGATGCGTGACGGCGTGACGTGGAACGACGGCGAGGCGTTCGACGCCGAGGACGTCGTGTTCACGTTCCAGATGCTCAAGGAGTACCCCGCCCTCGACGAGCAGGGCGTGTGGCGCGTGCTGGAGGACGTCGTCGCCTCCGACGACGGCACCGTCCGGATGACGTTCACCGAGCCCGGTCTCGCGTTCTTCACGCAGATCGCCGTCGTGAAGATCGTGCCGGAGCACATCTGGTCGGCGGTCGAGGACCCGGTGACGTTCACGAACTCCGAGGCGCCGGTCGGCACGGGCCCGATGACCGTCCAGTCGTTCAACGGGCAGCAGCTCGTCATCGAGCGCAACCCCGACCACTGGAACGCCGACGAGATCCGGGTGCAGGAGATCCGGTTCTCCAAGGCCGACGACGGCGGGCAGGTCGACCAGCTCAAGCTCATCCGGGGCGACTACGACATGAACGCGATGTTCATCCCGAACATCGACGAGGTCTACGTGGCCGAGGACCCGGAGAACAACCACTACTGGTTCCCCGCCGGCTCGCCGATCTCGCTGTACCTGAACCTCGAGATGGCGCCGTTCGACGACGTCGCGTTCCGGCAGGCGATCGCCCAGGCGATCAACCGCGACGAGATCATCGAGCGCGCCCAGCAGGGCTACGTCGACGCCGCGAGCCAGACCGGGCTGGTGCTGCCCGGCCAGTCGGACTGGCTGCCCGAGCAGTACGCCGACGGCGCGTACGTCGGCTTCGACGTCGACAGCGCCGCCGCGGACCTCGACGCCGCCGGCTACACCACCGACTCGCAGGGCCGCCGCCTCGACGCCGACGGTCAGCCGATGACGTTCGAGCTCATCGTCCCCGGCGGCTGGAACGACTGGGTGATCGCCGCGGAGGTCATCCGCGACAACCTCGCCGAGGTGGGCATCGGCGTCGACGTCCAGACGCCGACGCCGGAGGTCGTCACGCAGGACCGGCTCCGCGGGAACTACGAGATGACGTTCGGCGTGCGCGGCGGCTCGTGCCACATGCTGCGCAACTTCGCGGAGCCGCTGGGCAGCGCGTCGACGGCGCCGATCGGCGAGGAGACGACGCCGAGCGGCCAGCCGGTCACGAACGAGGTCCGCTGGGTCGACGAGGAGACGGACGCCCTGCTGGAGGAGCTGCGCGTGGCCACGGATCCCGAGGACCAGCGCGCCGCCGTCGCCGGCCTGACCGAGATCATGGTCGAGGAGATGCCGTACATCCAGCTCTGGTACGGCGCCAACTGGTTCCAGTACTCCACCCGGAACGCCGTCGGCTGGCCGAGCGAGGACGACCCGTACGCCAAGCCCAGCAACATGCTGCTCGTCCTGCAGAACCTGCGCCCGGCCTCGACCGGCGACTGAGGGAGCGGCCGTGCTGTACTTCCTGCGCCGGCTGGGGTTCTTCCTCGCCACGCTGTGGGCGGCGGTGACGCTGAACTTCGTCATCCCCCGCCTGCAGCCGGGCGACCCCGCCGAGGCGCTCGTGCAACGGCTGACCGGTGAGGGCACCGCCCTGGACCCGCAACAGGTCCAGGCGGTGCGCCTCATGCTCGGCATCGAGGGCGAGGGCATCGTCCAGCAGTACCTCGACTACCTCGGCGCGGTGGTGCGAGGCGACTTCGGGCCGTCGTACACGTACTTCCCGTACTCCGTGACCGAGGTCATCTCGCAGGCGTTGCCGTGGACGCTCGTGCTCGTCGGGACGACGACGATCATCTCGTTCGTCGTCGGCACGCTGCTCGGCACGTGGGCGGCCTACCGCCGCGGCACGCGCGTGGACTCGGTGCTGACGCTCGGGTCGACGTTCCTCTCGACGCTGCCGTTCTTCTGGATCGCGCTCATGCTCATCTACGTCTTCGCGTTCCAGCTGCAGTGGTTCCCGGAGAGCGGCGGCTACGGGCCGGGATCCACCCCCGGCTGGAACTGGACGTTCATCTCGGACGCGTTCCAGCACTCCGTGCTGCCGGCCCTGTCGCTGCTCATCACGGGGCCGCTCGGCTGGATCCTCGCGATGCGCAACAACATGGTGCAGATGCTCGGCGAGGACCACACGCGGTTCGCCCGCGCCCGCGGGCTCCGGGACCGGCGCATCGCGCTCACCTACGGGGGCCGGATCGCGATCCTGCCGAGCGTCACGGGGTTCGCCCTGGCGCTCGGGGGCCTGCTCGGCGGCACCCTCCTCGTGGAGACGATCTTCAACTACCCCGGGCTGGGCCGCCTGCTGCTGGAGTCGGTGAACAACCGGGACTACCCGCTGCTCCAGGCGCTGTTCCTGCTCACGACGACGGGCGTGCTCCTCGGCAACCTCATGGCCGACTTCCTGTACGGCGTCCTCGATCCACGCGTCCGACGGGAGGTCGCGACATGACCGCCAACCTCACGACCGAGGTCCAGCCGCCGCCACCGGAGGACGAGGCGCGCGTCGACGTCGCGTTCGCCGACGCGGGCCGGCACTCGTGGGTCCCCGGCTGGGCCGTCATCCTCTGGCGGAACAAGAAGTGCCGCGTCGGGCTCCTCATGGTGCTCGCGTTCTGCCTGGTCGCGCTGTTCGCTCCCGTGATCGCGCCGTACGGGCCGCGGGAGGCGACCGGCGACATCAGCGCCGACCCGAGCGGCACGTACTGGCTGGGCACGACGAACCGCGGTGAGGACATCTTCAGCCAGCTCGTCTACGGCGCCCGGACGTCGCTCCTCGTCGGCATCGTCGCGGGGGCGATCTCCACGGTGATCTCGCTCGCCGTCGGCCTCACCGCCGGGTACCGGCAGGGGCTCGTCGACGAGGTGCTGAGCTTCGCGACCAACCTGGCGCTCGTCGTCCCCGTGCTGCCGCTCATCGTCATGCTCGCCGCGTACTCACCGGTCCGCGGGCTGTGGCTCATCATCGGGGTCATCTCGATCACCGGCTGGGCGTACGGCGCCCGGATCAAGCGGTCCCAGGTCATCACCCTGCGCACCCGGGACTACGTGACGGCGGCCCGGCTCGCCGGCGACTCGACGGCGCGGATCATCTGGCGGGAGATCCTGCCGAACATGACGTCGCTCGTCGTCGTCGGGTTCATGGGTGCGGCCCTCGGCGCGATCGGCGGCGAGGCGGGGCTGGCGTTCCTCGGGCTCGGCGACCCGCGCACGACCAGCTGGGGCACGATGCTCAACCAGGCGAACGTGGGCGGCGCGCTCATCACCGGCCAGTGGGCGTGGCTCGGCGCGCCGGGGCTCGCGCTGGCGCTGCTCATCTGCAGCTTCACGCTCATCAACTTCGGCGTCGACGCGCTGAGCAACCCGCACCTGAGGGAGGACTGATGGCGCTCCTCGAGGTCGACCACCTGTCGGTCACGTACGCCCCGCGCGACGGCGTCCCGGTGGACGCCGTGCGCGACGTCAGCCTCGTCGTCGACCAGGGTGAGTTCGTCGGCCTGGTCGGCGAGTCCGGGTCGGGCAAGTCCACGCTCGGCAACGCGATCCTCCAGCTGCTCGACAAGCCGGCCCGGCGCACGGCCGGGTCGGTCCGGTTCGACGGGCAGGATCTCGCCGACCTCGACCCCGAGGAGCTGCGCCGGCTGCGCTGGGTCGACCTGTCGACGGTGTTCCAGTCGAGCATGAACTCGCTGAACCCGGTCATCACCGTCGCGGCGCAGTTCGAGGACACGTTCCGCGCGCACGACGAGCGGCTCTCCCCCGCCGACCTCCGCCGGCGCGCCGTCGAGGCGTTGGCGATGGTGTCGCTCGACGAACGGACGCTCACGTCGTACGCGCACGAGCTGTCCGGCGGGATGCGGCAGCGCGTCTCGCTCGCGCTGGCGCTCGCGCTCCGGCCCCGCTTCGTGCTGCTGGACGAGCCGACCACCGGGCTCGACGTGCTCGTGCAGCGGCGGATCCTCGACCGGCTGCGCGCCCTGCAGGCCGACCTGGGCTTCGCCGTCCTGTTCGTCACGCACGACATCGGCGCCGTCCTCGAGATGGCCGACCGGATGCTCGTGATGACCGAGGGCGAGATCGTCGAGGACGCCGCGGCTGCCGACGTGCTGCTCCGCCCTGCGCACCCGTACACGCAGTCGCTCCTGGCGTCGTACGCAGCGACCCGCACCCCGGTCCCCCACCGGGCCGCGGACGCCGTCGAGCCGGAGGTCGTGCTGCGCGTCGAGGACGTGCGGCGCCGGTACGTCACCGGGCGCGGCCGCAACCGGACGGCGGTCCAGGCTCTCGACGGCGTCTCGCTCGAGCTGCGCTCGGGGAAGGTCACGGCCCTGGTCGGGCAGAGCGGGTCGGGCAAGTCGACGATCGCGCGCATGGTGCTCGGCGTCGAGCGGCCGGACAGCGGCCGGGTGCTGTTCGGCGACGTCCAGGTCGATGCGCTGCGCCGGGCGGGGCTGCGCGACTACCGGCGCCACGTCCAGATGGTGTTCCAGGACCCCTTCGCCTCGCTCAACCCCACGGTACCGGTGGGGGCCGCGCTCGCGCGCCCCCTGCTGAACTTCGGCGGGGCCACACGTGCGGACGTCCGCGACCGCGCCGCGGCCCTGCTCGAGCAGGTCGGGCTCACGCCGACGGCGCACTACCTCGAGCGCCTGCCCCACCAGCTGTCCGGCGGGCAGCGCCAGCGCGTGGTGATCGCCCGGGCGCTCGCGCCGGACCCGGCGATCCTCGTGGCCGACGAGCCCGTCTCGATGCTCGACGTGTCGATCCGCGCCGAGATCCTCGCGCTCCTCGCCTCGCTCGTCGCGGAACGCGAGCTGGCGATGCTGTACATCACCCACGACCTGCTGTCCGCTCGCGCGCTGGCCGACGACGTCGTCGTCCTGTCCGAGGGCGCCGTCGTCGAGCACGGGCCGACGGCGCGGGTGGTCGAGCAACCCGAGCACCCGTACACGCGGGAGCTGCTCGCGGCGATCCCGGACCCGTACGCCGACGCCGGCTGACGGCTCCGGCTGGCGGACGCCGAGTGCGGGGTCAGCGTCCGAGTGCGGAGCGGTGCGCACCGCACTCGGACGCACGCCCCGCACTCGGGCGCGCGTTCGCGAACGGGCCCGGATCCTCGAGCGAGGATCCGGGCCCGTTCTCGCACCGTGCGTGCGGGGCTCAGTCGAGCCGCGGCAGCTCCGCGTCGGTCACCGTGCCACCGGGACCGGCGCCGACGGCGACCGGCTCGGCGTCCGCCGACCGCGGCGAACCGACGAACGTGAACTCGCCCAGCAGGCCTTCGCCGACGGCGTCGACCGTGACCTTCTGGCCGGCCTTGAGCTCCCCGAACAGGATCTTCTCGGACAGCTGGTCCTCGATCTCCCGCTGGATCGCGCGGCGCAGGGGCCGTGCCCCGAGCACCGGGTCGTAGCCCTTCTCGGCGAGCAGGGCCTTCGCGGCGGGCGTGATCTCGATCGCCATGTCCTTGTCGGCCAGGCGCTTGTCCACCTTCGCGATCTCGAAGTCGACGATCGCGAAGATCTCCTCCTGCGAGAGCGTCGGGAAGACGATCACGTCGTCCACGCGGTTGAGGAACTCCGGCCGGAAGTGCTGCTTGAGCTCGTCGTTCACCTTGGCCTTCATGCGCTCGTAGCTCGTCGACAGGTCACCGCCGGCCTGGAACCCCGTCTGGAGCCCCTTGGCGATGTCCCGCGTGCCGAGGTTCGTGGTCATGATGATCACGGTGTTCTTGAAGTCGACGACGCGGCCCTGGCTGTCCGTCAGGCGACCGTCCTCGAGGATCTGCAGCAGCGAGTTGAAGATGTCCGCGTGGGCCTTCTCCACCTCGTCGAACAGCACCACCGAGAACGGACGGCGCCGCACCTTCTCCGTGAGCTGGCCGCCCTCCTCGTACCCGACGTAGCCGGGCGGGGAGCCGAACAGCCGCGAGACCGTGTGCTTCTCGGAGAACTCGCTCATGTCGAGCTGGATGAGCGCGTCCTCGTCGCCGAACAGGAACTCCGCGAGCGTCCGCGCGAGCAGCGTCTTTCCGACGCCGGTCGGGCCGGCGAAGATGAACGACCCACCCGGGCGCTTCGGGTCCTTGAGGCCGGCCCGCGTGCGGCGGATGGCCTGCGACAGCGCCTTGACGGCCGCCTCCTGGCCGACGATCCGCTTGTGCAGCTCGTCCTCCATGCGCAGCAGCCGCGAGGACTCCTCCTCGGTCAGCTTGAACACGGGGATGCCCGTCGAGGCGGCGAGCACCTCGGCGATCAGCTCCTCGTCGACCTCCGCGACGGCGTCGAGGTCACCCGACTTCCACGCCTTCTCGCGGTCGAGACGGCGGTTCGTCAGCTGCTTCTCCTCGTCGCGCAGACGGGCGGCGCGCTCGAAGTCCTGGTCGTCGATCGCCGACTCCTTCGAGCGGCGCGTCTCGGCGATCTGGTCGTCGAGCTCGCGCAGCTCCGGCGGGGCCGTCATCCGGCGGATGCGCAGGCGCGCGCCCGCCTCGTCGATGAGGTCGATCGCCTTGTCGGGCAGGTAGCGGTCGTTGACGTACCGGTCGGCGAGCGTGGCCGCCGCGACGAGCGCGGCGTCGGTGATCGAGACGCGGTGGTGCGCCTCGTACCGGTCGCGCACGCCCTTGAGGATGTCGATGGCGTGCGTGAGGCTCGGCTCGTTGACGGTGATCGGCTGGAACCGACGCTCGAGCGCCGGGTCCTTCTCGACGTACTTGCGGTACTCGTCGAGCGTCGTCGCGCCGATCGTCTGCAGCTCGCCACGCGCCAGCATCGGCTTGAGGATGCTCGCGGCGTCGATCGCGCCCTCCGCGGCGCCCGCCCCGACGAGCGTGTGGATCTCGTCGATGAACAGGATGATGTCGCCGCGCGTGCGGATCTCCTTGAGCACCTTCTTCAGGCGCTCCTCGAAGTCACCGCGGTAGCGCGACCCCGCGACGAGCGCGCCGAGGTCGAGCGTGTACAGCTGCTTGTCCTTGAGCGTCTCGGGCACGTCGCCGCGGACGATGTCCTGCGCGAGGCCCTCGACGACGGCGGTCTTGCCGACGCCGGGCTCGCCGACGAGCACGGGGTTGTTCTTCGTGCGGCGGGACAGGACCTGCATGACCCGCTCGGTCTCCGTCTCGCGCCCGATGACCGGGTCGAGCTTGCCCTCGCGCGCAGCCTGCGTGAGGTTGCGGCCGAACTGGTCGAGCACGGCCGAGCCCGAGGGCTGACCCTCGGTGGGACCGCCGGCTGCCACGGGCTCCTTGCCCTGGTAGCCCTGGACCAGCTGCAGCACCTGCTGGCGGACGCGGTTCAGGTCGGCGCCGAGCTTGCCGAGCACCTGCGCCGCGACTCCCTCGCCCTCCCGGATGAGACCCAGGAGGATGTGCTCGGTGCCGATGTAGTTGTGGCCGAGCTGGAGCGCCTCGCGCAGCGAGAGCTCGAGCACCTTCTTGGCGCGCGGCGTGAACGGGATGTGCCCGGTCGGGGCCTGCTGGCCCTCGCCGATGATCTCGATGACCTGCTGGCGGACGATGTCGAGCGAGATGCCGAGCGACTCCAGCGCCTTGGCGGCGACCCCCTCGCCCTCGTGGATGAGGCCCAGGAGGATGTGCTCGGTCCCGATGTAGTTGTGGTTGAGGAGCCTCGCCTCTTCTTGGGCGAGGACGACGACCCGGCGGGCTCGGTCCGTGAACCTCTCGAACATGGTGCACCTCTCAGGGCGGCTCTGGCCGGGTTCCGACGACGACGGACCCGGCAGCGGCTGCGTTCATCCAGGCTAACCGTGCCGAGGGCTGCGTGATGCCCGTGTTCGCCCGTGGCGTGATATCGCAACGTCACGATCTGGTGAACGCCCGCGTGTCGCCGCCGGGCGGCTCAGCCGGCGCTGCGCTCGTCGTCGTCGTCGCGCACGATGCCCAACGCGGCCTCGAACGCCGCGAGCGCCGCCGCCGAGAACAGCACGAACCGCACGAGCTCGAGCGCGCTCGCCGCCGGGTCGGCACCGTCGAGCCACGTGTCGACGGAGTCGACGGCGATGCGCGCGACCACGTCCACGTCCCACCCGAAGACTCCGGCGCTGACGGCCGGGAACGCGACGGAGCGGGCGCCGAGCCCGCCCGCGACGTCGAGGCTGCGCGTGAAGCACGAGGCCAGGAGCGCCGGGTCGCGCTGGCCGACGTGGGCGTTCGGACCGACCGTGTGCACCACCCATAGCGCGGGGAGGTTGCCGGCGCCGGTGGCGACGGCGTCGCCGACGCTCAGCCCGCGCGGCAGCACGGTACGCCGCAGGTCCTGGCACTCGGCGAGCAGGCTCGGCCCGGCCGCCCGGTGGATCGCGCCGTCGACGCCCCCGCCGCCGAGCAGCGAGGGGTTCGCGGCGTTGACGACGACGTCCACGTCCTGGGCGGTGATGTCGCCGAGCACTGCCTCTCGTCGCACGACCGTCCCGGGGCTCATCCCCTCATCGTGCCCCGGCGACGGCCCGGCCGCCCGTCCGGGTGGCCCGCCGCAGCAGGATCGCCGTGACGATCGCCGCCCCGACGAGGATCACGGCGCCGATGGCCGACGTGAGGTCGACCCCGCGCGAGAACGCCTCCCGCGCCGCGTCGAGCACCGCCTCGCCGAAGGGCACCTCGCCCGCGACGGCGACGGCCCCGCCGAGCGTCTCGGTCGCCGTCGTCGCCTGCTCGGCACTCAGCCCGGCCGGCAGGTCGAGCGCGCCGCGGTACGTCGCGGAGAGGACGCTGCCCAGCACCGCGACCCCCGTGGCCGCCCCGAGCTCGTACGCGGTCTCCGAGATCGCCGACGCCGCCCCGGCCCGCTCGGTGGGCACCGACGCGAGGATCGCGTCGTTCGTGAGCGTCTCGGCGAGCCCGGCCCCCGCGCCCACGAGCGCGAACACGACGACGATCGTGGCCTCCGACGTCGACGTCAGCGTCGTGGCCAGAGCGTACCCGGCCGCCGACAGCAGCAGGCCGGCCGGCACGAGCACGTACAAGGGCGCGTGCCGCGCGAGGACGACGGCGAGCAGACCCATCGCGATCGCGGCCAGCGCGCCCGGGACCAGCCGCAGCCCGGCGTCCATGGGCTCGAGGCCGAGGACGAGCTGCAGGTACTGCGACACGTAGAACACCAGGCCGGCGAGCGCGAAGACCGCGAGCAGGTTCGCCAGCACCGACGCCGTGAACACGCCGCGCGTGAACAGGCGGACGTCGAGCAGCGGCTCGTCGCGGCGGAGCTGCCGCCGGACGAACAGCACCCCGGAGGCGATCGCGACGGCGAGCGCCCCGATCCCGACGCCCGTGACGCCGTCGTGCACGATCGTCTTGATGCCGAACACGAGCGGGAGCATCGCGAGGATCGACAGCGCGACGCTCACGAGGTCGAACCGGCCGGCGCGCGTGCCGCGCGACTCACGCAGGAGCAACGGCGCCGTCACGAGCAGCACGGCGAGCACCGGCACGTTGATGAGGAAGACCGAGCCCCACCAGAAGTGCTCGAGCAGCCATCCACCCACCACGGGGCCGAGCGCCGAGCCGCCCGAGAACGCGGCCGCCCAGACGGCGATGGCGAGGCGACGCTGACCGGCGTCGAGGAACGTCGAGCGCAGCAGGGCGAGGGTCGAGGGCATGAGCGTCGCACCGAACACCCCGAGCAGCGCCCGCGCGACGATGAGCTGCCCGGCGTCGGTGGCGAACGCGGCGTACACGCTCACGAGGCCGAAGCCGGCGGCCCCGACGAGCAGCAGCAGGCGGCGGCCGACCCGGTCGCCGAGCGTGCCCATCGTCACCAGGAGACCGGCGAGGAGCAGCGCGTAGATGTCGACGATCCACAGGAGCTGCGTGGCGCTCGGTCCGAGGTCCTGGCTGATCTGCGGCAGCGCGAACGAGAGCACCGTGTTGTCGATGCTCACGAGCAGCACGGGGAGCATGAGGACGGCGAGAGCCAGCCACTCCCGGCGCCCGGCGCGGGGCGGGGCGCCACCGCCGCGCGCGTCCGCGTGCGCCGGCGTGCTCGTCGCGAGGCTCGTCGACGCGACCTGACTCATGGCTCTGCTCCGTCTGCTCGTACCCGCCGTGCCACACGGGTTCTCTGTACCGTCCGCCCGGTACAGTAGCACTCAACCGTCCAGCCGGTACAGTGCCCTAGGCTCGTGACATGCGCGACACACGGGACCGCCTGCTCGACGCCGTCGAGACGCTGCTCATCGAGTCCGGGCCCGGGTCGACGACCCTCGAGGCGGTAGCCGCGGAGGCCGGGGTCTCCAAGGGCGGGCTGCTCTACCACTTCGGCAGCAAGCGCGACCTCTTCACGGGGCTGCTCGACCGCCTGAACGACGTCGGCGAGCAGGACTTCGCGGCCCTGCGCGCCGCCCCCCGCGGTGCGGTCGCCGGCTTCCTCGAGAGCTCACGCGTCGCCGACGACGGCTTCACCCGGACCCTCCTCGCCGCCACCCGGCTCATCGGGGTCCGCGAGGTCGACGCCGCGGCGGCGCTCACCGCGTCCATCGACGCGTGGGCCGGGGTGATCGCCGACCAGGTGAGCGACCCCGTGCTCGCCCGCCTCGTCCAGCTCGTCGGCGACGGGCTCTACCTGCACGCCCTGCTCGGCGCCGACAGCGAGCCGCTCGACTCCGCGGTCGTGGAGCGCGTCATCGCACTCGTGCCGGCCGCCGGCGACGGTCCCGACGCCTGAGCCGTCGCCGCGCTCTCACCTGCGCCGGAGCATCACGCCGGCACCCACCGCCGCCACGAGCGTGAGCACGAGGCAGACGGCGGACGTCGCCTGGACGCCCGAGGCGAACGCCTCCCGCGCGGAGACCATCAGCTCGTCGCCCAGCTCCGGGTTCCGGTGAGCCACGCCCGACGCGCCGCCGAGCGTGCGCGCGGCCGCGTCCGCGTCACCGGCCGGCAGCGCGCCCGGCACCACGAGTCGCGCCCGGTAGCACGCCGCGAGCACGCTGCCCAGCACCGCGACCCCGAGCGCAGCCCCGAGCTCGAACGCCGTCTCCGCCATGGACGCCGCCGCCCCGGCGCGCGACGGCGGCACCGCGCCGAGGACGGCGTCGCCGGTCAGCGCCTCGGCGAGGCCGGCGCCGAACCCCACGCACGCGAGGATGACGGCGACACTCGCCGCCGACGCGACGCCCGCCGTCGTGAGGGCGTACCCCGCACCCGAGACGAGCAACGCTCCCGGCAGGAGGACGCGCAGCGGGAGGCGCCGCGCGAGCGGCACGACGAGCAGCCCGGCGACGACGGCGCCGGCCGGTCCCGCCACCAGGCCGCGGGCAGCCTCCGCGGGCGTCAGCCCGAGCACGAGCTGCAGGTACTGCGACGTCCACAGCGCCAGGCCGACGAACGCCGCCTGGCTCAGCAGGTTGACGCCGACCGACGCCCCGAGGGCCGGGCAGCGCAGGAGACGCAGGTCGAGCAGCGGCCGAGGCAGGCGGAGCTGGCGGCGCACGAACAGCGCGCCCGCCCCGAGCGCGACGGCGACCGTCGCGACGCCGTCCGGCCCGCCCGCGGCGAGCGACGTCGCGCCGTGGACCAGCGCCGCGAGCGCCACGACGACGCAGACGACGCTCCACCCGTCGAGCGCCCCGGGCCGCTCGCTCCGGGACTCGGCGACCAGGCGGGGCGCGGCGAGCACCACGCCCAGGGCCAGCGGGGCGGCGAGCGCGCGCACCGCGCCTCCGCCCGCGACGTCCAGCACGGCGGCGCCCACGAACGGCGCGGCGCCGGCGCCCACGGCGAACGTCGCCGCCCATGCGGCGACGGCGGCCCGACGGCGCCCGGCGTCCGGGAACGTCGCGCGCAGGAGCGCGAGGGAGGCCGGCATGAGCGTGGCGCCGCACACCCCGAGCAGCGCTCGGGCGACGATGAGGTGGACGGGGTCGGACGCCGTCGCCGCTGCGAGGGTGACGACCGCGAACCCGGCGCACCCGAGCACGAGGAGCCGGCGTCGGCCGATGCGGTCGCCCACGGCCCCCATCGGCACGAGGAGCGCCGCCAGCACCATCGGGTAGGCGTCGGTGATCCACACGAGCTGGGCGGCGGACGGCGCGAGGTCACGGCTCAGCTGCGGCAGCGCGAACGTGAGGAGCGCGCCGTCGAGGCTGACGGCGAGCACGGGCAGGACGAGCACCGCGAGCGCCGCCCACGGCCGCGGGGCGGCGGGCGCGGCACCGCGACCGGCGGCCCGTCCCGCGGGGCGGCGTCCGACGACGACGGCGCCCGGTCGCATCGACGCCGGCGCGGCACCGTCGGCCGTGGTGGCGACGGGCATGGCGTGCCCCCGAGGTTCTCCTGGCGACCGGAGTCGGACCGGTCGGGCGTCGCTGGCCGGCGCCGGGTCCACCGTGCCGAGGCGCGGTTACGCGGCACTTTCAACCCCCCCGGGAGGGGTCCGGGGGACCGTCAGGCCTCGAGGAGGATCGTCACCGGCCCGTCGTTCGTGAGCTCGACGGCCATGTCCGCGCCGAACACGCCGGTCGCGACGACGACTCCCCGTTCCCGGAGCGCCTCCACCAGGGCGTCCACCACCGGCTCGGCCACCGGCCGGGGCGCCGCGGCGCTCCACGTCGGCCGACGGCCCTTGCGGGTGTCGGCGTACAACGTGAACTGGCTGACGACGAGCACGCCCGCACCGGCGTCGAGCACCGACCGCTCGTCGCGGAGGACGCGCAGCTCCGCGATCTTGCGCGCGAGGAGCGCCACCTCGCCCGCGCCGTCGCCCGGCGTCACGCCCACGAAGGCGACGAGTCCCTCGCCGCTCACCTCGCCCACGACCTGCCCGTCCACGAGGACCCGGGCCCGCGAGACCCGCTGCAGCACGACCCTCACGGGAGCTGTTCGTCCCAGGCCAGGACGCTGCCCACGCGCCCGCCGCGGCCGAGGACCGGCGCGTCGGCCCACTCCGTCGGAACCTGGGCGCCGACCGAGCGCAGCGCCGCGGCGACGGCCGGGGCGCACGGGCGCATCGCGCCGTCGGCGGCCTTGACGGCTACGGCGGTGCCGTCGGGGAGCGCCACGGCCAGCACGCCGTCGGCGCCGTCCTTCGCGATCGCCCCGGGCACCGCCGTCATGATCGACGTGGCGAGCCGCCCCGTCCCGGCGACGAGCCACGGCTCGGCCCGCATCGCCGCCGCGACGGCCGCCTCCGGCGTGCCGGCCGGGGCGACCGCGAGCCGTGCGAACGCCCGCGCGAGGCCCGTCAGCGACGCCACGAACGCGGGGGCGCCGCACCCGTCCACGGCGACGCCGCGCGGGTCCTCACCCAGGAGATCGCCCAGGGACTCGCGGATCGCCGCCTGCAGCGGGTGACCCGGGTCGCGGTACGTCGCGGTCGGCCACCCGGCGGCGACGCAGGTCGCGAGCATCGCCGCATGCTTGCCGGAGCACGTGTGTGCGATCGGCTCGGGCCCGCGCCCGGCGGCGAACCACGCCGGCAGGCTCGCCGTGCTCCCGGGCAGCGACGGCGGCGTCTGGAGGTCGGCCGGGCCGAGCCCGGCGCCCTCCAGCGTGGAGCGGGCGACGTCCAGGTGCCGCGGCTCGCCGGCGTGCGACGCCGTCGCGAGCGCCAGCTGCGGCGTCGTCAGCGCCACGCCGGCGCGCAGCATCGCGACGGCCTGCACCGGCTTGAGGCTGGACCGCGGGAGCACGTCCGCGTCCGGCTCTCCCCGCCGCTCCAGGACCCTGCCCGCGGCGTCGACGACGACCACGTGCCCGCGGTGCTCGGACTCGACGTACGAGGCGCCGACCCCGCCGCGCACGACGCGGGCGAGCAGCGCCGCGCCGTCGAACACCCCCGTCACCGCCGCCTCACCAGCCGCGCGGCGGACGACGGCCGCCACCGCCGCCGTACTGCCGCAGAGCCGGGCGGACGTCGGCAAGGTACACGCCGGCGGGCACGATGGCCGCGAGCGTGAGGATGATCGGGAGACCGACGCCGATCGGGGCGGGGATCCCGAGGAACCCGATGACCACGGCGGCCACGAGGATCGCCACCCACTTGCCCTTGGTGAGCTTCCCGGCGGCGGTGTACGTGCCGCTCTTGTGCCGCGCGGCGTCGACGAGAGCCCACACCTCGAGCCCGAGCCCGACGAGTGCGATCGCGAGGAAGAGATAGACCTGGATCGACCCGACGAAGCTCATGCGGCCCAGCGTACGGGCCGATCAGGGCAGGACGCGCAGCCCCTCGGACCGGGCGGCGTCGGCGAGCCGGCCGTCCCAGACCGCCAGCACGGGGTCGACCGGCGCGAGCAGCAGCGCGCCGGCGAGGACGACGGCGTCGCCCGCGCGGATCCCGTGCCGCAGGGCCAGGTCGCCGGCGGTGTCGGCCAGCTCGGGGGTCACCTCGACGACGCGCACCGAGTCGCGGCACTCCGCCCAGCGCTCGAGCGCGGCGTCCCGGGCTGCCTCGCTGAGGTGCCCGGTGCGGCGCCCTGCCTCGAGGACCGCCCGGAGCTCGGCGTCGGCGAGGCGGGACGCGACCACGGAGTCGGCGCGGTTCCAGAGTGCGCAGACGAGGTCGTGACCCGGTTCGGGGTGCACGAGTCGCAGCAGCGCGCTCGTGTCCATGACCACTGTCGCCATGAGCGGTCGCCGTTCAGCGCCGCAGCCGGCGGACCAGCCCGGAGACGCCGGCCGGGCCGGCCGGGCGCGCCTCGACCCGTGGCCGCGGCGTGGTGGGGGCGGCGAGCAGGCCGTCGCGCTCCAGGTCGGCGATGAGATCCGCGCCCGCGACGGGCGTCAGCCTGGCGACCGGCACCCCCCGCTCGGTGATGACCACGTCCTCCCCCTCCCCGGCCAGCGCGATCCAGTGCTTCAGCTCGGCCCTGAGGGTGCTCACCGGCACGTCCATCGCCCCACCGTACATCCGCACGTCTCGGCGTGGTACGTCACACAGCGGGCGACGACGACGGCGGTGGCGCGGCGCCGTCGTCACCCGGGCCGCCGGGGAAGGTGGCGCGCGCCTGGGCGTACGGCATCCCGGTGAGCTGCAGGAGGTCGGTGGTGAGGGACCTCATGAGGATGACGAGCGACTGCTGGCGCCATCCCTCGAAGTCCTCCGGGCGCAGGTGGGCGGCGACATCGGCGAGCGCCGACCGTGCGGCCGCGGCGTCGCTCCCGCTCCCCACCGCCTGCGCCAGCTCCCGGGCG
Organism: Beutenbergia cavernae DSM 12333; assembly: GCF_000023105.1. Lineage (NCBI taxonomy): Bacteria > Bacillati > Actinomycetota > Actinomycetes > Micrococcales > Beutenbergiaceae > Beutenbergia > Beutenbergia cavernae. The sequence continues at coordinate 3,814,521 of NC_012669.1, forward strand.
GCGACGGACAGCGCGTGCGTCTGGGCCGGGACGGGACCCGGGTCGAAGCCGTCGCGCACGGCCACGGCGGCGCGGCGGGCGAGCACGCGGGCGTTGCGGATCGCTCGGTCGGCGAGCGTGCACGCGCGGTCGAGCTCCGCGATCTCGCCGGCCCGACGCCGCCAGGCGGGCGAGATGCGTGTCGTCTGCTGGGCCGACGTCACGGCCCCGCGCCAGGAGTCGATCGGGGTCTGGGTCCCGCGCGCCGCGACGAGGGCGTCCTCGATCCGGTGCGCGTCGCCGAGCCGCAGGCCCTCGGTGAGCGCGCCGAGCACGTCGGCGAGCTCGAGCAGCACCTCACGGCCGAGCGCGCGCGGGCGCGTGCGCGGGTCGCCCGGCAGGAACGCCGAGAACAGCAGCGCCACCCCGCCGCCGATGAGGGCGTCGGTCCAACGCCCGACCGGCCCGGACGAGACGGCGATCGCCGGCAGCCCCACGACGACGATCGCCTGGACGCCCGACTGGGTCGTGAACATCTGCCCGGCGTCGAGGAACCGCGCCACGAGCGCGGCCAGGAAGAGGACGACGGCGATCTGCACCGGTCCGGTGCCGAACAGATGGGCGAACAGCTCCCCGAGGCCGACGCCGAGCGAGACGCCCAGCGCGAGCTCGCCGACCCGCCGCGGCTGCACGTCCGGGCTGAAGCCGAGGCAGACCCACGCCGCGATCGCCGCGAAGAACGGGTAGGTGTGGCCGAGCCCGACGTACGCGATCGCGACAGCGACGCCGGCGGCCAGCGACGCCCAGAGCACGGGCACGAACGCCGTCCGGACCCGCACGACACCCTGGCGGGTCCGGGAGCGCGCCGCGACGCGCCACGCTCGCAGCCGGCCGGGCATGCCCGCAGACTAGCCGCGGGGTGTCAGATGACGCGGCGCCGCAACGGCGGCAGCGTGCTCTCGCGCGGGGCCGGGCGGCCGACGGCGATGCCGTCCGTGCCGACGACCTCCTCCTGGGAGGCGGCCACGCCCCCGACGACGAGCTCGGTCTCGAGCGGGAGCGACCGCTTGACGACGGCGAGCCCGATCGGGCCGAGCTCGTGGTGGCGCACGACCGACGTCAGGGTGCCGACGGGCCGCCCCTCGGCCAGCACCTCCGTGCCCGGCTCGGGCAGCACGTCCTCGGACCCGTCGAGGTGCAGCAGCACGAGGCGCCGCGGCGGGCGGCCCATGTTGAACACCCGCGCGACCGTCTCCTGGCCGCGGTAGCACCCCTTGTCGAGATGGACGGCGGTGCGCAGCCAGTCGAGCTCGTGCGGGATGGACCGCTCGTCGACCTCGCGGGCGAACCGGGGCCGGCGCGCCTCCACGCGGAGCGCCTCCCACGCCCACGCCCCGGCGAGCCGCAGCTCCCCCGCCTGCCGCGCGCCGTCGACGACCTCGTTCGCCGTCTCCCACGGCACGAGGACGTACGCACCGGCGAACGCCTCGCCGGGGTGGCTCTCGGCCGAGTAGCGGGTGCCGCCGGCGACGACGGCGGGCCACGGGTCGCGCCAGACGCCGAGCAGGGCGCCGCGCTCCTGCGCCGCAGACGCGATCTTCCGCGCGGCGTCGCCGACCGCGCCCAGCACGGCGACGTCGTCCCGGACGGCCACCTCGACGCGGAGCGTGAAGCGCATGGAGTCGAGGAAGGCGGCGAGCGGCGCGGCGTCGTCCGCCTCCGTGACGAGCCAGGTGGTCGCGCCGTCGTCGACCACCGCCGCGGCGTGCTCCACGTGGCCGTGCGGATCGAGCAGCAGGAGCTCGGCGCCGACGCCGGGGGCGAGGTCGCGCAGCCAGGCGGAGCTCAGCGTGTCGAGCCACGTGAGCCGGTCGACGCCGGCCACCGTCACGACACCGAGGTGCGAGAGGTCGACGACGGCGCGGCCGGCCGCGAGGGCGCGCTGCTCCGCGTAGGGCTCCCCGTAGTGGGCGGCGACGCCCGCGTCCGGGCCGCCCGCCGCCACGGCGCCGGGGGCGGTCAGCACCGGCCGCCGCGTCGCTGCGGGCGGGGCGTCCGAGGTGCGCGCAGAAGTGTCCACGACAGTGCCAACCCCGACGCCGGGGTCAGGCATTCCCTCCTGGGGCACGTCAGGCCATCCGGGCGAGGCGCCCCGAGGAGTAGGACTGCATCTCGTGCCCGAACGCGGCGAGGTCGGTGGCCCACATGAGGTCGCCCTGGACCAGGCCGTACATCCGGGTGGCGGCCGTGACCTCGGCCGCGGTCGAGGTGCGGGCGACGAGGTCGGTGGCGAGGTCGATGCGCGGGCCGCGGACCGAGCCCACGAACACGCTGACGTGCCCGCTCGGCTCCGCGAGCAGCACCTCGACCTCGGTCGACGGGGCACGCCGCCCCGCGGGATCTGGCTCCGCGCCGCCGGGTTCGGTCCTCGTGTCGGAACCCTCCTGGACCACGCCGAACGCGCTCCGCCGCGGGCCGCCCACCACCGGCCGCCAGTAGCCCGACTCGGCCGCCCACAGCTGGCCGGCGGCGAGCGCCTCGGGGTCGAACGGCCGGTCGAGCCCCGCGAGCTCGCCGTCGAGCAGCCAGGTGGTCGACGCGTACGCGAGGTACGGGCCGCCGTCGTGCGTGAACTCCGTCTCGACGACGACCGGCCGCTCCGGGATGTCCGGGTAGGCGAGGAATCCCGGCCCGCGCCAGCGTCCCAGCAGCCACGCGAGCGGGTAGACCTCGGGGGCGAGGTCGTCCGGGATGGCGAACGTCATGTCCTCAGCGCTGGCCCTTGAGCAGGCGGTAGACGACGTACCCCGCGAACCACGCGGAGCCGACGCCGACCGCGATGACCAGGGCGGTGAACACGGCCTCGAGCATGCGTCGATCGTACCGGCCGTGCCGGCGCCCCGAGACCTACAGGAAGAGCCGGTCGACGACGTACACCGGGATCCCGACGACGACGATCGGCAGCATCGCCGCCGCCAGGCCGGCGGGGAAACGCCCCGCGGTCGGGTACCGCCCGAGCAGGATGTGCAGCGCCGCGGTGAGCGTGCCCGTCGCGAGCCCGACGAGCGCGCCGGTCAGGGCGCCGATCGACGTCAGGAGGGCCAGCCCGGCGACCGCGCCCACGACCGTCGTCACGCCCATCGTGATGAGCGCCTCCCGCCACGGCCCGAGCCGGATCGCCGTGCAGGCCGACGCGGCGGCCAGCGCGATGGCCGCGCACAGCACCAGCGCGACCTCGATGACTCCCGGGCCGAGCGCCGCCCAGCCCGCTCCCGAGCACACGACGGCGAGCCCGGTCACGGTGCCGGCGAGCGACTCCACGAGGCGTGGGCGGCCGTCGCGGCGCGCGAGCTCGTGCACGAACGCCGCACCCACCCCGAGCGCCATGACGACGGCGAGGTAGCGCAGGTCGCCCCCGACCAGCACCGCGCCGAACGCGGCGAGCGTCGCGCCGACCAGCACCACGATCGTGCCCCGCGCCGCGGGCAGGCCGAGCAGCATCGCCCAGCCCACGGCGAAGATCAGCGTGGCCGCCCCGGCGGCCGCGACGAAGCCCGGCCAGCTCAGGTACGCGGCCACGGCGAGCCCGGTCGCCGCCAGCGAGGTCAGCACCGCGCGCGTAGAGCTACCCATGAGAGCGGACACGCGCGCTCCTTCGTGTGGTCGGTCGAATCGTCGGTCGCCCGCGGCCGCCCACGGGGCCGGGCAGGCGGTGACGTTCCGGCCCCGGCACTGCAATACAGTAAGCCGACGGTCGGAAGGAGTCCCAGGTGGCGGACCTGTTGCTGCTCACGTCCGAGCCGGGAGGCTCCGCCCAGGTCCTGCCCGCCCTGTCGCTGCTCAACCACCGCATCCGCGTCCTGCCCGTCGAACCCTCCGCTCTCCTCGACGCCCCGGACGCCGACGTCGTGCTGCTCGACGCGCGGCGGGACCTCGTCACCGCGCGCACCACGTGCCGCCTGCTCCGCTCGACGGGCCTGGCCGTGCCGCTGCTCCTCGTGCTGACCGAGGGCGGGCTGACGGTGGTGACGGCTGACTGGGGCACGGACGACATCATCCTCGACACGGCGGGTCCGGCCGAGCTCACGACCCGGCTCCGCCTGCTCGCGGAGCGCGGCGCCACGCAGCGTGGGGCGGACGAGCCGACCGAGATCGAGGCCGGCGAGCTGATGATCGACCCCAGCGGGTACACGGTCCGGCTGCGGGGCCGGCCCCTCGACCTCACGTACAAGGAGTTCGAGCTCCTGAAGTACCTCGTGCAGCATCCCGGCCGGGTGTTCACCCGGGCGCAGCTCCTGCAGGAGGTGTGGGGGTACGACTACTACGGGGGCACGCGCACCGTGGACGTCCACGTGCGGCGGCTGCGCGCGAAGCTCGGCACCGAGCACGAGCAGCTCATCGGCACGGTGCGCAACGTCGGCTACCGGTTCGACCCTCCCCGGGAGCGGCGCGTCGCGGAGCCGCCGCCGGCGTCCGACGGACCGGCCGCCTGATCCGCTGCCCGGGCTGCGAGGGACCGGCCGACGGCGTCCGGACAGACCCCGGCAACCTCCCCGACGGCTCGCCGTCGCCCGAGGGTCGTTCGCGGGTACAGTGTGCAGCGACGTCGGGCCGCGGTAGCCCCGGGCTCCACATACAGCCGCTTCGAGCGGCCACGCGCCGAGAGGCGCTCTGCGGTCCGGCGTCACCTCTGACGTGACAGACGACCCTCCCGTCCCGTCCCCGACGCGAAAGCCCCCGACAGTGCGCCTGCGACTCACGCCCCGCGATGCGACGTTCTTCGACCTCTTCGCCGGCCAGGCGCAGTACCTGGTGACCGGTGCGGACCTGCTGGCACAGATCGTCGGCGCCGACCCGGAGGAGCGCCCCACGATCGCGGGCCGCCTCCGCGACGCCGAGCACGACGCCGACGAGGCCACGCACACGATCATGCGGCGGCTCAACCAGACGTTCGTGACGCCGTTCGACCGGGACGACATCTACGAGCTCGCGTCGAGCCTCGACGACTGCATGGACGAGATGGAGGAGGCCGGCGACCTCATCGTCCTGTACCAGCTCGGGGACCTCCCGAAGCAGGTCGTGCGCCAGGTCGGCGTGCTGCAGCGGTGCGCCGAGCTGACCGCCCTGGCGATGCCGCGCCTGCGGTCGATGCAGGACCTCAGCGACTACTGGGTCGAGGTGAACCGCCTCGAGAACGAGGCCGACCGCGCCTACCGCAAGCTGCTGGCCGGCATCTACGAGGGGAAGACGCCGGCGGGCACCGACCCGCTGGCGATCATGAAGCTCAAGGAGGTCATCGACGTCCTCGAGTCCGCGGCCGATGCGTTCGAGAAGGTGGCGAACACCGTCGAGACGATCGCTCTCAAGGAAGCCTGACCGCGTGGAGATCGCGCTCGTCGTCCTCGTGGTCGCGCTCGCCCTGGCGTTCGACTACACCAACGGCTTCCACGACGCCGCGAACGCCATCGCGACGTCCGTGTCGACCCGGGCCCTGACGCCGCGCGCGGCTCTCATCATGGCCGCGGCGATGAACTTCATCGGGGCGCTCCTCGGCACCGAGGTCGCGGAGACCATCGCCACGCAGATCGTCGCGTTCGACCTCAGCGACTCGGAGCACGCCCACGTGGCGCTCGTCGCGATCCTCGCGGCCCTCATCGGCGCGATCGTGTGGAACCTCATCACCTGGTGGCGCGGCCTGCCGTCGTCGTCGACGCACGCCCTCATCGGCGGCCTGGTGGGTGCGGGGATCGCCGGGAGCTTCATGGTGAAGTGGGACGCCGTCGTCGACAAGGTCGTCCTGCCGATGATCTTCTCCCCGCTCGTCGGCTTCTCGCTCGCGTTCCTGCTCATGGTCGGCGTGCTGTGGCTCTTCCGGAACTCCGCGCCGGCGAAGACGTTCCGGCGCTTCCGTGCGGCGCAGACTGTCTCCGCCGCCGCGATGGCCCTCGGGCACGGGCTGCAGGACGCGCAGAAGACGATGGGCGTGATCTTCCTCGCGCTGCTCACGGCGGGCTGGGCGGAGCGCGAGGACGGCATCCCCCTGTGGGTGAAGCTGGCGGCCGCGGCGGCGATCAGTGCCGGCACGTACTCGGGCGGCTGGCGCATCATGCGCACGCTCGGTCGGCGCATCATCGAGCTCGACCCGGCCCGCGGGTTCGTGGCCGAGTCCGTGGCCGCGGGCGTGCTCTACACGACGGCGTTCTGGCTGCACGCGCCGATCTCGACGACGCACACGATCACCTCGGCGATCATGGGCGTCGGGGCCACGAAGCGGGTCTCCGCGGTGCGCTGGGGCGTGGCCGGCAACATCGCGACGGCGTGGGTCCTCACCATCCCGGCCGCCGCCGCCGTCGCCGCGCTCACGTACTTCCTGCTGAGCCTGGTGCTCCTCTGAACGCCGCCTGACACCCGGGCGAACGCTCGGCGATGGGGAGAACTCCCCTGCCGCGAAGCCGTTCTGGGGGTGAGCACCCGGCCCTTCCTCCGCTACGTTTCTCTCGGCACAGCGCGTGCCGCCCCACGAACTCGAGGAGCTCCATGAACACCCGACGACTCGGCCGCCTGGTCGGAGCCACCGTCGCCGCCGCTGGAACGATCGCTGCGATGTCCGCGTGCGGGATGCTCGGAGGCTCCGTGCCCACCGCAGAGGTCGGCGACTGCACGAACGCCGACGACCTCAACACCCAGTTCACGGAGTTCCCGACGGTCGACTGCTCCGAGGAGCACGACGCGGAGGTCTTCTACAAGTTCGAGATGCCCGACGGCGACTTCCCCGGTGACGACGCCATCTCGACCGAGGCCGAGGCGCAGTGCACCGGCGACGCGTTCACCGACTACGTCGGCGTCGCGTACGCCGACTCCGAGATCTACGCGAACTTCGTGCCGCCGAACGAGGACACCTGGAACGACAACAACGACCGCGAGGTCATCTGCATCCTCGTGCTCGACGGCGAGACGACGACCGGCTCGCTCGAGGGCGCGAACCGCTGAGCGGCTGACGCACCACGTACGACGGCGGGGTCCCCACCCAGGTGGGGACCCCGCCGTCGTACTCTCACGGGCCGCGAGCGCCCGGGCGCTCAGCCGAAGCGGCCGGAGATGTAGTCCTCCGTGGCCTTCTGGCTGGGTGAGGAGAACATCGTGGCGGTGTCGTCCATCTCGACGAGATGGCCCGGGCGGCCGGCGCCGTCGATCGTGAAGAAGCCGGTCCGGTCGGAGACCCGCGCCGCCTGCTGCATGTTGTGCGTCACGATGACGATCGTGTAGCTCTTCTTGAGCTCGGCCATGAGGTCCTCGATGGCGAGCGTGGAGATCGGGTCGAGCGCCGAGCACGGCTCGTCCATGAGGAGGACCTGCGGCTCGACGGCGATCGCGCGCGCGATGCACAGCCGCTGCTGCTGGCCGCCGGACAGCGACGAGCCCGGCTTGTCGAGACGGTCCTTGACCTCGTTCCACAGGTTCGCGCCGCGCAGCGACCGCTCCACGAGCTCGGCGGCGTCCGGCTTCGACAGGCGGCGGTTGTTCAGCCGCACGCCGGCCAGCACGTTCTCCGAGATCGACATCGTGGGGAACGGGTTCGGGCGCTGGAACACCATGCCGACCTGCCGGCGCACCTCCACGGGGTCGACGCCCGGGCCGTACAGGTCGAGCCCGTCCATCACGGCCTTGCCCTCCACGCGGGCGCCGGGGATCACCTCGTGCATGCGGTTGAGCGTCCGCAGGAACGTCGACTTGCCGCAGCCGGACGGCCCGATGAGCGCCGTCACGGTGCGCGGCTCGATGGCCATCGTGACGCCCTCGACGGCGCGGAAGTCGCCGTAGTAGACGTTGAGGTCACTGACGTCGATGCGCTTGGACATACGGGTTCCTTCTTCTTCAGCGCGACGCCGTCGAGAACCGACGGCTGATGAGGCGGGCGATCAGGTTGAGGGCCATGACGATGAGGATGAGCGTGAGGGCGGCTGCCCAGGCGCGGTCGATCCCCGTCCCGCCCTGCTGGTACTGGCGGTAGGCGAACACGGGCAGGGTGGCCATCCGGCCCTCGAACAGGTTCGTGTTGACCATCGTGACCAGACCGACGGTGAGCAGCAGGGGCGCCGTCTCGCCGATGATGCGGGCGATCGAGAGCATGACGCCGGTGACGATGCCGGGCAGCGACGTCCGGAGCACGACCTTGACGATCGTGCGCCACTTCGGCACGCCGAGCGCGTAGGAGGCCTCCCGCAGCTCGTTCGGGACGAGGCGCAGCATCTCCTCCGTCGAGCGGACGACGACGGGGATCATGAGGACGGCGAGGGCGGCGGCACCCATGATGCCCGCCCGGTAGGCCGGGCCGAGCAGCAGGGTGAACAGCGCGAACGCGAACAGGCCGGCCACGATCGACGGGATGCCCGTCATGACGTCGACGAAGAACGTCAGCGCCCGGGCCAGGGGGCCGCGCCCGTACTCGACGAGGTAGACGGCTGCGAGGAGCCCGATCGGCACGGAGATGATGGTGGCCGCCAGCGTGATGAGCAGCGTGCCGATGATCGCGTGCCTCGCACCGCCCGACGTCATGTCGCCGAACACGCCGGTCATGTCCGTCGTCAGGAACTCCCAGCTGAACGACCGCAGCCCGTTCGAGACGGCGGTCCACAGCAGGGAGACGAGCGGGACGAGAGCGATGAGGAACGCGAGCGTGACGAAGATGGTCATCGCGTGGTTCGTGAGGCGGCGGCGCAGGCTCAGTCGTCCGACGCCAGGGGCCGGAGCGTTGCCGCGGGGCTGCGAGGCGCCCCGCGCGGGCGCGGTCGTCTGCGTGGCCATCAGTTCGCTCCCGAGAACTCGGCCCGGCGCGCGATGATCCAGCGCGCGAGCATGTTGACCCCCAGCGTGATGACGAACAGGCCGAGCCCCGTCGCGATCAGCACGTTCGTCGCGAGGCCGTGCGCCTCCGGGAACTGCGCGGCGATGTTGGCGGCGATGCTCTGGTGCTGGCCCGGCTGGAGCAGGTAGAAGGAGAACAGGTACCCGGGCGACAGGACCATCAGCACGGCCATCGTCTCGCCCAGGGCGCGCCCCAGGCCGAGCATCGAGGCGCTGATGACGCCGGACCGGCCGAACGGCAGCACGGCCATCCGGATCATCTCCCAGCGCGTGGACCCGAGCGCCAGGGCCGCCTCCGTGTGCAGCGGCGGCGTCTGGAGGAAGACCTCGCGCGAGACGGCCGTGATGATCGGCAGGATCATCACGGCGAGCACCACCGACGCCGACGCGATGTTCCGCGCCGGGGCCGTGTAGCCCTCGAAGAGCGGGATGAACCCGAGCGTGTCCGTGAGCCACCGGAACACCGGGTCGAGCACCGGGAGCAGCCAGAACGTGCCCCAGAGGCCGAAGATGACGCTGGGGATCGCCGCGAGCAGGTCGATGAGGTAGCCCATCCCCTGCGCGAGGCGGCGCGGGGCGTACTGCGTGATGAACAGCGCGATCCCGACGCTGAGCGGCACCGCGATGATCAGGGCGAGCACGCTCGAGAGGACCGTCCCGAAGACGAGCGGCCCGAGGTACCCGAGCAGCGAGGAGCCGCGGAAGAAGGAGACGCCCTCGAGGTCGGCCTGGGACGCGGAGATCGCCGGCCACGCCTGGACGAGCAGGAAGGCCGCCACCGCGGCCAGCGTCACGAGGATGAGCACGCCGGCGCCCGTGGACAGGCCGGCGAACACGCGGTTGCCGACGCGCCCGGGATGGCGGCCCGGACGCGGCTCGCTGGGCGGCGCCGTCTCGGGCGGGGAGGTCACAGCCACTGCCGGCTCCGTTCGCTGCGGTGGTTCTCGGTGGACACCCCTCCGCGCGGGCCCGGCCGGAGCCGGACCCGCGCGGAGGATGGAGCGTGGGTGGTGATCAAGCGGTCCCGATCTCGGCGATCGCCGCCTCGACCCGCGTGCGCAGGTCGTCCGAGATGGGCGCGGAGCCGGCGACGTCCGGCTGCGCCGAGCGCTCCTGACCCTCCGGGCTCGCGATGTAGGAGAGCAGCGCGGCCACGTTCGCGGCGTCCTCCTCGTTGTCGTACGTCGAGCACGCGATCGAGTACGAGATGAGCACGAGCGGGTAGGCGCCCGCGGCGGTCGTCGTGCGGTCGAGCTCGACGGTCAGCCGCAGGTCGGTCGCGTCCTCGGTGGCCGGGGAGGCGTCGACGACGGCGGCAGCTGCCTCGGCGGAGTACGGCACGTACTCCTCGCCGACCTGGAGGGCGACGGTGCCGAGGTCACCGGCGCGCGAGGCGTCGGCGTACCCGATCGTGCCCTCGGCCGAGTTCACCGTGTCGATGAGGCCGGACGTGCCGTTGCCGGACTGCCCGCCCTCGACCGGCCACGCGTCGCTCGGCTCGTGCGGCCACGCGCCCTCGCTGGCGGCGGCGAGGTACTCGGTGAAGTTCTCCGTCGTCCCGGAGCCGTCCGACCGGTTGACCGGGATGATGGCGAGGGCGGGGAGCGTCGCGTCGGGGTTCGCCTCGGCGATCGCCGGGTCGTCCCATGAGGTGATGTCACCGTTGAAGATCTGCGCGATCGTCGCGGCGTCGAGCTGGAGGTTCTCCACGCCGAGGTCCGGGAGGTTGTAGACGACGGCGATCGGCGAGATGTAGAGCGGGAGCTCGAGCGCCTCGCCGCCGAAGCAGCGCTCGGTCGCGGCGGCCAGCTCGTCGGGGTCGAGGGCCGCGTCGGAGCCGGCGAACTGCACGCCGCCCGAGAGGAACTGCTCGCGGCCGCCGCTGGAGCCGACCGCGTCGTAGCTGAACTGGACGTTCGGGGCGAGGTCGCCGAACCCGGCCTGCCATCCGGCCATCGCCGCCTCCTGCGAGGAGGCCCCCGCGCCGGCGAGCACACCGCTCAGGTCGGCGGCGTTGCTGCCGCCGTCCGTCGTCTCCTCGCCGTCGGTGCCGTTCTCCGACCCGTCGGCGTTGCCGCCGCAAGCGGCGAGGAGCAGGGCGGCACCCGCCGCGACTGCGGCCAGGGCGGCGCCGCGCGAGCGCCGCGTCGAGACAAGCTTCACAGTGGTTCCCTCTCGTCTGCGTGCGCGGGCTGGTGCCCGCGACGCTGCTGACGCTAGGTCGGCCGGGTGACGCAGACCTCGGACGAGGGTGAACGCACGGTGAACGACGGTCGACGGCTTGCGACCGGGCGTGCGGCGCACCTCACGCCCGTGGGACGCGCCTGGTTCGATCCCGCGTCGACGCCGGGCGCCGGGCCCTGTCGGCCGGGCGCGCTGGTCCGGGCTGTGCGGCTCAGGGGCGGTGCCGCTCGACGGCGATCACGCGCGTCTTGCGGCGCTGGCGCGGCCACAGGTGCACGACGAGGATCTCGCCGGGCTTGAGGTACGGGTCCGCCGACGGGAGCACCTTGCGCACGCGGCTCGGCGACCTCGCCTCGAGCACCTCGACGAGGGTCGGCAGCACGGGCCGGTGCGTGCACAGCGCGATCACACCGTCCGCCGACGGCGCGAGCCCGCCCGGGTTCCCCTCGCCGGCGGGAGACGCCGCCCGTGCCGCGGCGGCCCGCACGAGCTGAGTCACCACACCCCGCACGCCCGACCGCGAGCGCTTGTGCGCCGCCTCGGTGAGCTCGTCGCGGGTCTCGACGGCGAGCCGTGCCGACGACGCGTACGGCTCGAGCGTCGCCGTGCAGCGCCGCCACGGGCTGCTGACGAGACGCCGGACGCCGAACGCCGCCAGCAGCGGGGCGAGGGCAGCGGCCTGCGTCGCACCGGCGCGCGTGAGTGGCCGCGTGTTCTCCCCGCGGTTCCAGGCGGCGCGCTTGCGAGCGCGGGCGTGGCGGACGACGACGAGCGTGCGCGTCGTGAGCGCACCCTCGTCCCAGAGGTCGACGAGGGCGTCGAGCGGCGCACGGTCGTCCGCGCGGGTGAGCATCTTGCGGGCCGTGCGCACGTCGACCCACCTGGCCTCGTCGATCTCCGTCGGGTGGCACGGCGTGACGGCGGGACGGGCGCGCAGGGAGGGGTCGCCGTCGTCGGCCGCCTGCGCCGCCCAGTAGTGGCACGCCTTGAGGCGGCCGTCGGCCACGCGATAGCGCACCTGCGGCAGCGGCACCCCCAGCACCACCTGGAGGCCGGTCTCCTCCGCGACTTCGCGCACCGCGCACGCCGGGAGCGTCTCACCGGGGTCGAGCTTCCCCTTCGGCCAGGACCAGTCGTCGTAGCGGGGGCGATGGACGAGCAGCACCTGCAGGGTGCGGCGCGAGCGACGCCAGACGAGCGCCCCGGCGGCGTGCACCGTCGGGCGGGAGCGGGACACCGGGCGCTGTCCTCAGCGCGCCGGGGTGCGCCGCCGTTGGCGGGCCATGAGGATGTCTTGCAGGTCCTGCAACGGCTCGCCGTCAGCCGAGCGCGCGTGCCGCTCCCACACCTGCCTGCCCCCCTCGTCGGTCAGGTGCCACGACGTCGTCCCGGGATCCATCGACAGGTCGAGCAGCTCGGACATCTCCGCGAGGTGGTCGGGGTCCGTGAGCCGCACCAGGACCTCGACGCGCCGGTCGAGGTTGCGGTGCATGAGGTCGGCGCTGCCGATGTACACCTCGGGGTCGCCGCCTCCGGCGAACGAGAACAGCCGGGCGTGCTCGAGGAACCGGCCGAGGATCGACCTGACCCGGATGTTCTCGCTGAGGCCCGGGACGCCCGCGCGCAGCGCACAGATGCCGCGCACCACGAGGTCCACCGGCACGCCTGCCTGGGAGGCGCGGTACAGCGCGTCGATGATCGCCTCGTCGACGATCGAGTTGACCTTGAACCGGATGCCCGCGGGCAGGCCGGCGCGGTGGTTGGCGACCTCCCGCTCGATCCGCTCGACCAGGCCGATCCGGATGGACCTCGGCGCCACGAGCAACCGGTGGAACCGGCTCTTCGGCGCGTACCCGGACAGCTGGTTGAACAGCCGGGTCAGGTCCTGGCCCACCTCGCCGTCGCACGTCAGCAGGCCGAGGTCCTCGTACAGCCTGGCCGTCTTCGGGTTGTAGTTCCCGGTGCCGACGTGGCAGTAGCGACGCAGACCGTCGGGCTCCTGCCGGACGACGAGCGCCAGCTTGCAGTGCGTCTTGAGACCGACGATCCCGTACACGACGTGCACGCCCGCCTGCTCGAGCTTGCGCGCCCACGAGATGTTCGCCTGCTCGTCGAAGCGCGCCTTGATCTCCACGATCGCCAGCACCTGCTTGCCGGCCTCGGCGGCATCGATCAGGGAGTCGACGATGGGCGAGTCGCCGGACGTCCGGTACAGCGTCTGCTTGATGGCGAGCACCGCCGGGTCGGCGGCGGCCTGCGCGAGGAACTGCTGCACGCTCGTCGAGAACGAGTCGTACGGGTGGTGCACCAGCACGTCCTTCTCGCGGATCGCCGCGAAGAAGTCCGTGGGGGTGGCGCTCTCCACCTCCGCGAGCGCCCGCGGCGTGCCGCCGACGAACCGCGGGTAGGACAGCTCCGAGCGCTCCAGGTCGGCGATGACGTCGAGCCCCGTGAGGTCGAGCGGCGCCGGCAGCTCGTACACCTCGGCCTCGGTGATCCCGAGCTCGCGGATGAGCAGCTCGCGCACGGTCGGCGTGATGTCGCGAGCCACCTCGAGCCGCACCGCGGGACCGAAGCGCCGCCGCAGGAGCTCCTTCTCGAGCGCCTGCAGGAGGTTCTCGGCGTCGTCCTCCTCGACCTCCAGGTCCTCGTTCCGCGTCACGCGGAACGTGTGCTGCTCCACGACGTCCATGCCGGGGAACAGGTAGTCGAGGTGCACGGCGATGACGTCCTCGAGCGGCACGAACGACGTCGGCCCCTCGTCGTCGCGGCGGTCGTCCGGCCGGTGCGGGCGCCCCGACGCGTCGACGGCGATGAACCGGGGCAGCAGCGGCGGCACCTTGACCCGGGCGAAGTGCTCCTTGCCCGTCGCCGGGTTGCGGACGACGACGGCGAGGTTGAGCGACAAGCCGGAGATGTACGGGAACGGGTGTGCCGGGTCGACGGCGAGCGGCGTCAGCACCGGGAAGATCTGCTTGCGGAAGAACTTGTGCAGGCGGTCCTGCTCGGCGGCGTCCAGCGCGTCCCAGTGGACGAGCGTGATGCCCTCGAGCGCGAGCGCCGGCTGCACCTTGTCCGCGAACACGGCGGCGTGCCGCTGCGTCAGGTCGTGCGCCCGGATCGAGATCGCCTCCAGCACCTGGCGCGGGCTGAGCCCGGAGGCGGCAGTGACGGCGAGGCCCGTCGCGATGCGACGCTGCAGCCCGGCGACCCGCACCATGAAGAACTCGTCGAGGTTCGACGCGAAGATCGAGCAGAAGCGCACGCGCTCCAGCAGCGGGAGCTGCTCGTCCTCGGCGAGCTCGAGCACCCGCTCGTTGAACGCGAGCCAGCTCAGCTCCCGGTCCGCGAAGCGGCCGTCGGGCAGCTCGGCGCCCACCGGTTCGGGAAGGTCGGGGGCGTCGCTCAGGTCGACGGGGGCTTCCGAGAGGCCGGACTCGGTCATGCGCCCATGGTGACACCCTCGGGGGCCGAAGGACACCGGGTCGTGGGGTCGTCTCGGACTCGCGACGCTACGGGATCCCGTACTGGGCGTGGACCGCCACCGGCGTGAAACCGGAGTGCTCGTACAGCGCCCGCGCGCGAGCGTTCTCGCCCTCGACGTACAGCTCGACCCGGTCGACACCCCGGGCCCGCAGCACGTCGAGCGCCCGGTCCGTCAGCGCCCGTCCCAGGCCGCGGCCCTGGGCGCCGGGGTCGACGCCGAGCACGTAGATCTCCCCGGTCGCCGCGTCCGGCACCTTCAGCCACATGGACGCGAGCAGGGCGCCGTCGCCGTCGTCGTGCACCAGCCACAGCAGGCTCGGGTCGAACCACGTCTCGCCCTCGCGGACGCGCAGGTCCTCCAGCGTCATCGCACCCTGTTCCGGGTGGGACGCGAACGCGCGGGCGTTGAGCGCGAGCCACGCGTGCTCCTCCGCCTCGGTGCCCCCGAACGTCCGCAGCCGCTCGCCGCCGGGCAGCGGGGTCGCGAGCAGCGCCGCCTCGTCACCGCCCGCGCCGGCCGGCGCGAGGTCCCGGCCGAGGTGCCACAGCTCCCGGACCCGCCGCAGGCCGATCGCCTCGGCCAGCTGCGCCGCGCCCGGGAGGTCGCCGTGCGCCCAGAACGCGAGGGTGGGCTCGACGGCGAGCGCCGCCTCGGCGAGCCGGTGGCCCACGCCCTCGCCGCGATGCGCCGCGTCCACGAGCATCTCGACGGACGACCCGAGCACCGACGCGTACCCGACCACGGCGCCGGCCGGATCGGTGACCACGAGGTGGTGCGCGCGGAGACCGGGATGCTCCAGGGCCAGGCGGTGCTGCTCGGAGAGCGCCTCGACGCCGTCGGCGGTCCGGACCCGGTCCGCCAGCGCGAGCACGTTCGACGCCAACGCTGTCCCGACGATCTCGTCGTCGTAGGCCTGCATCGCCCTCCCCCTCACTCCAGCGTCCCGGCCCGACTGCGCCGCGCGGCGACCGCGAGCTCGTCGGCGGTGCGGGCCAGTGCGTCCGCGCGTCGGGTCAGCCGCTCCGCCGAGCTGCCGTGCGGCACGTCCTCCGTGTCGGCGTCGAGCGCCGTCCCGACGGCGGCGACCCGGTAGAACGCCGCCGCCCGGTCCAGCGCCACGTCGAGGTCCGACGTGAACACGCCGGTGAGCACGGCGTCGGCCAGCTCGGCCACCTCACGCGGACCCGGCGGGCTCACGACACCCGCGACGGCGTCGGCCACCTCCGCCCGTTGCGCACCGAGCCGGTACCGGTTCGCCGCCTGGGACGGGTCGCGGCGGATCCACTCCCGCAGGGCGTAGAGCCGCCACAGGGCGCCGGGCAGCGAGTCCGCCGGAGCCTCCGCCCACAGCGCCGCCACGGTCTCCAGTCCCTCCGACTCGACCAGCGTGACGAGCCGGGACACGACGTCGTCGTCGCCCGCACGCCCCCGGCCGCGCTGCACGAGCGCCGCCGCCGTCGCATGCGCCGCCTCCGACCGCACGGCAGGGTCCACGTCGCCCACGAGCTGGTCGGCCTGGTACGGCTCCAGCCTCGCCGGCCGCCGCGGTGTCCGTCGATGCGTCACGGATCCATCCTCCCACTGCCCCCCATCCGGACGCCGATCGGCTCCGAACCACCTGCGACAGCACAGCTGCGACAGCGCGGCCCATCTCGGCCGCACGAAAGGACGTTCTCATGCGTTCCACCACGATCCCACGCGCGACACTCGCGTTCGGCGCCGCGCTCGCGCTCGGCGTCGGGCTCGCCGCGTGCAGCCCCGACGACGCCCAGGACCCGGAGGAGACGGGCGATCCTTCGCCGTCGGAGTCCATGGATCACGAGGACATGACGGACGACGCGGGGGCGCTCGAGCCGTCGGGCACCGGTGACCCGTTCGCCGACGCCCGGACAGCCGCCGCGCACATGCCCGAGACGGCGGCCACGCTCGCCGACGGGTTCGTCGCCGCGCTCGACATCCCCGGCGACGCGACGTCGCCCGCCGCGGACCTCCGCGCCGGCATGACGCACCTCCTCCAGGAGCACGTCTACCTGGCGGGCATCGGCGTCGCGACGGCGTACGTCGCCGGGCCCGACTCGCCGCAGTTCGAGGCGGCGAGCGCCGCGATCGACACCAACTCGGTCGACCTGGCGGACGCCGTGACGGAGCTCGCGGGCGCCGAGGCCGGCGAGACGTTCCTCATGTCCTGGCGCGCCCACATCGGTGACTTCGTGGACTACGCCGTCGCCGTGCAGGCGGGCGACCAGGCCGCGGCGGACGAGGCTGTCGCGAACCTGACGGCCTACACCGAGACCGCCGGCGCGTTCTTCGAGGAGGTCTCCGGCGGCGAGCTGCCGGCCGCCGACGTCACGGCCGCGCTGCAGCATCACGTCATGACGCTCGCCGCCGCCGTCGACGCTCTCGCCGCCGGCAGCCCGGACGCGTTCGACCTGCTGCGCGAGGCGGCGACCCACATGCCGGCGGACGCGGCGGTCCTGGCCACGGGCCTCGCCACCGCCGTCGGTCTCGAGGGCGACCCGAACGACGAGGCGTCCTCCCTGAGGTCCGACCTCACGGCCATGCTCGGTGAGCACGTGTACGCCGCAGGCGTCGCCGTCTTCGCCGCGTACACGAACGAGGGCGGCACCGAGTCGGAGCCGTTCACTGCCGCAGCGGCCACGCTCGACGCGAACTCGGTCGCACTGTCCGAGGCGATCGGCTCGCTCGCGGGCGAGGAGAACGGCACCGCGTTCCTCGAGCTGTGGCGCGAGCACATCGGGTTCTTCGTGGACTACGCCAACGCCCTGGCCACGGGTGACGAGGCCGCCGCGACCGACGCGCTCGCCGCCCTGGACGGGTACCGCGGTGGCGCCGGCGCGTTCTTCTCGGAGATCTCCGGCGGCGAGCTGCCGGCGGACGCGATCGCCGACGGGCTCGCGATGCACGTCGAGACGCTCGCCGGGACGATCGACTCGCTCGCGGCTCAGCTCGTCACCGAGTGAGAACGGCCCGCACGTGCTGCGCCTCGCTCGGCCTCCGGCCACACTGGGCCGAGTGAAGCCGCAGCCGACCAGCACCGCCGCGGGTCACCCGGAGCTCCTGCTCCAGGTGGCCCGCGGCGATCGGGACGCGTTCGCGGTGCTCTACGACGAGACCTCCCCCGTGGTGTACGGGACGGCCCTCCGGGTGCTGCGCGATCCCGACCTCGCGGCCGAGACCACGCAGGACGTCATGGTCGAGCTGTGGCGCACCGCCGCCCGGTTCGACCCGGCCCGCGGCAGCGTGCGGGCCTGGGTGGCCACGCTGGCCCACCGCCGGGCGGTGGACCGGGTCCGCGCCGAGCAGGCGCACCGCACCCGGGACGAGGCGGACGCCGTCCGCGACTACCGTCCGCCGGTCGACGACGTGGCCGAGGAGGTCGAGCGGCGCGACGACGCCGACCGGGTCGCGCGGTGCCTGGACGGCCTGACGGACCTGCAGCGGCGTTCGATCCTCCTCGCGTACTGGGGAGGCCTGACCTACCGGGAGGTCGCGGAGGATCTCGGGGCGGCGCTCCCGACGGTGAAGAGTCGCATCCGCGACGGCCTCGAACGGCTGCGCGCCTGCCTGGGGGTGCGCTGATGAGCAAGGAGGACGAGCCCGTGGACCCCTCGGAGCGGGGCGGAGGAGACGGTGGGCACCGTCACGACCTCGGGGCGTGGGCGCTGGGCGCGCTCGACGACGTCGAGCGCGCCGCCGTGGATCGTGCCGTCCGGGCGGACCCGGAGCTGGCCGAGGAGGCCCGCGTGCTGCGTGAGACGGCCGCGGAGCTCGCGTGGTCGTCGTCCGCACCGCCCCCGCCGGACCTGCGCCGGGCCGTGCTCGACCGCGTGGCGTCCACCGAGCAGGACCCGGCCCCCGGGGCGTCCACCTCGGCGTCGGAGTCGCGGGGGGTCGACGGCGCACCGGGCAGCGCCGGCCCGCGGCCGGTCCGCCGTCGGTCCGCCGCCCGGTGGCTCGCCGCGGCCGCTGCCGTGGCCATCGCGATCG
This sequence comes from Beutenbergia cavernae DSM 12333, assembly GCF_000023105.1. NCBI lineage: Bacteria > Bacillati > Actinomycetota > Actinomycetes > Micrococcales > Beutenbergiaceae > Beutenbergia > Beutenbergia cavernae. The sequence continues at coordinate 3,833,044 of NC_012669.1, forward strand.
CCGTGCCGACGGTCGTCGCCGTCCGGGAGTCGCAGCGCGCCGCCCGCGCCGAGGAGCAGGTGGCAGCGATCTCGGAGGCGCTGACGACGCCGGGCGCCGAGCTCGTGGCCTCCGACGTGAGCGGCGGCGGCCGCGCCGTCGCCGTCGTCTCCCCCTCCGAGGCGCTCTTCACCGCGACCGAGCTGCCCCAGCTCGACGGCGAGGTGTACCAGCTCTGGCTCGTGGACCCGGCCGGCGCCCGGTCCGCGGGCGTGCTCGAGGTCAGGGACGGCGCCGTCAGCGCCACCACGCAGGACGTGCGTGCCGGCGACGCGCTCGCCGTCACCGTCGAACCGCCCGGCGGGTCCGACGCGCCGACCAGCGACCCGCTCGTCGTCCTCGCGACCGAGGGCTGAGGCGCAGGCGCCGGCGCCGTCCGCGAGGCGGGTCCGGCCCGGCACCCGTGCCCGCACCGGGGCCTGGAACGACGAAACCGCACGCCCGGGTCGGGCGTGCGGTTCGTCGGTTCAGGTTCTGCGCCGGAGTCCGGCGCCGGGCCGGGCATGCGCCCTGGCCCGGGTTCGGGCGGCTCAGGCCTCCGGCGCCTGCTGGCGCAGGGTGAAGGCCGGCCCCTGCTCGGTGAGTCCGGCGTCGAGCTCCTGGGTGTCGAGCAGCGGCGCCGCGGTGTCCGCGACGAACACGTGCGTGCCGCCCGCCTCGATCTCGGCGTCGCCTGGCTGTGCCTGCGGCACGACCGACAGCTCGAGCTGGTTGCCGGCGTCCGCCAGCGCGATCCGCATGCCGCCCTCGGGCGGCAGTCCGGCGTCGTCCACGATCCCGCGGACGGCGCTCTCGGCGTTCTCGGTCAGAGTCAGCATGGTGCTCCCTCTCGGGTCCTTCTCACTTGGCGCTGCGTCCGCAGACCCGCCGCGCCGGCACGTGTCGCCGGCCCGCCGGAGGCCACGCCGCGTGCGCCTCGGGCCCTTCCACCGTCACGCAGACGCTCCCGGGACGCAAATCCGCGCATCCCGGGCGTGTCGTACGCCTGCCGGAGATCAGGACGGCGAGGGGGCGGCGCCGGTCAGCGTGAAGCGCAGCTCGACGCCGTCGCCGGTGAGCAGGAGCTCGTCGCCGTCGCGGGAGCCGGAGTCGACCTCGTCGAGCGCCTCGAGGAACGGCCCTTCGACGTCGCTCGTGCCCTCGCAGAACATCATCGTGGAGATCAGCTCGCCGAAGTCGACGCTGTTCTCCTCGACCTCGACGGACCCGCCGTAGCCGTTGCACCCGCCGTGGCCGCTGACGACACCGTCGCCGTCGACCCCGAGCACGACGGGCGTGCCGTCGATCGGCGTGATCTCGCCCTCGGCGCCGGACCCGCTCACGAACTCCCAGGTGCCGGTGAGGTCAAGCGGCTCGTCCGACGGCGCGTCGGACGTGGTGCCCTCGTCCGGCTCCCCGGTGTCGCCGGAGTCCGTCGGCGAGGCGCAGGCGGCGAGCAGCGCGCCACCTGCGAGAGCGGCGGCACAGACGGCGGACAGTCGACGGCGCATGGGGTCCCTTTCGCTCCAGGCACGCGGGCGCGCACCCTGCGACCTCATTGTGTCGCGGGCGTCGTGTCTCTTGCACGCCCGTCCTGTGGAATCGCTGGGCGCGCTCCGTGCCCGTCTCGGCGTGGCGCCTCCGCTCAGCCGAGCGCGCGCCGCGAGCTGATCACCCCGGTGTCGAACCCCGCGAGGTGCAGCCCGCCGTGGAAGCGGGCGTGCTCGATCTTCACGCACCTGTCCATGACCACCGTGAGCCCGGCGTCCTCGCCGCGCCGCGCGACGTCTTCATGCCACGAGCCGAGCTGCAACCACAGCGCCGGGGCGCCGACGGCGAGCGTCTCGTCGAGCACGGTCGGCAGGTCGTCGTGCCGTCGGAACACGTCGACGAGGTCGGGCACCACCGGCAGCGCCTCGAGCGAGGGATACACCGGCCGACCGAGGATCTCCTCGGCCCGCGGGTTGACGAAGTACACGTCGTACGGCGAGCTCGACAGCAGGTACGTCGCCACGAAGTAGCTCGCCCGGGCCGGGTTCGCCGAGGCGCCGACGATCGCGATGCTGCGGGTGCGCCGCAGGAGCGCAAGGCGTTCGGGCGCGCTCGGACCACGCCACGTCCGAGCGGGCGCTGCCGATGACGACGACGTGCCCACCTCGGCCGGCACCGCGCCGTTCGCGCCGCTCATGCGCGCACGCCGCTGGCCACGGAACCGACGGCGCTCCGGGCGGCGTCGAGAGCCTGATCGAGATCCCAGAGGATGTCCTCGGGGTCCTCGAGCCCGACGCTGATCCGCACGAGGTCCTCCCCCACGCCCCCGGCGACGAGCTGTCCGGGTGTGAGCTGCCGGTGCGTCGTCGACGCCGGGTGGATCACGAGCGTGCGAGCGTCGCCGACGTTCGCCAGGTGGCTCGCCAGCTGGAGGCTCTCGATGAATGTCGAGCCGAGCGCGCGCACGTCCGCTCCGTCCGGCGTCGCGAGCCCGAACGCGAACACCGCGCCGGGTCCGAGCGGGAGGTAGCGCGCGGCGCGCTCGTGATGCGGATGGGACGGCAGCCCCGCCCAGTTGACGTACGCGACGCGCGGGTCGGCGTCGAGCCACTCCGCCACGATCCGGGCGTTGGCCAGGTGCGCGTCCATCCGCTGCGGCAGCGTCTCCACGCCCTGCAGCAGCTGGAACGCCGCGAGCGGCGACAGCGCCGGTCCGATGTCCCGCAGCTGCTCCGAGCGCAGCTTCGTGAGGAACCCGTACTCGCCGAAGTTCTCCCACCAGCGCACGCCGCCGTAGGACGGCACCGGCTCGGTCATGTGCGGGAAGCGCCCGTTGCCCCAGTCGAACCGCCCGCTCTCGACGACGACGCCGCCGAGCGTCGTCCCGTGCCCGCCGAGGAACTTGGTGGCCGAGTGGACCACGATGTCGGCGCCGTGCTCGATCGGCCGCACGAGGTACGGCGTCGCGAGCGTCGCGTCCACCACGAGCGGCACCCCGGCGTCGTGCGCCACCGCCGCCAGCCCCGCGAGGTCCGCGACCTCGCCGGACGGGTTCGCCACGACCTCCGTGTACACCGCCTTCGTCTCCGGTCGGATCGCCTCGGCGAACGCCGCCGGGTCCGTGCCGGGCACGAACGTGGTGTCGACGCCGAAACGTCGCAGCGTCACGTCGAGCTGCGTCACGGTGCCCCCGTAGAGCTGCGACGACGCGACGATGTGGTCGCCGGCTCCCGCGAGCGCCGCGAACACGAGGAACTCAGCGGACATGCCCGACGCCGTCGCCACCGCCCCGATGCCGCCCTCGAGCGAGGCGATCCGCTCCTCGAGCGCGGCGACCGTCGGGTTCCCGATGCGCGAGTAGATGTTGCCGTACTTCTGCAGCGCGAACAGGTTCGCGGCGTCGTCGGTGCCGTCGAACACGAACGACGTCGTCTGGTAGATCGGCACGGCACGCGCGCCGGTCGTGGCGTCGGGGATCCCACCGGCGTGCAGCGCGCGCGTCCGGAAGCCGAACGTCCGCTCGCGGGGCGGCGTCGGCGGCGCGGTCTCGGTGGCGGGCTCGTGGTCGGCCGACGTCATGTCGCGGCTCCTTCAGGGTCGGACCACCGGCGCAGCAGGTACCGCTCAGCGAGGCCGACGACGCCGTCCGTCGCCTTCCCGAGCACGGCCAGCAGCACGATGGCGAGGATCATGCGGTCGACGCGGCCGTTCTGGCCGGAGTCGAGCAGGAGGAAGCCGAGCCCCATCGAGGAGTTGAGGAGCTCGGCGGCGACGAGGAACAGCCACGCCTGCGCCAGCGCGAGCCGCAGGCCCGACACGACCGCGGGGACGACGGCGGGCAGCTGCACGCGCGCGAGCAGGCGGGGGCCGCACAGGCCGTACGCGCGGCCGGCCTCGACGAGGTGCGGGTCGACGTGGCGCAGCGCGCCGGCCACCGTCGTGTACACGGGGAAGAACGCCCCGATGGCGATGAGGATCACCTTGGAGTCCTCGTTGATGCCGATCCACAGCACGAGCAGCGGCACCCAGGCGAGCGACGGGACGGCGCGCGCCCCGGCGAGCGTGGGCGCGAAGAGAGCGGCGCTGAGACGCGAGAGGCCCACCACGGATCCGACGGCGAGGCCGAGGAGGCCGCCGATGGCGAACCCGATGAGCACGCGCTGGGTGGAGATCGCCACGTACTGACCGAGCACACCGCGCTGCGCGAGGTCGACGGCGGCATCCCACACCGAGCCCGGCGAGGGCAGCTGGTAGGCCGGGACGACGCCGGTGGCCGTCACGAGCTGCCAGGCGGCGAGCAGGAGCAGCGGCACGATCAGGCCGACGGCGGTGCGCCACCAGCGCGAGCGCCGCGTCGTCGCGCGCCCGTGCGGGCGGCCGGGATCCGCCCCGTGGGGCACGCTCAGCGCCACGGCCGTGGCGACGTCACTCGTGGCGGTGGCCGTGCCGAGCGCGGTGTCGGACGGCGTCACCGTGGGCATCTGTGTCACGCGGCACCCCGGCTCATCCGCCGGCCCGCGCGGGGTCGGCACCCTCGGCGTACGTCGGCTCGAACAGCTCGTCGAGGGCCGTGTCGATGGCGTCCTGCGTCTGGACGTCGCCGGACTCCACGAAGATCGGCCCCACCACCTCGAGGACGGCGCGCTGCGTCTCGCCCGGCACGGGGTCGAGGTCCAGCACCGTGCGTTCCGTGATGACGGTCTCGGCGACCTCCGGGGCGATCCCGGCGACCTCGGCGAGGATCGCGACGACCTCGTCCGGGTTCTCCGCCGCCCAGACCCGCGCGCGCTCGTACGTGTCGACGACGAGCTGCGCCAGGTCCGGGCTGGTCTCGAGGAAGTCCTCGGTGGCGTTGAGGAAGCCGTACGTGTTGAAGTCGATGTTGCGGTAGACCAGCCGCGAGCCGGCCTCGGACTCGCTGGCGGCCATGAGCGGGTCGAGCCCGGACCAGGCGTCGACGGCGCCGGTCTCGAGCGCCGTCCGGCCGTCGGCGTGCTGGAGGTTCTGCACCTCCACCTCGTCGAGGCCGATGCCCGCCTCGTCGAGCGTCTGCAGCAGGAAGAAGTACGGGTCGGTGCCCTTCGTGGCGGCGATCGACGCGCCGCGCAGGTCCTCGACGCTCTGGATCGGCGAGTCCTCCGGCACCACGATCGCCGCCCACTCCGGCTGGGAGTAGAGGTCGATCGCCCGGATGGGCGACCCGTTGGCCCGGGCGAGCAGGGCGGCGGAGCCGGCGGTCGAGCCGACGTCGACGGCGCCGGCGCGCAGGGCCTCGTTCGCCTTGTTCGACCCGGCGGACTGCACCCAGGTGACCTCGACGTCGTCGCCCAGCGCCTCCTCGAGCCAGCCCTGGTCGCGGATCACCAGGCTCAGCGGGTTGTACGTGGCGAAGTCGAGCGTGAGCGTGCCGGCGCTCCACTCGGACTCCTCGGCGGCCGCCCCGGGGTCGGCGGCACCCCCTTCGCCGCTCACGCAGCCGGCGAGCACGAGCGCGGCGACGGCGCCGAGTGCAGCGAGGGCGGCGGGGCGGAACGTTCTCATCGGTTCTCCTGGGTCGGGGTGTGGTGGCTGTCGACGCCGAGCCGGGCGAGCAGGTCGACCCGGAGCTCGGCGAGGGTGGAGTCCGCGCGGTCACGGGGGCGTGGGGCACGGACGGGGACGACCGACCGCACCGAGGCACCCGCGGGGGCTGCGCCGTCGAGCGCCCCGAGGAGCACCACGCGATCCGCGAGGTACAGGGCCTCCTCGACGTCGTGCGTGACGAGCAGGATCGTCGTGGGCTGGGCGGCGTGGACGTCGAGGAGGAGGTCCTGCATCCGCAGTCGCGTGAGGGCGTCGAGGGCGCCGAACGGCTCGTCGAGGAGGAGCACCCCGGGGTCCCGCGCGAGGGCGCGGGCGAGCGACGTCCGTTGCGCCATCCCGCCGGAGACCTGGCGCGGGCGCAGCGTCGCGGAGGCGTCCAGGTCGACGAGCGCGAGCAGCTCGGCGACCCGACGGCGGCCCGCCGCCCGGTCGATCCCGCGCGGCAGGCCCACGGCCACGTTCTGCTCGAGCGTGCGCCAGGGCAGGAGGCGCGGTTCCTGGAACGCGACGGCCGTGCGGGGGTCGTAGCCGCGCACCGGTGCGGCGTCGATGACGACGGCGCCGGCGTCGGGGCTGTCGAGGCCGCCCACCTGGCGCAGGAGCGTGGACTTGCCGCAGCCCGAGGCGCCGAGGATCGCCACGATCTCGCCGGGGCCGACCTCGAGGTCGACGGCCGCGAGCACGGGGCGTGGCCCGGTGGGTGTCGCGAACGTGCGGCCGACGTCGCGGAGCCGCACGGGCAGCGCCGTGCCGCGCACGGGCGGGGCGGCGGTGAGGGCCATGGGTCTTCTCGCGATCTCGTGGTGCGGCTGGTGCGGTCGTGGCACGGCGACGTCGCGCGCGCGGGGCGCTCGGTGCCGGCACGAGGATCGCGGGGCGCGCGAGGTCGGCGCGACCACCCCCTCGTTCGTCTCGCATCGCGAGACGCGACGTCCACGGGATGCGGCGGGCGCCGTCGTCGGCCGCGTGCGCATCCACCGAAGCTCGCACTCCGCGTCGAACCTCGTACACCAGGGTGCGAGGTTCGACGCGGAGTGCGAGGTTCGGCGTGGCCGGCGCCGTCGTGCGACCGCGCGCGCCGCGACCTACGGTGTCCTCAGCGGCGCCGGTCCAGCCCGGACCCGCGCCGGACGCGGAGGTCGACATGAGACGCGGCATCGCCCGTGCGGCCGGCGCGCTCCTCCTCGCCGGGGCGTTCGCGGCCGCGGCCGCCTGCGGCTCGGACGACGGCGACGACCCCGAGCCCGGCGGCGACGGGGACGCCGCGACGACCGGCGAGGCCGGCCCCACCGAGACCCGGACCGTGACCGCCGACGAGGACGTCCGCGTGAGCGAGCCCGACGCCGAGGTGAGCTGCGAGGGCGGTGGGGACGTCGTCGTCGCCGCCGACGACTCCGTGGTCACGATCACGGGGTCCTGCGAGGAGGTGAGCGTCGAGGCGACGCGGGCCACGGTCGTCATCGACGTCACTCGTGACCTCGACATCGAGGGCGACGAGAACCAGGTCACCGCCGGCGACGTGACCGACCTGGACGTGCCCGGGAGCAGCAACACGGTCACCGTGACGGGCGTGGCCGAGATCGACGTCGACGGCGACCACAACGTCATCACCTACGGCGGGAACCCCACGGTCGAGGACGACGGGTCGGGGAACCTCATCGCCACCGGTTGACGTCACCCGCGACCGGCGGGGCCGGCGAACGCGGAACTGGGGTCGATCCGGGAGCACATGGCTCCCGGATCGACCCCAGTCCGTGGGTGCGTCAGCTCGCGGCGGGCTGCGTCTCGCGGCCGGCGCGGATCGCGGCCCGGCCGGACGGCGTCCGCACTGCCAGGGTCATCACGGCGATCGTGGCGACTCCCCCGATGACGAGGAGCGACTGCACGCTCATGACGTCGGCGAGCGGGCCGAACGCGCTCATCCCGATCGGGGCGGCGAGCGCCATCACGATGCCCACGTAGCTGAACACCCGGCCCTGCATCTCGGGGGCGACGGTCTCCTGCACGAGCGTCATGAACGGCGTCGAGAACAGCGGGACGCACAGGCCGAAGGCGAACATGAAGCCGTAGAAGATCCAGAGGTTGGGGCTCAGGCCGAGGGCGATGGTCGCGGCGGCGAACCCGAACGTCGAGACCAGGATGAGGCCGATCCGGCTGTGCTTCGCGAGCACCGTGGCCACGGCGACCCCGCCGAGGATCATCCCGACGCTGAACGCGACCTCCAGCACCGTGACCATCCAGACGTCGCTGCCGAACGTGCGCGCCACCATGAGCGGCGTGATGAACGACGGCGCCCCGGTCAGCAACATCATGATCGCGAACACCCCCAGGAGCCACCGCACCACCGGGTTGTGCCGGACGTACCGCAGCCCGCCGACCAGGTCCTCGCGGTAGCTCGACGTCTTCTCCGCGACGGCGGTGAGCGTCGGCACGGCGACCCGGGCCAGGAGCGAGATGCCGATCGCGGCCGTCACGACGTCGAGGAAGAAGATCGGGACGATGCCGAACGCGCCGTAGACGCCGCCGGCCACCGCGGGAGCGAGGAGCGCCATCGCCGACTGGATCGTGGAGAAGGTGCCGTTGACCCGCATCAGCTGATCCTCCGGCGCGATCTGCGGGATCATTGCCTGCACGGCCGGGGTCTGCACGCCCGCTCCGAGCGACCGCACAGCGACGGCCAGCAGGATGATCCAGAGCTCCGTGACTCCGGTGAGCATGATGAGGGCGAGCGCCAGGGTGACGGTCGCGATGACGGCGTCGGCGGTCATCGCCAGCACGCGGCGGTTCATCCGGTCGGCCAGCACGCCGCCGAAGATCGAGACGAGGCCCTGCGGGGCGAATGCGGCGATCGCGTAGAGGGCGACGGCGAAGCCGGAGCGGGTCTCGAGCGTGACGTACCACATGACCGCGTACTGGACGACCATCGAGCCGAACAACGAGGTCGTCTGGCCGACGAGGAACTTCGTGACGTTGCGGCTGAAGCCGCGGGTGCGGGGCTGGGTCTCGGGGGTCTCGACGCCGTCGGTGGCGTCGGCAGGGACTGTCTCGATCTCTGTCGCGTCAGTGGCGACGGCGGTGGCGGTCATGTCGAGCTCCAAAGTCTGGTGTCGGGTGCCTTCACCGATACGTCGAACGGCGTGGCGCCCGATCGACACGGACGGACGAGAAGTTTCTGGGGAGCCCCCGGACGGCCGTCGAGGTGGCGCAGATGGTCGCCCGGGCTGCCCGCATACCGCCATCTGCGCCACCTCGCCGGGTCGACCACACGTCGACCTGGCGCGAACGGTCCCCTGAACGGACGACAGACCGCCATCTGCGCCAGCTCGGCGCCGGGATAGCGGCCGCAGCCGCGTAGCCTTGCGGGTGCACGACGGCGGGGCGTCACGTCCCGTCGTCGTCGGGCCTCTAGCTCAACTGGCAGAGCAACGGACTTTTAATCCGTGGGTTCAGGGTTCGAGCCCCTGGGGGCCCACGCCCGAGCGAGACTCCGACAGCGAGGAACGAGCGCAGGAGGATCGCGACCGAGGGGAAGCGAGCGAGACTCCGACAGCGAGGCCTCGCCGAGTTCGTACCTCGGCGGCGAGCTCGCACACCCGGGTGTGCGAGCTCGCCGCCGGGGTACGAGCTCGGGCAGTCGTGCGTCGAGCGGCTCCGCGAGGGCTATGAGGTCGGGCGCTGGGCTCACCGACCGGCGACGGTCCGCGACGAGCGACCTACGGTGCGAGTCGCGCCTCGACGTCGCCGACGCCGTCGATCGAGGCGGTCACGACCAGCCCCGCCTCGTACTCCCCACGCGTCACGCGGATCCGCGCCGACGTCGCCCCGAGCGTGACGACGTCGCCCGGGAACAGCGTGATCCGCGCCGAGATCGTGCGCACCAGCTCGTCCGGGCCTGCCACGTAGTCCGACGTCGACGACGTGACGGTGCGGTCCCCCACGCGCAGCGTCATCGACCGCCCGCGCCAGTCGCCGCCGAGCGGCGTCGGCGCGGGCAGCACGACGTTGAACCCGTCCGCCCAGCGCCCGTACACCGCCGGGATCCCTCGCTCGCCGACCCGCGCCGGCTCGGCCACCGCCTCGGCGAACGACTGGTCGCACAACGAGATCAGCGGGGTGAACCCGAGGAGCACACCGGACGCGTCGGACGCCCGCGAGGTCAGCGCCCGCACCACGAACGCCAGCTCCACCCCCACGACGAGGTCCGTGGCCCGCGGCGGGATCTCGACGTCGGCCCCGCTCGTGCCGAGCGCGCTGGAGGGACCGTTGAGGAAGCGCGGCACCTCCAGCCGGGGCAGCCCGTCCAGCCGCTCGGACTCCTCGTGGTTGCCGAACGACGTCCACAGGTGCCGGACGCCGGACGCCGACCACTCGTCCGGACTCATGAGCACCTCACCGGACTCGACCACCTGGCGCACCGCGTACGACGGGTGCGGATCCACGCCCTGCCGCCCGCCGCCGCCGTCGTCCTCGGAACGCTGCCCCACCCGCACGGGGTTCGCGAGCGCCCCGACGCCCTCCACCTCGACCTCCAGCCGGAGTCCCGGGTCCGCGACGTCGTCCGGATGCACCGGCAGCCCGTCCACGCCCATCGTGCCGAGGTGGATCACGTCGCCGGGATACAGCGTCGCGAACGACGAGTACCACTGGATGACCCGCTCGATGCCCATGAGCGTCGCGCCGCTGTGGGCCCGGTCGCGCGCGAGCCCCGACTGCCGCGTGTACATGAGCAGGTCGTACGGGTCACTCACCGACTCACGGGTCACGAGGTACGGCCCCATCGGGGCCAGCGTGTCCGCCTTCTTCCCGCCCCACGAGGCCGTGGCCTGGTACAGCCAGTCGTCGTAGCCCGGCGGCAGGCCGTACCCGACGCCGTCGTTCCCCGGCACGATGTCGTAGTAGTACGTGCTCGAGACGTCGTTGACCACCGTGTAGCCGGCAACGTGCTCCATGGCCCGCTCCAGCGGGATGTACCGGCCCTGCTTCCCGATGACGACGGCGAGCTCGACGTTGTACGCCAGCCGCGGCACGTCGTCGTCGGCCGGCACGGTGATGGCCGCGCCGTGACCGATCGCCGCGCCCTGCGGCCTCTGGTGCGCGAGCGGGAACAGGTTGAGGACGCCGATGCCGGGCTTGCTCCGCACGAACGACGGCGAGTTCGTCACCAGCCCCCAGTACAGCCGGGGCCGCGGGATCGGCGCGAGGAGCTCGACGTCGTCCAGCCGGTGACCGGCGCGCAGCAGGAGCGTCGCGTCCACGCGGGCGATGAACCGCTCGACGTCGGCCGCCAGGCGCCCGAGCGCCGTCATCCCGGCGTCCTCGAGGGCGAGGAGCTCCACCAGGGTGGCCGGCCAGGCCCCGCCGGGCGGCACGGGCCGGGCACCCACCGGGAACGACGACCCGATCGCCGCGTAGGCGTCGAGGAACGCCGCCGCGCGCGCCGGGTTCACCACCCAGCGCGTGCCGGCGTCGTCGAGGACGACGCCCCACTCCTCGCGTCCGGAGACGACGTAGCTGGCGAGTCGCACGCGGCCCCCGGCCTAGATCCGGCCGCCGAGCGGCAGTCGCCGCCAGGTGGTGCCGTCGGCGACGGCGAGCGCCGTGCCGCCGGGACCGTCGACGAGCACGACGGCGCCCGCCGTGGGCTCCGGGAGCTGCCCGGCCGACGCCGTCGCGAGCTGGAGCTGGTGGGCGAACACGGTGCGGATCCGGTTCTCCGCGGATCCCACGTCGCGCACGTTGTCGGCGCTGGGGACGAGCCCGGTGATGTCCACGCGCATGGACGTGACCCCGTTCGAGCTGTTCGTCGAGCACAGCAGCTCCGTCGCGGCGGCCCCGGAGTCGTTCGCCGGGACCACGCGCACACCGCCCTTCACACCAGGTCCTGCGCCCGTCGCGGCGTCCGACGCCGCCAGGAAGCTGCCGTACGCGTCCTCGCCCACCGACGGTGTGCCGGTCGCGCGGACGACGAGCGCGCCGTTCGCGGCGGCCGTCAGCTCGTGCCCGTTCGCACCGGCGGTGCGGCGCTCGACGTAGCTGTCGGCGCCCAGGGCCTCGGCGTACAGCACGCCCGCCGTGTTCTCGAAGACGTTGCCGACGATCGTCGACCCGGTCACGGCACCGATCACCCGCACCGGCGGCGCGCCAGCCACCGTGTTGGCGGCGAACGCGTTGCCCGTCACCGACAGGCCCGCCGCGTCGCCGTTGACCCGGATCGCCGCCCACCGCTCCTCGGCGTCGAGGTTCCAGTGGTCGAACGAGTTGGCCGAGACGGTGACCGCCGACGCGCCGGCCGCGAAGTAGACCGGCGACCCGCTCACCCAGTTGAACGAGTTGCCCGTGATCGTCACGTTGCGGGCCGTCGCCTCCGGCCGGAACTCGATGGCGTGCGTCGGCCGGCCGCCGCCGCCCGGCTCGCCGCCCCCGAGGACGTTCCCCGTGAACGTCAGGTTCGTGCCGCCGGACGTCACGGCGATGATCGACCCGTTCGAGCCGTTCTCGACGACGTTCCCGGAGAACGTCGAGTTCACGATCCCGCCGGCGAACAGGCGACGCCCGATGTCCAGCAGGTTGTTCGCGATGATCGCCCCGCGGAAGTTGTGGGCGTCCGCGCCCGTGGTGATCACGGCCGTCCCCATGCTGTGGAAGTGGTTGCCCTCGATGAGCCACTTCCGCATCCCGTACGGGAGGAGGTGCACGCCACTGCCGGCGACCCCCGCCGTCGGCCACGAGATGTCGAGCCCGTAGTCCCCGACCGCGACGAGGTTGTTCGTGAACACGAGGCCGCGACCGACGTGCTTCACCGCCGTGTAGAACTCGACGAACGTGCACTCGGTGATCGTCGGGTCGACGTCGTCGGTGTTCGGGCTCACGGCGTCGGGGTCGCGCGCGATGTGCAGCGCGACGGTGTTCTGCAGGCTCGCAGGCGCGACGAACGCCAGCCCCCGGATCCCGGCGAGCGGCGCCCGCAGGAGGATCGCCGTGCCGTCGAAGTCCGCCTTGATGATCGACGAGCGCACGCCCATCGTCCCCGCGCCGGTCAGCACGATCCGGTTGAAGTTCGTTGCCCCGGCCCCCTCGGTGTCGGGGACGACGAGCGTGGCGGTGGTCCGGTACGTGCCCGGCGGGAAGTACACGATCTTGTTGAGCTTGCTCGCCTGGGCGTCGATCGCCTGCTGGATGGCGGCGGTGTCGTCAGCGACGCCGTCGCCGACGGCGCCGAAGTCCTGCGGTGTCGTCGCTCCGGCGACGTCGACGGCGGGCGTGGCCCCGGCGGCGGCGTCGCCCGGCGTGGCGCCGTCGTCGGGGGTGGCGCCCGCGGGCGCGCTGCCGGCCGCGAGCGCCGCGACGCCCAGGCCGGCGATGCCGGCCGCGCGGAGGAGGTGACGCCTGTCGACTGCCGTGTCCATGCTGCTATCCCTTCATCGGGTGGAGCTGGTCGGAATGCGTGACGACGAACTGCTGGAACGCCTCGCTCTCGGCGGGCACGCTGGCCAGCAGCGGCGGGGCCACGTGCGGCGGGCAGAGGCCGAGAACTGACAGGACCGCCTTGACCCCTGGCGTGCCCCGCCGGATCGCGTGGAGCGCGGTGAGCGCGGTGGTGACGTCCTGGAGGCGGTCGACGGCGGCCGCGTCGCCGGCGGCGTGCGCGGCCACCAGCTCGAGCGAGACGCGGGGCGCGATGTTCGCGACCCCGGGGACGACGCCGTCGGCTCCCGCCGCGAGGCCGGCGGCCAGCTGGGTCTCGGCCCCCTGGCTCACGGCGAATCCGGGGCGACGGTGGCCGATCGCGACGGCGTCGGCGAACAGCTCGAGGTCCCCGGAGCTGTCCTTGAGGCCCACGACGTGCTCGAGGTCGAGGAGCGCCTCGAGGATCTCGCGCGTCAGCGGGTTGCTGTACCGCGGCGCGTTGTACGCGATGACCGGGAGCCCGACGGCGCCGAGCGCCGCGTAGTGGGCGACGATCTCGTCGGCGCGGTGGTGGAAGTAGATCGGCGGGCTCATGACCAGCGCGTCGGCGCCCGCGGAGGCCGCGATCTCGGCCCGCTCCAGCGCCTCGAGCGTGCCCGCAGCCGTCACGTTCACGGTCACGACGCCGTCGGCCACCGACGATCGCCACCGATCGACCGCGCCGTCGACGAACGGGGCGATCGTCGACGTCGGGAGCAACGGACCCTCGCCGTTGCTGCCGAGCAGCATGAGCTTCTGCACGCCGACGTCGGCGAGCGCCACGAGCAGGTCGCCGGACGCCTCCGCGGACGGCCGCCCGCCGGGGTCCATCGGCGTGACGAGCGGGACCGTGACCCCACCGAGCAGGCGCGTGCCGTCCGTCATCAGTACCCCTTGATCTCGGGCCACGCGAGCTCGAACCCGTCGCCGACGAGCTCGTGCTGGAACGCCTCGAGCCGGTTGTCGTCGGCACGGACCTGCTCCGGGGTGAGGCCCTGGTCCAGGCAGTGCGCGGCCAGCGCCCCGGCGGCCTCGCCGATGTTCCACTCCACCGGGTGCAGGCGGTAGCAGCCGTTGGTGATGTGGGTGGTCCCGATGTTCTTCCCGGCGGCCAGCAGGTTGCCGAGCCGGACCGGAAGCAGCGCGCCGAGCGGGATCTGGAACGGGCTGCTGGGCACGTCCAGGTAGTTGTCGCCGCCCGTCGAGGGGTGCAGGTCGATCCGGTACATCCCGACACCGACCGAGTCCCGGTACGCGACCGCGCCGGCGTCGCCGCGGACCGCCATCGACAGGTCCTGCTCCACCACCGTGGTGCGGGCCCGGATGCGCCGCGACTCCCGGATGTACGGCGCGATCGCCAGCCCGTCCTCGGAGCCCATGAGGTCCGGCCGCAGGCGCAGCCCCGGCCAGCCCGTGCCGCCGTCGGGGCGGGGAGCCTCGGTCTGCAGCCAGTAGAGCATGCTGAACGACAGCTGGCGGGCGCCGTCCAGGTGCTTCTCCCGCTCCTCGTCGGAGACGCCGACGAGCGGCCCGGGCAGGTAGTCGATCATCGGCCAGTTCACGACCGTGACGTCGCTCCGGGCGAAGCCGGGCGTGAACTGGTCCCGCGCCAGGATGCGCCGGAACAGCCAGAGGTCGCGGTCGCCAGGGTCCTTGCTCTGGTCCGCCAGCACCGGACCGGAGTCGCTGTGCGGCACGAACGTCCGGGTCAGCGTCTCGAGCGTCCGGGGGTCCGGGGCGGTGAGGCTCAGGAGCCGGTCCGGCCAGACCTCCGGCTGGTACTCCCGCCAGAAGCCGTAGGAGTCCGGGCGATCGATCGTGTGGTCCGCCCCCTCGTCGTGCTCGACGGCGAACACCCAGGAGAACGCCTGCTGGTTCCAGGGCTGGGCCTCGGCCGGAGCGCTGGGCTCGCCGGTCTCGGCCTGCGACTCGAAGCCCGTCACGTGCTCGGCGTCCGTCAGCGGCAGCAGGTCGCCCAGCTCCGTGGCGTCCAGGACGAACGGGGCCTCGATCGTCACGCGCTCCCCTGCGGCGTCGGCCACCGTCACGGCCCGGACCCGGTCGCCGTCGACGTCGGCCGCCACGGCGACGTGCCCCGTCAGCACCCGGAGCAGCCCCGCGGAGCGGTACGGCGCCAGCATCCCCTCGAGGACGGCGAGCGCGACGCGCGGCTCGTGGCAGAGCCGGCTCACCTTGCCCAGGCCCGGGTTGAGGTCCGGCGCCCGCCGCGCGGCCTCCGTCAGCGGGTACCAGGTGCGGTAGTAGTCGCGCACCCCCTCCCGGAACGCCCGGTAGGTGCGCGTGCACCCGAACTGCTCGATCCAGGTGTGCTCGTCCGGCGGCACGGCCTGCGTGGTCAGCTGGCCGCCCAGCCAGGCGTACTCCTCCGTCATCACCACCGACCTGCCGCGACGCAGCGCGGCGAGCGCCGCCGCCACGCCGCCGACGCCACCGCCGACGATCAGGACGTCGGCCCGGAGGTTGTTCTGTCTGCTCAACTCATCTGCTCCTGGGTTTCCCGGAACGGCGCCTCGACGCCCTCCAGGTCGTAGGCGGCGGCCAGCAGGCCCTTCGTGTACGGGTGGGACGGCGAGGTGAAGAGCTCGCCGGCCGGTGCGAGCTCCACGAGCTCGCCCTTCCTCATGACGGCGACGCGGTCGGCGATCTGCCGCACGACGGCGAGGTCGTGGGTGATGAAGAGCACCGTCAGGTCGTGGCTCGCCTGGAGGTCGATGAGCAGGCGGAGGATCTGCGCCTGGACCGAGACGTCGAGCGCCGACACGGCCTCGTCGCAGACCAGCAGCCGGGGCCGCAGGGCGAGCGCCCGGGCGATGCTCACGCGCTGCCGCTGCCCGCCGGACAGCGCCGAGGGCCGGCGTTCCGCGACGCCCGGGTCGAGGCCGACGTCGGTCAGCACCGCGGCCAGCGCCTCCCGACGGTCGCCGGCCGGGGCGACGGCGGGATGCACCTGCCACGCCTCCCGGATGATCGCCCCGACGCTCATGCGCGGGTTCAGCGACGAGCCGGGGTCCTGGAACACCATCTGCACCGCGCGCTGCAGCTCCGGGGGGCGCTTGTCCACGGGGCCGAGCTCGCGTCCGTCGTACCGGATGGTCCCCGCCTGCGGGCGGACGAGACCCAGCACGCAGCGAGCGACGGTGGACTTCCCGGATCCGGACTCGCCGACGAGCGCGAGGGTCTCGCCGGCGCGCACGTCCAGGCTCACGCCGTCGACGGCGCGGACCACCGTGGGAGGCGTCCGCAGCGACCGTCGCGGACCCGTGAACGTGACGTCCAGGTCGCGGATCTCCAGTAGGCTCGCCCCGCCCGGCGCCGTCGTCATGAGCCGACCTCCTCGGCGAAGTGGCAGGCGCTGAAGCGGCCCGGCTCGACCTCGCGCAGCTCCGGCGTCGTCGTGCGGCACACCGCCTGCGCCAGCGGGCACCGCGGGTGGAACGCGCAGCCGGGTGGCCGGTCGAACGGGTTGGCGGGGGCGCCGCGCAGGGGCTCCGCGATCGCTGACTTCGTGGTGACGGCCGGGACGTTGTTCGCCAGCGCCCGGGTGTACGGGTGGCGCGGCCGCGCGAGCACGGCGTCGGCGCGCCCGCGCTCGGCCACGCGGCCCGCGTACATGACGACGACGTCGTCGGCCACGTGGGCCATGACGCGCAGGTCGTGGCTCACCAGGAGCATCGCGACGCCGTCGCTGTCGCGCAGGTCGGCGAGCAGCCGCAGGATCCGGGCCTGCGTGGTGACGTCCAGCGCCGTCGTCGGCTCGTCCGCGATGATCAGCCGCGGAGATCCGGCCAGCGCCGTCGCGATCATCACCCGTTGGCGCATGCCCCCGGACATCTCGTGCGGGTAGACGCCGATCCGCTGCTCCGGGTCGGGGATGCCGACCCGGTCGAGGAGCTCGAGCACCCTGGCCCGCACCTGGGCCCGCGGCATGCCGCCCCGCCGCAGGGTCTCGCCGATCTGCTTGCCCACCGTCTGGAGCGGGTTGAGCGCCGAGAGCGGGTCCTGGAAGATCACGCCGATCTCGTGGCCCCTGACCTCGCGCATCCGGCGCGCGGGCGCCTCGAGCAGGTCCTGCGTCCCCCAGATCACCCGGCCGGACGTCTCGGCGCCCTCCGGGAGCAGCCGGACGATCGCCATCGCGCTCATCGTCTTGCCGCTGCCGGACTCGCCGATCAGCCCGGTGGTGCGCCCGGCTCCCACGGAGAAGGACACCGAGTCGAGGACGACCCCTCGCGTGGCACCCGAGGACAGGACCACCGTGAGGCCCTCGACGCGGAGCAGGGGTGCCTGCTCCGCGCCGGGGGTCGACGGCGCCTCGGGTGCCACGACGGCGGGCGTACGGTAGTCAGTCACCCGAGACCGTGACCTCGTCGAAGTAGGGGATCCCGTCGGACACGGGCGTGAATCCCTCGACCCGGTTCTGCCACGCGTACGGCGTCTCGACGAACATCGGGTACATCCCGACGGCGTCGTTCCAGATGATCTCCGTGGCCTGCGCGTACAGGTCCTCCCGCTCGGCGGTGTCGCTGGTCGACCCGGCCGCCGCGAGGAGGTCGTCGAGCTCGGGGTTGCAGTAGCCCATCCGGTTCGCCTCGCACGTGTAGAGGCGGCCGAGGTTGGTCGCCGCGTCGTACCCCTGCGACCCGAGCTGCTGCATGTTCATGTCCCAGTTCAGCGCCAGCAGGTCCTCGAGGAAGACCGCCTGCTCCTTCTCCAGCGGCTCGACGGTGACGCCGATCTCCGCCAGGTCGGAGACGACGGCGTTCATGAAGTTGCGGAAGCTGGCCTGCGAGAACTGCCACCGCAGGACGGTGTTCTCAAAGTCGAAGCCCGCGGCCTCCAGCGCGGCCCGGGCGGCGTCCGGGTCGTACGCGACCGGCTCCTGCGGGGCGTAGCCCAGGACCGTGGGAGAGACCGGCGCGTCGGCCGGCGTCCCGGTCTCCGGGTAGAGCGAGGCGATGATCTCCTCGAAGTCGACGGCCTGCCAGAGCGCGCGCCGCACCGCCGGGTCCTCGAGCGCCGGCGTCGAGCTGTTGAACCACATCGTGAACACGCCCGGGCTCGGCACCGTCTCGACGGTGAGCTCCGCGTTCGTGCGGAGCTCGGCGATCTGGTCGTCGGGCATGCTCCAGGTGATGTCGACCTCGCCAGTCTGGAGCGCCGTCATCCGCGCCGCCGTCTCCGGGATCGACTGGAGCTCCAGCGAGGCGATCTCCGGCTCGCCGTCCCAGTAGTCCGGGTTCGGGCTCAGACGCAGCGTGGCGCCCGGCTCGAAGGACTCCACGAGGAACGGGCCGGAGCCGACCGGGTCGGAGAAGAAGCCGTCCTCCGCCGCGCCGGCGGGCGTCACGAAGAACGACGAGATCTTGCCCAGGAACGCGGCGTCCGGCGTCGGCGACGTGAAGACGACCGTCGCGTCGTCGGGGGCGGCGACCGTGTACCCGCCGAAGTTCCCGGCGAGCGGACCCTCGGCGGCGAGGACCCGCTCGAACGAGGCGACGACGTCGTCCGCCGTCACCGGCGAGCCGTCGGAGTACGTGACGCCGGCGCGCAGCGCGAACGTCCACACGCTCGCGTCGTCGTTCGACTCCCACGACTCGGCCAGCTCGCCGTCGAACTCGCCCTGCCCGGTGCTCACGAGCAGCTGGCTGAAGATCGCCCGCGCAGCGAGCTGGGTGCCGGCGTCCATGCTGGCCGCGCCGTGCGGGTCGAGGTTCTCGATGGGGATCGGGCCGGCGACGACGAGGTCGCCACCGCCGCCGTCGCCCGTCTCGTCCCCGGTGGTGTCACCGGAGCCGTCGGTCGACCCACCGAGCGAGCACGCGGCGATCGACGTCATCAACGTCAGCGTGGCTGCAGCCGCGATCAGCGGCCGGCGCCTACGGAGCGTCATGGGAAGGTCCTTTCCGTCGTTGGAAGAGAGGTCGCACGCGCTAGTCGCGCTTGCGGGTGTAGCGCTTGGTGAGCCGGTCGCCGATCAGCCCGATGCAGACGACCAGCACCGTGAGGGCGATCCCGGGGAAGACGGTGATCCACCACGCGGTCCCGAGGTACTCCCGGCCGTTCGCGATCGTCTGCCCCCACGAGACGACGTCGGGCGGCAGGCCGAGCCCGAGGAAGCTCAGCGCGGCCTCCGAGAGGATCGCGCCGGCGAGCTCGATCGTGGCGAGCGCGATCACCGACCCGGCGAGGAACGGCGCGATGTGTCGCGTGAGCGTCGCCGTCGTCGAGACGCCCATGATGCGGGCCGCCGCGACCCAGTCCCGCTCGCGGGTGGACATCGAGATGCTGCGGGACAGCCTCGCGAAGCCGACCCAGCCTCCGACGGACAGGGCGAGGATCACGACGTCCATGCCGCGGTCGAGGAGACCCGCGATGAGGATCGCGAGCAGGATCCCCGGGAACGCCATGAGGATGTCGATCGCGCGCGAGACCACGGCGTCGGGCAGCCGCCGGAAGTAGCCGGCGACGGCGCCGAGCGTGACGCCGACGATCCCGCAGATGCCGACCACCGAGATGCCGATCACGAACGACGTGCGGGTCCCGGCCACGATCTGCGCGAAGACGTCCCGCCCCACGGCGTCGGTGCCCAGCCACGCGGTGCCCGACGCCGTCGCCGAGCCGGGCGGCAGCAGTCGCTCGGTGACCTCGGTGGCAACCGGGTCGTACGGCACGAGGACCGGCCCGATCGCGGCGGCGACTAGGTAGATCGCCACGACGACGTACGGCAGGGCCGCGAGCGGCCGGGCACGCCGGCGGCGGGAACCGGCACCGGTCGGCGCCGCCGCTGCGACCATCACATCCGTCTGGCTCACCGTCGGACCTCCAGCCGGATGCGCGGGTCGAGGCGGGCGTTCACGACGTCGGCCGCGAGGTTCAGCAGGACCACGCACATGGCGATGAGCACCGACGCCGCCTGGACGACGGCGTAGTCGCGGTTGCCGACGGCGCCCACGAGCAGCAGGCCGAGGCCCGGCCACGCGAACACCGTCTCGATCACGACGGCGCCGCCGAGCAGCGTCCCCACCTGGAGCCCGACCACGGTGACGACCGGGACCAACGAGTTCTTCAGCACGTGACCGCCGAGGACCTGCCCCTCGGTGAGCCCCTTGGACCGCGCCGTCTGCACGAACGGCTCCGTCATCGCGTCGGCGACGCCGCTGCGCGTCATGCGCGCGACGAGCGCGGTGAACGGGATCGACAGCGTGAGCGCGGGCAGCACCAGGTGGGCGAGGCTCCCGCCGTTGGCGCTCGGCAGCACCTGCAGCCGCAGGGCGAAGACCAGGATGAGCATGATGCCGACCCAGAACGGCGGCGCGGCCTGCAGCCCGAGCGTGAACGTCGAGACGGCGCGGTCGACGACGCTCCCCGGGTTCCGCCCGGCGAGGACGCCGAGCAGCAGGCCCGCGGCGACGGCGATCACCGTCGCCGTGAGGGTGAGCGTGATCGTGGCCGGGAACCGCTCCAGGACAGCGTCCATGGCCGGCCGGCCGAAGCGGTACGACTCGCCGAAGTCGAGGCGGAGGACGTCGCCGAGGTACGAGACGTACTGGACGAGGACCGGGCGGTCGAGCCCGAGCGAGTGCCGGAGCGCCTCGACCTCCGCCGTCGTGGCGTCCGGGCCGAGCGCCACTGTCGCCTGGTCCCCGGGCGCCATCCGGACCACGATGAAGACGGCGGTGACGACGCCCCAGATGGTGAGGAGCCCGATCGCGAGCCGCTTGGCGATGTAGAACGTCATCGCGGGCCCACGCCGTCCGGGGCACCCGAGGGCGGCGCTCCGACCGAGGCACCGGGAACCGGCGTGCAGGCGAGGCTCAGCTGGCGCGGCTCCCGGTCGTCGGAGTCGAGGAGGTCGAGCAGCAGCCGGACCGCCTCCCGGCCCATCTCCTCCCGCGGGAGCGAGTAGCGGGTCCAGTCGGGGCTGCTCTCACCGAGCGGCGGATCGCCGAGCAGGACGACCGAGCAGTCGGAGGGGATGCCGATCCCGGCGGCGTCCGCCGCGGCCGCCACGGCGGAGATCGTCGCGTCGTCCTCGCCCGGCTCCACCAGGAGCGCCGTGACGCCCGACGAGACCCAGTCGCGCAGGAGGTCGCTCGTGATCGAGTGGGCGTCCCCGACCGGGTGCACGCGCGCGTCGCCGGCGGCGATCCCGGCGTCGTCGAGACCGAGCCGGAAGCCCTCCTCGCGGTCGCGGGTCGGCTCCAGCTCGTCGCTCAGCTTGAGGTAGGCGAGACGGCGGTGGCCCTGCGCCACGAGCATGCGGACCATGTCGCGGGTGGCCCCCACGTAGTCGGCGCCGACGTAGGAGAGGTTCCCGCCCGGGACCTCGCGTCGGCCGATGAACACGAACGGGAAGTCCTCGTGCACGAGGTCGGCCAGGTCGTCGCGGTCGAGGTGGCGGCCGAGGAGCACGCAGCCGTCCGCGACCTTCAGCCGGTTGACGCCGTCGGTGTAGATGCGCCGCGAGTCGGCGCCGGTGGTCGAGCTGAACAGCAGCAGGTCGTACCCCTGGCGTGCCGTCGCCTCCTCGACGCCGAGGAGGAACGGGAAGTAGAAGTCCCGCTGGTCGACCGGGAACACGGATTCGAACGTGTACAGCCCGAGCATCCGGCTCCGCCCGCCCTTGAGCCTGCGGGCGGCGGCGTTGACCGTGTACCCGAGCTCGGCCGCGGCCTGGAGCACGGCCTGGCGCGTCTCCTCCGCGACGTTCGAGCTCGCGGGTCCGCCGCTGATGACGAGCGAGACCGTGGCCTGCGAGACGCCGACACGACGAGCGATGTCCACCTGGGTGGGGCGCCGTCGTTGCGCGTTCATCGCGGATCCTTAATACGTATGAAGGGGTGCTGGAGTGAGACGTTACGGCTCGACGTCCGCCGTCGTCAACACCCGGCGCGAATCGGTGGCACGATCCGCCGCATGAGCGACGACGTCGAACCCTGGACCGTCGAGCGGCACCTGGCGGCAGCCTCGGCGCCGTCGGCGGCCTTGTACGAACGCCTCGACGCCGTGCTGCGGTCCTTCGGGCCGGTCCGGGTGTCGGTCTCGAAGACGGCCGTCACGTTCAAGGGCACGCGCCGCGGGTTCGCAGGCGCCCGGCCGAAGGGCGACGGCCTGGTCGGCTACCTCGACCTCATGCGTCGCCTGCCCGAGGATCCGCGCATCCGCAGCGCCGTGCCGTACCAGCGCAACCTGGTCGTCCACCAGTTCCGCCTGCTCGAGGACGCCGACCTCGACGACCAGTTCGTCGCCTGGCTGCGTGAGGGGTACGACGTCGGGTGCGGCGCCCACCTCCAGGCGTAGCGCCCGGAGTGACGCCGCGACCCGGGTGGGCCCGCCGGCAGGGCAGCGGGCCTGCGACTCCGGCAGGATCGGTGCCATGGCCGACGACGCAAGGGTCCCGCGCGACCTGACCGCGCTCGCCCGCGCCAGCACGTGCCGGATCGCGACCACGGGCCGCGTCACCGGCCGCGAGCACGTCGCGACCGTCTGGTTCGCGCTCGTCGGGCGCACGCTCTACGCCCCCTCCAGGCACGGCCTCGACGGCGACTGGCTGCGCAACGTCGTCGCGTCGCCCGACGTCGAGGTGCGACGGCGACGCCGGACCTGGGCCGGCGTCGGCCACGTCGTCGTGGAGCCGGACGAGCTCGCCCGCGCCGTCGACGCCCTGGTCACCACGTACGCCCGCTATCGAGAGATCACCGACGCCTGGCGCTCCCACCCACCCGTCGTCGTCGGGATCGCGCTCGCGGATCCCGCGTGAGACGCCGGTCCGGCGCCCACCCGCGCGCCACGTTCCCGACCGCCCGACCGAGGAGGCACCCGTGCCCCACCTGAAGCGCTTCGCGATCCTCCTGTACGAGGACGAGTCCGTGTGGGCCGCCGCCACCGACGAGGTGCGGCAGGACCACATGGCACGCCACGACGCGTTCTCCGACGCGGTCGGCGCGGCCGGACGGATCGTCTCCGGCGAGGCGCTGAGCACCGTCTCGACGGCGACCACCGTCCGCAACGATCGCGGCGGCGTCGTCACGAGCGGGCCGTTCGCCGAGCTGACGGAACAGCTCGGCGGCTTCTACGTCGTCGACCTGCCGGACCTCGAGACCGCCGTCGACATCGTCCGGCTGCTGCCGGCGTACACGGTGGAGATCCGCCCCGTCATGGACGTCGAGGACCTGTAGCGGTTGCCGCCGTCTCAGATGCCGCACCGTTACCGAACTGTGATCTGAGCCGAGCGGGCCATGCGCCAGGTGCGCGTTTGCGCTGGTGGATGCGTGGTCCGCGCACACAAGCGTCCCGCCCGTCACGCCAGCGCCGGTGAACATGGGGAGAACTCCCCGCGAAGGGCCCCCCGGGTGAGGGTGCCCTTCGATAGGGTCCGTTTCGGCACGCCGCAGGGGGACCTGGTATTTCCGCCACGTCGCGTGGTCGTGCCACGCCATGACGGAGTACCAACCTGGGAGTGCCTGTGTCGACACCCTCGACAATCGCGCGCCGCCTTGCGGCGACCGGAGCCGTAGCGACGCTCAGCCTGACCACCGTTCTCGCCACGAGCGCGTTCTCGGCTCCCGCCGACGAGCCCGCTGCGCCGGCGGCGACCGAGTCGACCGACGGTGCGACCGCCGGCCAGCTCGCCCCCGGCATCGAGGAGGCCCTCGGCCGCGACCTCGGCATCACGTACGAGGAGTTCGTCGCCAACGGCGACCTCGCCGCGGCGCTGGACGCCGCGCTGCCCGCGCTGCAGGAGATCGACGTCACCGTCTCCGGTGCCCTCGTCGACGGCGAGATCGTCGTCTACGCGGACGCCGCGAACGGCGACCTCACCGCCGCGGTCCAGGCTCTCGGCGGCCGCGTCGAGGTCCGCACCGACGCCCAGGCGCCGGCCGACGACGACGCGACGACGTCTCCGGAGCCGACCGACGTCCCCGAGGCGACGGAGCCGGCCACGTTCGACGCCGTCCTCGCCGAGGTCAACGGCAGCTCGCACGCCCGCACGTTCGCCGCCGGCTCGTCCGACAGCCTGTGGGCTCAGGGCGTCACCGCCGTCACGGTGGACGCCGCCGGCCAGGTGACCGTCGCGCACAGCGGCGAGTCCGTCTCGCCCGAGGTCGAGGCACGTCTCGAGGCGTTCACGGGCATCACGTTCGAGCAGCGCGAGGTCGCCCAGCCGCTCGCCCAGGACCAGATCGTGGGCGGCGCCGGCTTCGCTGCCGGCCCGGACGAGGACGGCTTCTACGCCCTGTGCTCGGTCGGTTTCCCGGCGTTCGACGGTTCCCGCGACAACCCGGCGATCATCACGGCCGGGCACTGCACGCACGACGACGCGGCGAACCCCGTCGTCCGCACCGTGCCGTCCGCGGACGACGCAGCGTTCTACCCGGACCCGTCGCCGCAGCCGGAGCTGTGGGACGACCTCGGTGAGTACGTCGCCTCGCAGTTCGGTGGCCCGGGCCACGCGCCGGGCGTCGCCGGCACCGACGGTGCGCTCATGGAGGTCACGAACAGCGCGCTCAGCCTGCTCCCCCGCGTGTCCGACTGGACGACGGAGGCGGACGACGACCTCGCCGCCTCGGGACCGGACGTCCGTTCCACCGCCCACGCGACGATCGGCGCCGACACGTGCCGCTCCGGTCGCACCACCGGGTGGCACTGCGGCGAGATCCTCGAGGAGGGCGTCTACCAGGTCGGCGGGCACAACTACCCGGCTGACCCGAACGACATCCGCCTCGTGCGCGGCTTCGCGACCCTGGCTCTCGCTGACCAGGGCGACTCGGGTGGCTCGTTCATCTCGGGCACGACCGCTGTCGGCGTCCTGAGCGCTGGCGGGGAGTTCGACGACGGCACGCCGTACACGATCGCCGCGCACCTCGACGAGGTGCTCGAGACCGTGGCCCCGAACGCGGAGGTCGTGCTCCTCATCGACGTCCCGACCGTCACGACCACCGGCGACGTCCAGACCGGCGCCGCCATCACGGGCACCGGCGTGGCCGGCGACACGATCGTCGTGACGCCGACCACGGGCGCCCCGTTCGAGGTCACCGTGGCCGGCAACGGCACGTGGAGCTTCTCGGCCCCGGCCGAGGAGGGCGCCTACACGTTCACCGTCCAGGCGGTGCGCAGCCTCAACCAGTCCGAGGTGTCCGAGCCGATCACGGTGAACGTCGTCGAGGCGCCGCTCGCGGCCCCGGCGATCACGTCGCCGGCCGACGGCGCCACGGTCACCGAGCCGGTTGCGGCGATCACGGGCACCGGCGTCGCCGGCGCCACCGTCACCCTGGGTGGCGACGTGACCGGTGAGGCCACGGTCGAGGCGAACGGCAGCTGGAGCTTCGCCCCGGCGGAGGCTCTGTCGTACGGCACGTACGAGATCACGGCGTCCCAGGCGGTCGAGGACCAGACCTCGCCTGAGGCGGCTGCCTCGTTCACGGTCGCCCCGGTGGCCCCGACGATCACGGCTCCGACCGCGGGTGAGTACGCCCAGGACGAGCTGCCCACCGCCGTCACCGGCACGGGCATCGACGGCGCCGAGGTCACGGTGCTCCTCAACGGCCAGCCGCTCGAGGCGCCCGAGGCCGCGACGGACGTCGCGTCGACGTTCGCCGCGGTGACCGACGGCGCGTTCTCGGTGGCCCTCCCGACGCTCGCGCCGGGTGAGCACACCGTCACGGCTACGCAGACGATCAACGGCGTCACCTCGGTTCCGACGGAGGTCGTGCTGACCGTCCTCGCGGCCGAGGAGCCCGCACCGGACGGGGAGCTCCCCGAGACCGGTTCGAACGACGCCGGTCTGCTGATCGGGATCGCCGCGTCGCTCGTCGTCGCCGGTGGCCTGACAGTCGTGGTCCGGCGCCGGATCGGCCAGCGCGGCTGATCGGTAGCTCCTAGCACCACCCGAGCGGCGGTGCACCTGGTCCCCACGGGCCGGGTGCACCGCCGTTCGGCTTTCCGCGCTTTGTCCGGGTTCCGAGCGCCTTGAACGACGATGCCCAGCGCGCTCAGAGTCTGCACGACGAGGACGCCACCGAAGACCACAAGGCCCCAGATGAGCATGGAGGTGGGAATCTCGGACCCGAGTGGTCGTTGTCGTCTCATCATGTGCGACCGTCACGGCCCCGCGGCCTCCGCGGTCCCGCCGCACCCGACTGCACGAGTTCAGCCGGCTCGTCGCTGGTGGTCGCTGGACGCGCGCCCCCTCACGAGGAAGATCGCGACGATCGCGACGACGACGAAGATGCCGTTGAACGACCCCGCCAACGAGTTGAGCGCCTCGGATCCGGCGTGGGCACCGGTGCTGTCCACGCCGCCGGTCGCGAGGAACGTGGTCGGGTCGGTGGCGGCGTGCAGCAGGATCGCCGGCACGATGCTGCCGGTGACGCGCATCGAGAGGTACATCATCGTCCCGAACCCAAAGGCGTAGACGAGCGTGACACCCACCGTGGTGATCTCCTGGCCCGAGGTCAGGTTCGAGGCGTGCAGCAGCGCGAACAACGCCGACGACAGCACCATCACGACCTTCTCGCCGTACCCCGCGCTGCGCAGCATCCTGACGGCGATGCCGCGCGTCAGCACCTCCTCCGCGAGCCCGATGCACAGGCCGAGCGCCAGCACGGTGAGCACCACCGTGACGTCGTAGGACGCCCAGCTCGTCCCGACGACGTGCACCACGATCGGCACGAGCACCAGGACGACGGCGATCCACATCCAGGGGCGTCCCGAGACGGGCTGCGGACCGAAGACCTCGCGCCGCCAGCCCACCGTCGCCAGGAACACGAGCAGGAGGAGGCCCATGACGAGGATCGGCAGGAGCAGCCCGAAGAACACCGAGCCCGCGGACTCGAGAACCTCGTCGAGGCTGTCCGGCCCCAGCCCCAGGGTGCCCACGACGGCGCTGACGCCGAGGAAGACGGCGATGTACAACACCGCGAGAAGGAGCGCGCGCCACCATCCGCCGCGGTCCCAGAACCGTTGCCAGGCCGACGCCGGGGGCGATGCCTCCTCGACCGACCCTGTCACCTCGGTCATGCCTCTCACCCGCCTCGGAGTGCGCGCCCGTCGACAACCATGCCGCCACGGCACCTGCACTGACGAGATCGAGCGTAGGTATCTGCTGCTCGCCACGCACGCCGAGGACTGGGGTTCTTGGGGTCATCCGGCACGGGCGCCGAATTTCACTGCCGGCATTCGTCCGGAAGCGCGATCCCCTTCCATGTGGTGGGATCTGTTCGCCCTCAGCGTCGGAGGTACGCTGCGGTTTGGGCGAGGCGGCTCGTCCTGCGACCAGCCAGGAGGTCCATGATGTTCTGCGCCTCAGTCGTCTACCCCGCGGACGCCGAGAGGTTCGACGCGGAGTATTTCGCCACCCAGCACGCCCCGATGTTCGCGCGGCTGCTCGGCGAGAATTGCGTGCGCTGGGAGGTGCACCGCGCGCTCGCCACGCCAGGCGCCCCGACGTCACCATTCCTCGCAGCGGCGTACTTCTGGGTGACGTCGGGCGAGCTGTTCGGCGCGACTCTCGCCGAGCATGGCGAGGAGATCTACGCGGACATCCCGCGATTCAGCGCGACGCAACCCGCGCGCGGATGGGCCGAAGTCCTCTAGAAAAGGATCGCGGTGGGAGGTGAGGCTCATCGACGCCCGGGAACGATTGCGGCTGCTGGTGGAGGTTGTGTCCCCTTGCCGGGCTAGGGGCCGTCGGGCGGCGTTTCATTACTTCTCCCTCTGTGTCGTTTGTCCCGTCCGGTGAGCCGGCGCCACAGGAGCCAGCCGTAGAAGCCCATGATCCCGGCCGCGCCGACCATGAGCACCAACCACCCCCGTGCGAACGGGCTGTCGCCGACGAACGCGAGAATGCCGGAGGCCTGGGAGGGAGGAGCCGCTCGAGGGCATTCGAGACGGCCGGGCGCGGTGAAGCTCGCACCGGGCTCGTGGACTGAGCTGAGCCATCCTCGCGCCCTAGGCGGTGTCCTCGCTGACCTGGCTTCACTGGCCGTCACGTCCGCTCAGCCGACGCCACAGGATCCAGCCACTCATCCCCGCGGCACCCGCCGAGCCGACCCCCACGAACAGCCACAGCCCTAGCGTCAGTGGGTCATCGCTGATCGGACGTGCGACGCTGACGATCCCCATCACCGCGAGGCACGCTTGCAGCACGGCGAGAGTTGCGAGCATCGGGGTCGGGATCTGCGAACCCAAGGGTCGTTGCCGTTTCATGACCACTCTCCAGCGGTGTGGTCGCAACCGTAGTCCGGCTGGGTTCGAGCGCTCTTCGGGACCACCCACTGCGGTCGATTGAGTACCGGACGTACGGTTCGGGGCATGGCCACGAACGACGACGAGAACTGGCGTCCCACTCTGGGGGCAGCGCCGGGCGCGTTCTGGGTGCCAGGGTTGGGCTTCGTGCTGGGCCTCGCCGGACTGCTCGTCGGCGAGCTCTGGCTCGACGAGACCTGGCCGTGGATCGTCGGACTGATCGTCGGCAACCTGATCGGCGGGTTGCTGCTCCTGCTGCGAAGGCGGCGGGAGCGTGGTCAGGCGCCGCCTTCGGAGCCCGGGGAGGTTCCGTGAGACGCCGGGACCCGAGCGACAGCAGCTGAGCCGCCGCCCGCACCAGCCGGCCAGGTTGACGATGACGGCGTCGATCACGGTCCCCTTCGCGTCGGGATGTCTGAGAAGGGCGACCCCCGCCGATGAGCCCAGGGGTGGTTCGTCGCGCAGGCCTCAGTCGACGCGAGTGAGGGCGCGCCCGCGTCGAGCGACCTTCACGATCACGCGGGACCCGTAGCCAGTGACCGAGAGCACCTGCGCCGCGCGAGCCAAGCTCTCCTCCACGTCGGAGACCGTGGTCGCGAGTTCCGCGGTCGGTTCGACGGTGGCGACGAGCACGAGGACCTCGTGCTGCGCGATGACGCCGCGGGCGTCGCGCACGGCACGGGAGGCCTCGAGGTCTGTCGCCGCGGCTCGCGCCACCGCTGCGCCGTCGAGGCGCAGCCGGGAACCGGGTGTCGCGCTCGGCAGGACGACGACTGCGGACGCTCGGCGCGGCAGGTGCGCGATCAGCCACCACAGAGCGAGGACGCCGATGACCACGGCGGCCGCCGCCGCGACGCCAGTCCACCACGACGCCTCGAGCGTGTCGGTGACGCCGCCCGCATCCACGGCGTCCGGGGCGTCGACGCCGAGACGGTCGACGGCGCTCGGCCCTGCCCATGCCCAGACGGCGAGGGCGGCTCCCACCACGAGCAGCGCGAGTCCGAGGACGACGGCGACCGTCCTGTCGACACCGCGCACGCCTCGGCTCACGGAGTTCCCTCGATCGTCGGAGTCGGCTCCGGCCGCGGCGGAGAGGTGGTCACGGGCGCCTGGGGTCGGACGCTGATGCGCAGCGGGGCCAGTGGCGCCAGCGCTGCGTGCAGGCGACTCTCGACTGCTGCCGCGATCTGCGTGTCTCCGGTCGTGCGCACCTGGACGCGCACCCCGCGGCGCGAGGCGACAGTCGAGGCGTGGAGCACGCCAGGAACCTCACGGGCCTGCGCGGAGGTGAATCGGGCGAGGTCGGCGAGGGGCATCCAGATCCCCGCGTCGCTGCGGAACCGCACGGCGCGACGGGGGCGTCGGGCGAGCCCGGCGATGAGCAGGGTGAGGCCGAGCAGGCCGACGACAAGCCCGATGGCGCCGACCGCTGACGTCGGCTCCTGCCCGTCGACGGCACGGGCACCAGCCACGAGCCAGGGGCTGCCGCCGAGCCACCCGAGCCCGACGAGGGCGTCGTGCGCCAGCACCAGGGCGAGCGCGAGGACGGCGACGGCGAGGAGCGGCCCCACGACCGCCGTCGCACCGGCTCCTCGTGGCGCGGGCGCGGCTGGCAACGGTGCCTGGCGTGGCGCGTGCGGCTGCGACGTCATTCGACTCTCCGGGTGGCCGTTGCGGCCGGGGCGACGACGTCGACCACCGTGAGCTCGATGTGGTCGGGCTGGAGGCCGGCCTCGCGTGGGAGCCGCGACCGCAGGGCGTCGACCACCGCCTGGCACACCTCGACGGCCGGTCGTGGCCACTCGATCGCGACGTCGACGTCGATCCGGGCACGGTCACCCGCGATGTCGCACGCGACCCGCGGGGCGTGGGACGTCGCGACACCCGGTGCGTCGCGCAGCACATGGCGCACCACTTTCCCGAGCGCGCGCTCGGTGACGACCAGCCGGCCGCGGGACGCCGGTGAGGGCATCTCAGCCACGGCGTCGGCCGACGAAGATGGCGCGGATGTCGACCTGCCCCGACAGCTGGGCGGCCACGAGCCAGCCCACGGCTCCGAGCACGACCGCCAGCAGGAAGCCGGTGAAGCCTCCGGTCGTCGCCGCGATCGCCAGCAGGATCCCGGCGATGAGGCCGGTGGAGGGAACGGACATGGGAACTCCTCGTCACGTGGTGGACGTCGGGGCCGGGTCGGCCGGCGTGGCGGGGCCGCGCGTGGTTGCTCCGGCGGCGTCGGCCACCGGGGGGATCGGGACGACGTCGTCGATGTGGACGTCGATCCGGAGCGAGGTCTCGGTGCGTAGCGCCTCCCGCACAAGGGCCACGACCTCAGGCACCGCCGTGTCCATGCTCAGGACCAGGTGCACCTCGACGCGGTCCTCACGCAGTCGGACGCCGGGCACCCGTCGGCCCGGCAGGTACGTCGCCACCTCACCGAACGGGCCCGGTGAGATGTCGACGACGCCGGGCACATCGCGCACGAGGCGGAGGACCCGATCGGCCGGCTCCTCCTCGAGCGCGGCCGCGAGAGGTGCGCCGCGCCCCGCTGGCACCGGTGGGATCGGCGCCGGGACCGCCGGCGCCGCCGGCGGGCTCGGGATGTCGGACGGGGTCACTGGACCCTCGCCGGCGTGTTCTCCTCCTGCCCACCCTGGTCGCGCTGGCCACCCTGATTGCGCGGGGCGGGCGCCGGCTCCTCGTCGGGGATGTAGACGTCGTGCACGGTGATGTTGACCTCGGTCACCCCGAGACCCGTCATCCGTTCGATGGAGCTCACCACGCTGCGGCGCACGGCCTGCGCGAGGTCGGCGATCGAGACGCCGTAGTCCGCCACGAGGTCGAGATCGACCGCGGCCTGGCGCTCGCCCACCTCGACGCTGACGCCCTGGTTCTCCTGCCCCGGGACGAAGTCCCTGATCGCCCCCGCGAACCGGCCGCCGCCTCCGAGCTCATGAACTCCGGACACGTTGCGCGCGGCGATCCCCGCGATCTTGGTGACGACCTGATCGGCGATCGTCGTCGTGCCGCCGCCGTCCGACGGGGCCGTCCCCGCCTCGGGCGACGTCGCCCCGGCGCGTGTCACCGTCGGGCGCTCGCTCTTCTCGGCCATGGCCATCTCCTTCGATCCTTGACGCTCTGGTCGCGTCCCACGTGTCATCTATGAGTGCCGAGTCGCACCAGATCGTCACGCGCCTCTCGGGGTGAACTTCTCCGCCGTCTCCGGGTGTGCAGCACGAGGCGCGGCCTTACCGTCGACAGATGTCCGAGACCGCGCCGCGCGCCGTCTCGGACGCCGCGCTCGCCCGGCGCGCCGCGCTCGGTGACCGGGACGCGTTCGCGCAGCTCGCAGACCGGCACGGCCCGGCGCTCTACCGGTACGTGCGCCGCCTCGTCCGCGACGACGACCAAGCCGCGGACTGCCTGCAGGAGACGTTCCTCGCCGCGTGGATGTCGCTGCCGGGGTTCCGCGGCGACTCGACGGTGCGGACGTGGCTCTTCGGCGTCGCGACGCGCCAGGTCTACCGCTTCCGGTCGCGATGGGTGCGCTACCACGACCCGCTGCCCGAGGACCTCGCGCTCGTCGACCCCGGCGCACGGCCGGAGGACATCGCTGTCGCGGCCGGACTCCTGACGGCGTTGGAGGCGGGTCTGCGACGATTGCCCCCGACGCAGCGCGCATGCTGGCTCCTGCGAGAGGTCGAGGAGCTCAGCTACGAGGAGATCGCACTCGTGCTCGGGACGAGCACGGGGGCCGTCCGGGGCCAGCTGCACCGCGCCCGCGGCGCACTGTCGACGATGCTGGAGGAGTGGCGATGAGTCCGCGAAGCGACCAGACGTCGCGGCTCGCGGCGGCGACGTCGATGCTGCGAGAGCACACCGACGACGGCTGGATCCATGCACGCCCCACGGTGCTCGAGCGCCTCCGAGGCGCCATCCGCCCCTCGCAGGAGCTGCGCGGCCGGACCGACGACGGCGACGCCTACGCGGTCTCCGCCAGCGTCGTGGAGCAGCGGCTGCGGCACCGGGTCGACGACGGCGAGCGCGTCGCGGTCTCGAGGACCGCCTTCACCGCTGACGACGACGGCCGGCTGACGTCCGTCGCGCTGCACGTCGTGGTCAGGTTCGGCGAACCGGTGCTCGCCCTCGGCGAGGACGTGCGCACGATCGCGCGCGCGGAGCTCGAGCGGATCCTCGGCCCCCACGCGGGACGGGCGGAGATCCTCGTGGACATCGCCGTCACGGACGTCACGGACGACCCCTCGGACCTCTGACCGCGCGAAAGGCTCGCCAGTTCCGCTGGTCACCGACGCACGCGCCGCGGCTAGGTGAGCTCCCCGCGCGCGATGCTGTCTCCCGAGTGCGCGGGGTCGCCGTCGAGCGGTTCCGCTGAGACGTCGACGATGGCGAAGTCGTCGAGATCGATGCCGTCCGGGATGTCGAAGCGCCCGGTGGTCCCGGTGAGGACCCCGAGGCTGATGAGTCGTTCGAGGTCGGACGAGATCAGCCAGACCTCCCGATAGCCCTCGTCCGGCGCTGTGGCGAGATCGACGGCGAGCACCCGCCCTTGGCCCTCGACCTCCAGGTCGGCGCGGCCCGCATCGTCCCAGCCGGGCAGAGGCACCAGCTCGGCCGTGGCGATGATCTCCGCGGGGCCGGGTCGGAGGGCGCGTTCGACGAGGACGGCGCCGATCGCGCCGACGGCGAAGGCGGCCGCCGCGATCCATGCGGTGGGTCGTCGCCACCACGCTCTGGGTCGGGTCTCCGCTGCGGGGTCGCCGCCATCGCCGTCGGGTCGGCCCGTGGTGGGTGGTGGCGCCGCACCGTCCGGCTGAGCGGAGGGGGCACTGAGCGCGAGCTCCGCGGCGATGCGATCCCAGACATGGGGCGCGGGTGTCGCGAGCTCACCGGATCGCATGCGTCCGGCTTCGGCGATGCGGCGGAGAGCAGCGAGCTCCTCCTGGCACTCGTCGCAGGAGTCGACGTGGAGATGCGCGTCGTCGGGCATGGTGCCGTCGACCGCCCACGCCGAGAGGTCCTCGCGGTCAGGATGTGACATCGGGCACCTCCAACGTCGAGCGCAGGCGTTCGAGGCTCCTGCGGAGGTGACTCTTGACGGTCCCCAGGGGAAGACCGGTGTGCGCTGCGATCTCGGTGTGCGTCAGCTGCTCGTAGAACGCCAGGGCGACGACGCGGCGCTGGGGCTCGGGCAGCCGGCCGAGGGCATCGGTGATGATCACGGAGTCGAGGACCTGAGTGACGTTCTCCGCGTGACCGTCGCCGGCGGCCGGGGAAGCCTCGACGGCACGGCGTTCGCGGGCCCGGACCTCGAACGCGTCGGCGATGCGTCGCCTCGTGATCCCGACGAGCCACGCCGGAAGCGGCCCGAGATCGGATCGGTAGGAGGTTCGGCTCCGCCACGCCGACACGAAGACCTGCTGCGTCACGTCCTCCGCCTCCGCTACGTTGCCCAGCGCCCGCACGGCGAGCGTGTACACGAGTGGTGACCACCGGTCGTAGGCGATCCTCACGGCGTCCGGGTCACCGTCGCTGAAGGCAGTCTCGAGCTCGGCGTCCTCGTCGACGACGATCACCTCCGGGCATCCGCGGCCGTGCGCATGCTGGTGCACCAGTCCTAGATACCCGAGAGCGTAGCGGTCACGAGCACGTTGCTGAGGTAGCTCTGGGCGGAGTCGTCCCAGACCCCTCCGCAGGTGATGAGGATCAGGTGCGGAGGGCCGGAGCGGACGAAGTACGGGCCGAGGTCCAGACCGTCCTTCTCCAGCAACTCCACCGCCGTCACCGTGAACGAGGCAGCCGTCCCGTCGTCGAGCTCCACGTCGATCCGCATCCCGGGTTCGGCGTCGGTGAGCGTCGAGAACGGGCCGAACGGGGTGATGTAGGACCCTGCATGCGCGACGATGACGGACGACCCGGCTTCGCTCGGGGCCGGGCCGAACCGGTACCACCCGGCACGCAGGGCATCGGGCGGCACCTCGACCTGGCCGTCCGGAGCCACACCAACGGGGTCGACCGGGACCGCGATCTCGAGCTCGTCCACCGTGACCCGCACCGGCGCGGCTGCGTCGTCCGCCCGGTCCAGCACCGTCGCATCCTGAACCGGCGGATCCTCGGTCGCGACGTCCCCAGGCCCGACGGCGGTGGCGGTCGGTGAAGCCGGAGAGCTGGCGCTGCTGCCGTCGCCGAGCGTCTCCGGAACCGGTCCCGACGCCGAGTCCGTCGTCGCACAGGAGACGAGCGACGCGGCCGCGAGGGTGCCGGCGAGCACCCTCACGGCCGCGCGCAACGACGGCCGGTCGGCGGTCAGCGGGCGTCCTTCGACGTCCGGCGCAGCACACCCGCCACGACGACCGCCACCAGCACGAGTCCGATCGCGGCGATGGTGAACACCGTGGTCCCGGACGGCCCCGAGGGCACCTGGACCTGCCCCGTCGGGACGCCGCCGGGCGGGGAGTGGAGTCCCTCGACCGTCTGCGTCGCGAGGGCGAGGTTGCCGGCCTCGAGGCTCCCCCAGGCGTAGACCACCGTGAGCGCGCCCTCGGCCACAGTCACGTCGGCCGGGCCGATCACCGGATCGGTTGTCCCGGTCGCCGCGACGGAAGCGCTGACCGTGCCGGCCGGGAGGTCGAGCGACTGCTCGCCGCCGTTCTCCAGGGCGGTCATGACGGCCTCTCCGCCCGCGAGGACGTCGACCGCCGGAGCGGCCGCGACGTGGCGCACGGTGAGCCTGCCCTGCCCGGCCTCCGTGGCCGAGGTGTCGTTGGTGAACAGTGCAGCGGTCGGTTCACCGGCGGCGTCCAGGAACGCTGCCGCGGTGTAGTTGCCGCCGGCCTCCAGCGGCAGGTCGACCGGCCCGATCACCGGGGCGCTGGCGTCGGCCGCGTCGGCGGCGGTGATGGCCACGGTGTAGGTGCCGGCGGGCAGCTCCAGCGGACCGGCGAGCTCGCCGGGCTGGAAGTCGTCGAGCGTCAGCTCGTCGTTGACGTAGACGTCGACCGGGGTGTCGGGAACGCCGTGCAGCACGGAAAGCATGGCCGGTGAGGACCCCTGAGCCGCGGCTGGCCCGGCGGCCAAGCCCATGGCTGCGGCGGCGAGGACAACCGGGATGACGTGCACTCTTCGCATGACTCCTCCATCAACTGGTCCCGCGGTGAGCGGATCTACGGACACCCCTACTACAGGCGGAGGGCGGCGATCGGATGCAGGAGTTCGGGTGCATCCGTGGTGGCGGTTCGCCCGGAAGAGTAGATGGACGCACGACCGGCGTCCGGTGGCCACGGCCACCTCCACCGTGTGGATGACGAAGGGACTCGATGATGAAGCTTCGACGCGCACTCGTTTCCGTGGGCCTCGGCGTGGTCGCGCTGACGGGCGCCACGCTCGTCGCCTCGCCCGCCGCTGCGGCACCTGCCGGGACGACGAGCCTCGCGGCCGTGCTTGCGGCTGACGGAGACACGTTCGATCGCCACTGGTACGACTTCGACATCGCCGACCAGGCGATCGCCGCGGTGCTTCAGGCCAAGCCCGACAGCCCTGTGGCCGTGCTCGCGGACGGCTCGGTCCCCCTGACCGCGTTCCTCCCGAACGACCGAGCGTTCCAGCTGCTCGCCCTGGACCTGACCCATCAGTGGCTGCGCACCGAGGAGCAGGTTCTCACCGCCGTGGCCGGGGCGGTCGGCATCGACGCCGTCGAGCAGGTGCTGCTGTACCACGTGGTTCCCGGCGTGACGATCGACTCCGGCACGGCGCTTCGATCGGACGACGCCGTGCTGACCACCGCGCAGGGCGCGACGTTCCGCGTCGACGTCCTCAGCCGATGGTTCTCGCTCGTCCGGCTCGTCGATCAGGACCCCGACGCTTTCAACCCGTTCCTGATTCGAAGCAAGCTGGACATCAACGAGGGCAACGTTCAGATCGCCCACGGCATCACGGCCGTCCTCCGTCCGATCAACCTGTAGCGGTGCACGGGCGGCGGGCCGGGTGTTCTCGGCCGGCCCGCTGCCCAGCGCCATCGGCGGGCGAGTCGGAGCCGCCTTCGCCTCGGGTCAGGTGGGCCGCCGTCAGGCAGAATGACTCAGATGACCGACAGCGAGGGTGCGGCCGGCGCGGACGGTGGCGGCGCCGTCGTCGTCCACGTCCCGCAGCACCAACGGTTCGAGATCCGCCTGGGCTCCGAGACCGTGGGTTTCACCGCGTACGTGCCCGACGGCGACAGGCTCGTCTTCGTGCACACCGAGATCGACGAGCGCCACGAGGGGCAGGGACTGGCCGGAGAGCTGGTGCGCGAGGCGCTCGACGACGTCCGTGCGGCCGGCAGGCGGATCGTCGCTGTCTGCCCGTACGTCGCGCGCTACGTCCGTCGCCACCACGACTGGGACGACCTCCTCGACCCGCCGACGAGCACCCGGGCGTGACGCCATGACCAACCTCGAGACCCATCCGCACGAGACCGAGTGCACAGCCACCGGCGCTGCCGGTCCTGTGCGCGAGCGGTACGAGGCCCGTCAGGTGCCGCTCGGCGGGCTCCGCGCCGCCGTCGTCAGCCGGACGCTGCCGCACCGCGAGCTGTCGACAGTGGGCGCGTGGTGCTTCCTCGACGCGTTCACGCCCGGCGACGCGCCGATGAACGTCCTGCCGCACCCGCACATCGGGTTGCAGACGGTGACGTGGCCGCTCGAAGGACGCATGCTCCACCGGGACAGCCTCGGCTCGGAGCAGCTCCTGCGGCCCGGCGAGCTCAACCTCATGACGAGCGGGGCGGGCGTCTCCCACTCGGAGTTCACCGTCGACGACGTGGGGGCACGCGGCCTCCAGCTCTGGGTCGCCCTGCCGGACCCGGACCGGCACGCCGATGCCGCGTTCGAGCACGTCGGCGCGGACGACCTGCCCGTGGTCGAGACGGGGGGTGTGCGCGCCCGCGTGTTCGTCGGCGAGCTCGACGGCGTCAGCTCGCCCGCCCACGTGCACACGCCGCTCGTGGGGGCGCAGATCGACCTGAGCGCCCGCTCCTCCGCGGCGGTGCCGCTGCGACCCGACTTCGAGTACGCCGTGCAGACCATCGACGGCGAGGTGCGCGTGGCGGGCGAGCGGCTCGAGCCGGGTCCGCTCCTGTATCTCGGCACCGGCCGCGAGGAGCTCCCGCTCGCCGCCGACGGCGTCGCCCGCCTGCTCCTGCTGGGCGGTGAGCCGCTCGGCGAGGACCTCCTCATGTGGTGGAACTTCGTGGGCCGCACCCACGCGGAGATCGCCGAGGCACGTGAGGACTGGGAGGCGCACAGCGTCCGTTTCGGCACGATCCCCGCGCACGGCGACGAGCGCATCCCGGCGCCCGCGCTGCCGAACGTCCGCCTGACGCCGCGCCGTCGTCGCCACCGCTGACCCCGGCGAGCGTGACCCGATCGTGACTGGGCTGTGACCGTGTCGTGCCGCGGTTCGGCGTGCATGCGACCTCACCCGCTGCGAGGCTCCTCCTTGCGCAGACCCCTGTGGACTGCCGGACGAAGGGAGAACACCGTGGGCATCATCGGCTACATCATCGTCGGCCTGATCTGCGGAACGATCGCGAAGGCCATCCTCAAGGACCGCGCCGTCGGCGGGTGGGTCGCGAGCCTCGTCATCGGCATCGTGGGCGCGATCCTCGGGGGCTGGATCGGCAGCCTGATCTTCGGCGGCGGACTCGGCGACTTCTTCGACATCCGCACCTGGCTGCTCGCGCTGCTGGGGTCGGTCATCGTGCTGTTCCTCTACACCGGACTGACCGGCAAGCGCCGCACGGCCACCTGACGGCCCGCCGTCCCGCGGCGTCGAGGGGGGTCACGGCGGCGCCGCGGTGACCGGCCGGGGTCGCGCCGTCGTGATGGCGACGGCGACGCTGATCGCGACGAGCCCGGCGACCTCACCCCACGACGGCACCTGCCGCAGGCTGATGACGCCGACGAGGGTCGCCGTCGCCGGCAGGAGCGCGTTGAGCAGGGCGAACACCGGCGTCGACAGCCGGCGCATCGCGACCTGGTCGATGGCGTACGGCACGGCGCTCGAGAGCACCCCGACGGCGACGGCGAGGAGCGCGAGGTCCCACGACGCGAGGAGCGGACCCACGAACGGCGCCCCGACGGCCGCGTAGACCAGCGCCGCCACGCCCATCCCGACGGCGAGCGACGTCGTGCCGTCCCGCTGCACGGCGATCCGCCGGCCCAGCACCATGTAGACCGCCCACGACGCACCCGCCGCGAGCGCGGCGGCGATCCCGAGCGCGGTGCCGTGCGTGTCGGAGCTCCACTCCAGCCCGACGACGCTGATCGCGAGCACCCCGGCCACGGCGAGCACGATCGCGAGCCGCGCCCGCGCCGTCCGCCCGCCCCAGGCCGCGAGCGCCACCGGTCCGGCGAACTCGATGGCGACGGCGGCGCCGAGGGGCAGGTAGGCGATCGCGACGTAGAACAGCAGGTTCATCCCGCCGAGCACGAGGCCGAAGAGCGCGCTGGCGAGCAGCTCGCGCCGGGTCCAGGCCACGCGCCACGGGCGCTTCCATGCCAGCAGCACGACGGCGGCGACGAGCAGCCGGACCCACGCCACGGTGGTCGGGAGCGTGACGGCGAACAGTCCGATCGCGAGCGCCGCGCCGTAGTACTGCGAGACCCCTGCCGCGATGAACAGGGCCGGGGCCGGCACCCGGTCGGCGACGCCGGTGGGGCGCGTCACGTCAGCACCGCCGCGACGGCCAGGATCACGGGCACGGAGGCGATCGTGCTCACGAGGATCGCCTCGCGGGCGAGCGCGACGCCGGAGCCGTAGCGCATCGCGAACGTGAACACGTTCTGCGCGGTCGGGAGCGCGGCGACGACGACCGCCGCGAGCAGGGCGGGCCCGGTGAGCCCGAACGCGAACGTCCCCAGCACCCACGCGAGCGCCGGCTGGCCGGCGTTCTTGAGCGCGACGGCGAGGACGAGCGGACGGCGCAGCTCGGTGCGCCCGGGGATCGGCGCCCCGTGCAGCGAGATGCCGAACGCGATGAGCATGACGGGGACAGCGGTGGCGCCAAGCATGTCGATCGGGCCCATGACCACCTCGGGCAGCTCGACGCGCGCGAGGGACACCCCGATCCCGGCGAGCGCGGCCAGCAGCATCGGGTTGAGCAGCGGCACGACGGCGGAGCGGAGCCCGGAGCGGTCGCCGCGGCCGGTCAGCACGTCGAGCACCACGAACGCCGCCGGCGCCAGCACCACCATCTGGAACATCATCGCGGGAACGACGGCGGCCGCACCGCCGAGGGCGTAGACGGCGATCGGGATGCCGAGGTTCCCGGCGTTGACGTACCCGGAGCACAGCGCCCCGATCACGCTCTCGGCGCCGGGGCGCCGCAGCCACCAGCGGGCGGCGACGGCGTACACGACGAGCATCGCGCTCGCGCTCACCCAGCCGGTGACCGACTGCGCCGAGAAGACCTCGCTCGCCCGCGACGCCGCGAGCGTGCTGAACAGCAGCGCCGGCGTCGCGACGAAGAACGCCAGCCGGGACAGCACGAGAGGCGCCGCGTCGCCGAGCACCCGGAACCGGCCGAGCACGTAGCCGATGGCGACGATGGCGGCGATCAGGGAGAACCCGGACAGGACGCCGCTCACGCCCACGACCGTAGTGCGAAGCCCCGCGGTCCCCGACGGGCATCCGCCATCCGGCACGGCTCGTGTCAGCGATATCCACGGGCGGGGGCGGACGGGAGGCCGAGGGTGACGGCGACCGGTCGGTGGTCGGCGACGTCGAGCGCGGGAAGCGGCGCGCCCGGCCCCTCGGGCAGCGCCCACCCCTCCCCCAGCACGTGGTCGATCTCGCGCGTCGGTGCCCACGACGGGTAGGTGTCGCCGCGCGCGAGCGGGGCGAGGTCCGTCGCGAGCCGCACGGACGGCGTCCTCAGGTTGAGGTCGCCGCAGACGAGCCGCGGGCCGGGCATCCCGCGCACCAGCCGCACGACGCGGCGCAGCTGGCCTGTCGCCGTCGCCGGGAACGTCGAGAGGTGCGTCGTGGCGATGCTCACCGGCCCGCCCGCCACGTCCAGCACCGCCGCCAGGGCGACGCGGGGCTCGTCGATCGCCACGCGCCAGCGCCCCGCGCGTCGTCGCGGCCACCGCACCCAGCCGCCGGGCAGCGGCTGGGCGAACGAGGCGAGCACCGGGAACGCGCTCAGCAGGGCGACGCCGTATGACTCCGGGTGCTCCGCGCCTGCCCGGTCGGGGCGGACGACGCCGGCCCGCACGTTCCCGACGAGCGCGGCCGCCTGCCGCACGTGCGGCAGGCCGAGGGCGGCGGCCACGACCGCCGCCTGATCGAGACCGCCGCTGCGCACCTGCCCGCGGTCGACCTCCTGGAGCGCGAGCACATGCGTCCCGGCGAGCGGGGCGACGGCGGCCGCCAGCGCGTCGGCGTCGAGCGCCCCGCCGCCCGTCCCGAGCCCGTGCTGGAGGTTGAGCGTGACGAGCCGCATCGGTGCGACGCCGTCGTCCTCCGCACTCCCGGGGCTCACGCGGACGGTGCGAACGTCATCGCGATCGAGTTCATGCAGTAGCGGTCGCCGGTCGGCGTCTGCGGGGCGTCGTCGAACACGTGGCCCAGGTGCGACCCGCACGTGGCGCACCGCACCTCCACGCGGACCATCCCGAGGGTGCGGTCCTCGATGAGCTCGACGGCGTCGGAGTCCTGCGGCGCGAAGAAGCTGGGCCAGCCGCAGTGGCTGTCGAACTTCGTGGTGGAGCGGAACAGCTCCGCGCCGCACGCCCGGCACGAGTAGACGCCCACGCGCTTCTCGTCGAGCAGCTCTCCGGTCCACGGGCGTTCGGTCGCTGCCTCCCGGAGCACCGCGTACTCCGCGGGCGCGAGCTCCGCGCGCCACTGGTCGTCGGACTTCGTCACGTGCTCGGTCATGTGGGTCCTCTCCTCGGCCAGGACAACGGTAGGACGCCCCGCGTCATTCCGCGGCTCCGGGCTGCGCATCGCGGGGGCGTCCCCAGGACGGTGCGGCTGCGGCGGGACCCGGGTAGCGTCGCGGCCGAGGAGGTGGCGATGAGCGGGGACGACGACGGCGTGCCGCCCCCCGTCGAGCAGCCTCACCGCATCTCGATCGTGGGGCGCCTCCGGCGCGCGATCGAGGCGCTCAACGAGGACACCGGGTCCCTGACTCCCGTCGCCGACACGTTCCACGGCGACCCGCAGCTCGTCCCGCTCCTGCGCGACGTCGGCGAGGCCGAGCTGCGCGCGGGACGCTCGGTGATGGACACGGCTGACGTCGTCGAGGACGTGGCGCGCGCCTACGGCGTCGCGTCGGTGCGCACGATCGTGCTCCCGACGGCGATCTTCGTCCGCGTCCAGCAGCGCACCGACTCGCAGGTGGAGATCGACCTCGGGAGCCCCAGCGGCGACACGCTGAGCCTGCGCCAGGTGGGCGACGTCCACGCGCTCGAGGACCGCCTGCGCCGCGCCGAGGTCTCGCCCGCGGAGGGACGGACCCTGCTCGCCGCGATCCTGGCGCAGCCG
The DNA here is from genome assembly GCF_000023105.1 of Beutenbergia cavernae DSM 12333. NCBI lineage: Bacteria > Bacillati > Actinomycetota > Actinomycetes > Micrococcales > Beutenbergiaceae > Beutenbergia > Beutenbergia cavernae. Next base: position 3,874,891 of record NC_012669.1, read on the forward strand.
CCGTCGCTCGGCGCCGGCTCGCTCGTGCTCGGGCACGCGACGCTCGCGCTCGGGTTCGCCCTCATCCTCAACCCCACGCTGAGCGTGCTGCCCGTGACGGCGCTGCTCGGCGCCGTCATCGGTCTCCTCCGGGTGGTCGCGAGCCGCTGGTCCTCCCTGAGCACCGGCCTGCCCGTCCTCGCGACGTTCGTCGTGACGCTCATGGGCGTCACGTGGTTCGCGCCGTGGCTCGGCGTCGACCCCGTGCTCGTCATCGCGCCGCCGGTGGTCAGCTTCCTGCCGGGAGCCCTGCTCACGATCGCGGCGATGGAGCTCACGAGCGGTCAGGTCGTCGCGGGCACGAGCCGGCTGGGACACGGGCTGGCGCAGCTGCTGCTGCTCGCGTTCGGCGTCGTCGCGGGCGTGACGATCGCCGGCCCGCTGCCGCAGGGCACGTCCGACACGACGCTCGGCACGTGGGCGCCGTTCGTCGGGATCGCCGTCGTCAGCATCGGCTACTTCTTCTACGCCGCGCCGTCGCCGCGCGCCCTCCCGTGGATCTTCGTGCTGCTCGTGGCCGTCTACGGCGCGCAGCTCCTCGGCGCCACGGTCCTCGCCGGACCGCTGTCCGGGTTCGTCGGTGGGCTGGTCGTCGCCCCGCTCTCCGAGCTGATCGCCCGCCGCCCGTCCGGGCCGCCCGCCGTCGTCACGAGCCTGCCGGCGTTCTGGCTGCTGGTGCCCGGCGCTCTCAGCTTCGTCGGCGTCTCCGAGCTCGCCGGCGGGAACGCGGCGGGCGTCGAGGACGCGGTGCAGGCGGTGATCGCCCTCTTCTCGATCGCGCTCGGTGTGCTCTTCGGCACGGCGCTCGCCCGTGACGCCCGGCGGGTCACCCGGTCCATCGCCGCCGCCGCCCGCGACAGCGGCGCGCCGGGCGGGCGGTGACGGACGCTCGGCGCACCGGTCCGGCGTCGCGTCGATAATGGCGCGGGTGAAGATCCTCCTGCCGACCTCGCTCCCCCTGCACCCCACGTTCGGCGACGGCGTCACGGCCGTTCCGTACAACGTCGCCGCTCCTCTGCCGTCCGAGCACCACGACGCCGCCGCGCTGGTGGTGTGGGCGAACGCCTCCGACCGGCTCGCGGACGCGGCGCATGCCCTGCCGGGCCTGCGCTGGGTCCAGACGCTCGCGGCCGGTCCCGACCAGGTGCTCGCCGCGCCGTTCGGGCCTGACGTCACGATCACCGCGGGCCAGGGCCTGCACGACGGGCCCGTGGCCGAGCACACGCTCGGGCTGATCCTGGCCGCCGCCCGCCGGCTCGACGTCGCCGACGAGGCGCGGCGCGCACGGCGGTGGGCGAGCGAGCTGTCGCTCGGGCAGCCGCTCGACAACGCCGAGCGGTTCACCACCCTGCACGGCGCGCGCGTGCTCGTGTGGGGGTTCGGCGGGATCGGTCAGCGGCTCGCCGGGTACCTGCGGGCGCTCGGCGCCTCGGTCACGGGCGTCGCCCGGTCCGCGGGCGAGCGGGCCGGCGTGCCGGTGGTCACCGACGCCGAGGTACCGGGACTGCTGCCCACCCTCGACGTGCTGGTGAACATCCTGCCCGCGACACCCCAGACCGCCGGCGTCGTCGACGCGTCCGTGTTCGCCGCCCTGGCGCCGAAGGCGTGGTTCGTCAACGTGGGTCGCGGGGCGACCGTCGACGAGGGTGCCCTCGACGACGCGCTGCGCTCGGGCTCGATCTCCGGGGCGGCACTCGACGTGACGGCGACCGAGCCGCTGCCCGCATCCTCGCCCCTGTGGGACGCACCGAACCTCATCCTCACGCCGCACTCCGCGGGTGGGCGGCCGCAGGGCGCCGAGGCGCTCATCGAGGACAACCTGCGGCGCCTGCTCGCCGGGCAGGAGCTGCGGAACGTGGTCCGGGCGGCCGGCTGACGCGCTGCACGCTCGGGGCTCAGCCCCTCGATGGCCCACGCCGACGTGTCGGCGAGGATCATCCGCCACCGCGCGGGACGACGTCGTCGGGGATCTCCTCGATCGCGTGCGCGCCGCGCATCGCGAGCGCCTCCTCGACCGTCAGGTGTATCGACCTCTCAGGCGGCGCGCGAGATGCGCACCTCGCGTGCGCCGTCGCCCGGTGCGAGGAACCTCAGCAGCGCGTCCACCTCGCGGCGCAGCGCCGCCCGCTCGCCGGCCGCCGGACGCCGCACGAGCTCCATCTCGATCCGCGCGGCGTCCTCGGGGCGGCCTCTCCCGTCACGGAGCAGGCGCCACCACCCGGCCGTGGTGCCGTCGAGGGTGACGGCACCGGGCACGATGCCGTTCGTGTCGCGCGGCCACGCGGCGCGCACGGCGTCGTCGCCGACGCGTGACCGGTCGGCGTGCGACAGGAACGTGTTGTCGAAGTCGTACATCACGCGCGGCGGTGCCGGCGTGTCCGCATCCGGGAGCGGTGCGCCGTCGACGTCGAGCAGCTCGCGGCCCTTCTCGTCGCGGGTACGCACGAGGTCGTCCATGCGGTCGGTGGTCTCCGCCAGGCGCGTGAGCGCTGTGAACGCCTGGACGTCCTGCACCGTCGCCGGACCGAGTGCCGCCAGGTAGCGGCGGATCAGGGCGCGGAGCTCCGGGGAGTCGTCGGCGGCGCGCAGCGGGCGCTCCCCTGGTCGCCCGCGGTCGAACCAGGACGTGCACGACGACGAGACGACGTCGCCCACCTCACGCGCCAGTGCCCAGGCGGGCGGGGTCTTGCCGCGGCGCTCGGCCGTCTCGACGACCCAGTCGTGCAGCACCCGGTAGCGCGTGGCGCCCGGCTTGCCCCAGACACCACGGGGCGGAACCTGGACGAGCGGCATGGCGTTCCGGGCCGTGTACGCGATGGTCCGTGGCGCGACGTCCGGCCACCTCGAAGCCAGGCGCTCGCTGAGCTGCTTCGCGGTCAGCGCCTCGTCGGCGAGCACCTCGCGCGCCGCCGACGCGATGGCGAGGGCGTCGTGATCGGCGAGGTGCTTGTGCTGCGCCTGCCAGAGCTCGCTGTCGAGCACCGGCTGCAGGGCGCGCCGCCAGGCGTAGGCGTCGTCCGGGCTCACGAGGTGGATCGTCGAGCGCATGACGGCGATCCGGACCAGGCGGCCGTCCTCGATCATCCGGCCCACGGACGTCGGGTCGAAGTCAGCGATCCGGTTCCACAGCCCCGCGTACCAGGTCTGCGGCGTCTGCGCCTGGAAGCCGGCGACGCGGGCGACGAGCGCGACGACGTCGTCGTCACCCGCCACCTCGGCGCGCTCCAGGAGCTGCTGGCGCGCCAGCGTCGCGCGGCCCAGGGTGCGGGTGTCGAGGACGGCGTCGGTCGGGCTCTCTGTCACGTCCGGACTCTACGGCTCCGCACCGACGTCCCGGCGGGCAGACCTGAGCTCGACCGGTCGCCCGACCGTGCGGTTGTTCACCCCAACACCGCCCGACACGGGACCAACCACACGGTCCGGCCCCGCCCGCACGCCGACCACTCACCCGAGCGTGCGGTTGCTCACCCCAACACCGCCCGACACGGGACCAACCACACGGTCCGGCCCCGCCGGCACGCCGACCACTCACCCGACCGTGCGGTTCCTCACCCCAACACCGCCCGACACGGGACCAACCACACGCTCGACCATTGACCCGGACCCGGACCCGGACAGGGACCCGGACCCGGATCGGGCGGGGCGGCTCAGCGGGAGCGGCCGCCGCCGCGCTGCGACATCTGCACGATCCCGCCCGCACGCGAGCCCGACCCCCGACCGCCGGAGGACCCGGAGCGCTGGCCGTTCCGGCCGCCGTTCGAGCCGCCGTAGCCACCCGAGCCGCCGTTGCCACCACGGCCACCGGACGAACCCGAACCGCCGTAGCCACCCGAGCCGCCGTTCCCGCCACGGCCGCCGGACGAACCCGAACCGCCGTAGCCACCCGAGCCGCCGTTCCCGCCGCGACCACCGGACGAACCCGAACCGCCGTAGCCACCGGAGCTGGAGCCGCCCGACGAGCTCGACCACGCGAGGCTCGAGCCGCCGCTGCGCGCGCCGCGCCCACCGCGCGCGGGACGCTGCCCGGACCGGCCGTCGACGGCGCTGCGCTGGTTGTCGCCGCGGCGAGCGTCGCCCTGGCGCGCACCCCGCTGCTGGCCGCCGTCACCGGCGGGGCCACCCTGGCCACCGCGACCCTGGCCACGACCCTGGCCGCCGGCGCCGCCGGCGCCGTTGGCGGACGCCCCCGTGGACCCGCCACGGCGACGACGACCGCGGCCGCCCCCGTCGCGCGCGTCGTCGGACGCCGCACCCCGGCCGCGGCGCGGCTGCGGCGCCGCCGACGGCTTCACCGCGGCACCCTCGGGCGCCCGAGCCGGGTCGACGCGCGGGGCGACGTCACCGACGAGCGCGCGCACGTCGTCGTCGGACAGCGAGACCCGACGCGGCTGAGCGCTGATCTTCGCGGCACGCGTGAGCGACCGGACGTCGGAGCGCTGCTCGGGCAGCATGATCGTGACGACGTCGCCGCCGGCGCCCGCGCGGGCCGTGCGACCGGACCGGTGCAGGTACGCCTTGTGCTCGGCAGGCGGGTCGACGTGCACGACGAGGTCGACGTCGTCGACGTGGATGCCGCGCGCGGCGATGTCCGTGGCGACCATGACCTTGAGCTCGCCGGACGTGAACGCCGCGAGGTTCCGCTCGCGGGCGTTCTGCGACAGGTTGCCGTGCAGGTCGGCGGCGGGGATGCCGGACTCGGTCAGCTGGCGCGCGAGCTTGCGGGCCTGGTGCTTCGTCCGCATGAAGAGCAGTCGGCGGGTGCTGCCGGACGCGAGCAGCTCGACGAGCTCCCGCTTCGCGTCGGCGTTCGCCACCTCGAAGATGTGGTGCGTCATGCGGGCGACGGGCGACGACGCCGAGTCCACCGAGTGCGTCAGCGGGTCGCTCAGGTAGCGCTTGACGAGCACGTCGACGCCGTTGTCCAGCGTCGCGGAGAACAGCATCCGCTGGCCGCCGCGCGGCGTCCGGTCGAGGATCCGCTTCACGCCGGGCAGGAAGCCGAGGTCGGCCATGTGGTCGGCCTCGTCGAGCACGGTGATCTCGACGGCGTCGAGCGTCAGGAGGCCCTGGCCGAGGAGGTCCTCGAGGCGGCCGGGGCACGCGACGAGGATGTCGACGCCGTCGTTCAGCGCCGTCACCTGGCGCCCCTGGGACACGCCGCCGAAGATGACGGTCGTGCGCAGGCCGAGCGCCTGAGCGAGCGGGGTGAGCGTCTCGGAGATCTGGGTGGCGAGCTCACGGGTCGGCGCGAGCACCAGGCCGCGCGGGCGCGCCCGGCCGACGGCGCTGCCGCCGGCGAGGCGGGCGACCATCGGCAGGGAGAACGCGAGCGTCTTGCCGGAGCCGGTACGGCCCCGGCCGAGCACGTCGCGGCCGGCGAGCGTGTCGGGCAGCGTCGCCGTCTGGATGGGGAAGGGCATGGTGATGCCGCGCTCGGCGAGGGACCGCGCGAGCGGTCCCGGCACGCCGAGGTCGGAGAACGACGGCGTCGCCTCCGTCGCGGTGGTGGGCGCCGCCGCGCTGTCGTCGCGCGTGCGGGCAGGGCTGAGTGAAGTCACGAAGAGATCCGTCTCGATGGTGCGGCCAGAGCCGCGGAGGATGCGATCGCGCTCGGACGCGAAGCCTGTGCTCGAGGAGCTGGCGTTCGCCGGCGCGGAAGAAACTCGCGGCACGGGCCCCGGGTGCGGGGCGCCGTCGTCGGACATCCTCTCACGGTTCCGCGCGACGCCGGTGTGGGCTGCGCAACGCGAGGCGCGCAGACCGGCGCACGACGAACGTGTGGCCTCTCGACGCCGTCAGCGCGACGAAGCTCGCGGACCGGCCGCCGGCCCTCGCTCCCACGCAGCTACCGGGCCGGCGACGACGCGGAACGACGGGTGCGGGTCCGGCAGCTGGACGGCGCTCCACCGGTCGAGGAGCTGGGGCGATCGCCGCTGCAGCTTGGCCACGAGGTGCGCCCACTCGTGCCTCAGCTGCCCGTCCGTGACGAGCATGGTCGGCACGTCCGCGCCCGGCTCGCGCACGCGCCCGAGGTCGAACGTGTAGCCGCGCGCGGACGCCTCGACGTGCACACCGGTCAGGTAGGCGCCGATCGTCCGCACGGGCGCGGCGGTCGCGCGGAACCGCTCGAGCTGGGGGTGTCGCGTGTACCCGCGCGTCGCGCCCACGAGCACCGCCTGCGCCAGCAGCCCTTCTCGCCAGCACGCCGTCAGTCCCTGGCGGTCGAGGTACCGCGGATGGACGGACCACAGGCGCATCCCGCGAGACTACGCAGCACCCCGTTCCGGCACGGCGTGCGCGGCCGAGGCCGCGAGCGCGATGTTGCGCTGCATGCCCCCGAACACGACGCCGTGGAACGGCGTGACGGCCCGCCAGTACACCTGGCCCAGGAGACCCCGCGGATGATACGTCGCCAGCTGCCGGAACAGGGTGCGTCCGCGCTCGTCGACGCTCACGGCGAGGTCGAGCCACGCGAGGCCCGGCAGCCGCATCTCCGCTCGCAGGCGCAGGAGCGAGCCGGGTTCGATCACCTCGACGCGCCACCAGTCGAGGGCGTCACCCACGGCGAGCCGGTGGGGGTGCCGGCGGCCGCGGCGCAGGCCCGGACCGCCGAAGACCCTGTCCATCAGGCCGCGAGCCACCCACCCGAGCCGCCAGGAGTACCAGCCGTGGGCTCCACCGATGCCCTCGATCACCTCCCACAGCTCTTGCGGGCTGGCGTCGACGGCGATCTCCCGTTCGTCCACGAACAGGCTGCCTCCGGCCCAGTCCGGGTCGGCGGGCAGCGGATCGCTCGGCGCCCCCGGCGTGGACGCCGACGCCCAGGACGTGGCCACGTCGTGATCCCGGATCCGCTTCAGCGCCAGCTCGACGGCGCGGGTGAAGGAGGTGAGACCGCCCGGAGGGTCCGGGACGTACGCGCGGATGTCCTGCTCCTTCACCACGACCTCGTGGATCAGCGACTCGACGAGCGGCTTCGCGATGCCCGTCGGAACGGGGGTGACGAACCCGACCCAGTGGCTGGCCAGGCGAGGCGTGAGGACCGGCACCGTCACGATGACCCGCCGCGGGAGCCCGGCGACCCGCGCGTACTCCTGCATCATCTGGCGGTAGGTGAGCACCTCCGGGCCGCCGATGTCGAAGGTGCGGTTCACGTCCGCCGGCAGGTCGGCGGCCCCGACGAGGTAGTGCAGCACGTCGCGGACGGCGATCGGCTGGATCCGGTTGTCCAGCCACCTCGGCGCGACCATCGCGGGCAGCCGCTCGGTGAGGTACCGCATCATCTCGAAGGACGCACTGCCCGAGCCGAGGATCACCGCGGCCTGGAGCACCGCCGTCGGCACTCCCGAGGCGAGGAGGATCTCGCCGACCTCGCGCCGCGACCCGAGGTGGGGTGAGAGCTCCTCCGTGTCGGGGTGCATGCCGCCGAGGTAGACGATCCGCTGGACGCCGGCGGCCCGCGCGGCTGCGCCGAAGCGGAGGGCTGTGGCGCGGTCACGCTGCTCGAACGTGGCACCCGACCCGAGCGAGTGGATGAGGTAGTACGCCACCTCGATGCCGTCGAGCGCCCGACCGAGCTGCTCCTCGTCCCGGGCGTCGGCCTTCACGGTCTCGACGTCGTCTGCCCACGGCCGGCCCTCGAGCCGCTCGGGGTGCCGCGCCATCGCCCGCACGGAGGCGCCGGCAGCGAGCAGCTCGGGCACGAGTCGGCCACCGATGTACCCCGTGGCGCCCGTCACGAGCACGCGCCTGCCGCTCGTCATCACGCCAGTCTCCGACGCGCCCGCGGAACGCGCGAGCAGTGGGCACCGGTCAGTGGTTCGCGGCGAGCAGCAGGATCGTGACGGCCGCCCCGGCCACGAGGTTGAGGCGGAGGAAGACGCGCCAGCCGGCGTTCGCGCGCTCGCAGTCGTCGTCGGTGACGTCGAGGAACCGCGCCGCGTTCGCCGCGTACGCCAGGGGCAGCACCGCCGCCAGCCAGCCCGGCCACGGCAGCACCGCGAGCGCGGCGGCGGAGAGCACGTACGCGCCGACCACCAGCCGCACCGTCGTCCGCGCGCCGAGCGCCGTCGCCACCGACGCGATCCCGCCGGTCCGGTCCGCCCGCACGTCCTGCACCGCGCCGAACGCGTGCGACGCCATCCCCCACACCACGAAGGCGACCACGGCGGGCCACACCGCTCGCGCCGTCAGCGGCGCGCCGACGAGCACCAGCGCGTACAGCAACGGCCCGGCAAAGTGCATCGCCGACGTGAACGAGTCGAGCACCGGGCGTTCCTTGAACCGCATCTCCGGCGCCGAGTACGCGACGACACCGAACACGACGACGAGCAGCGTCAGCGACGGCCACGGCGGCACCCCGCCCAGCCTCCCGCCGGAGCCGAGCGCGAGGAGCGCGACGACGAACGGCGTCGTCGTCGCCACGCTCGCGACGACGATCCGCCGGTGCACCACACGCGCCCGCTCCGGCGCGACGAGGCCGCCCTCGATGCCGCCCTTGCGGGGGTTCGCGAGGTCGGACGAGTAGTCGAAGACGTCGTTCACGCCGTACATCAGGAGGTTGTAGGGCACGAGGAAGAAGAGCGTGCCGACGGCGAACGTCACCCAGCCGGCGACGTCGAGCCGGCCTTGGGTCGCCACGAGCATCCCCGCGGCGAACGGGTACGCCGTGTTGATCCACGAGAACGGCCGCGACGCGGCGAGCACCTCCCTCACCGGCCGGCACCGCCCTCGGGGGTGGCGCCGTCGTCGTCGACCGGTCGCCCACGGACCAGGCCGGCCCGGCGGGCGCCGCGGGCTCGTCGCCCGAGCGCGATCCACAGCGCCGGGGCGAGCGCGAGCACCGCGAACGTGTACGCGAAGTCCTCGAGCGGCGCGAGACCGACGCGCACTCCGAGCAGCGCAGCCTCGTCGTAGGCGATGACCCCTGTCGCGATGAGCAACGAGTCGAACACCGCCGTCATCGCGACGAGCACCAGGGCCGTGAGAGCCAGGGGTCGCCCGAGCTCGCGGCGTTCGGCGCGCGTCGGCCGCGCCCGCCGCAGCAGGAGGGCCGCGGCGAGGACGACGACGGCGAGCACGGCCGCGTTGAGGAGCAGGTACCTCACCGCTCCTCCCGTCGCCACGGCCTCGGCTCGCCGCCACGCGTCGCGAGGAGGCGCCACGTCAGCAACGTCACGTACACGAGCAGCGTCAGGAACACGACCTCCTCGACCGGGATCTCGGGCGCGACCTGCCACCCCAGGAGGTGGTCGCCGTCGCCCCGGAAGAAGAAGCCGGCGGCGACTCCGGCGAGATCCCACAGCAGCAGCACGGCGACGACGAGCGCGATCGTCACGAGCCCGCGCGCCGGCCCGCCGCGGTCCGCGACCACCAGGCGCCGGTGCCAGTCGAGCAGCCCCAGCCCGCCGAGCGAGAACAGGAGCAGGGCCAGGTACGCGCCGCTCATCGCGCGGCTCCGCGATCGTGCGCGCCCCAGTGGCGATGCCCGGACGGGCGGGCCGCGTCCAGGTAGCCCGGGCGCAGGGGCGCGGGCAGCGGGTGCGCCGACGTCTCGCCGAGCAGGCGCTTCACGACGAGCTCCGCGCTGATGAGGCACATCGGCAGGCCGACGCCCGGCGTCGTCGATCCCCCGGCGTACAGGAGGTTCGGCACACGGGCGCTGACGCCGGCCGGGCGGAACATCGCCGACTGCGCGAGCGTGTGCTCGAGGCCGAGGGCGCCCCCGCGCCAGGCGCCGTACCGACTCGCGAAGTCCGCCGGCCCGACGACGCGGCGCAGCACCACCCGCCCGCGCAGGTCAGGGATGTGCGCCCAGGCGCCGATCTGGTCGAGGTAGCGGTCCGCGAGCGCCTCCAGGTGAGCGCGGCCGTCCGCCCCGGCGCCGAGCGCGGGATCCGACGGCACCGGCACGAGCACCACGAGCGCCTCGTGGCCGGGCGGCGCGAGCGCCGGGTCGGTGGCCGTGGGCCGGGAGACGTACAGCGAGGCGGGATCGGGGACGCTCAGCCGCTCGGCGCCCACGCGGCGCGGGCCGGGTGGCCACACGCGGTGCCGCCCGGGGCCCAGGACCGCCTCGAAGTTCGCGTCCCAGTCCCGGGTGAAGAACAGCGAGTGGTGGGCGAGCTCGGGCAGCTCGCCGCGGACCCCGGCGTAGACCAGCAGCGCCGACACTCCCGGGTTGCGCCGCGCCCACCGCCGCTCCGGGTGCGTCCGCCACGGCGCGTCGAGGAGCGCCGTCTCGACGTGGTGGAGGTCCGCCGCGCCGACGACGACGTCGGCCGGTACGTGCACCGTGTCACCTCCGCCGCGCGAGGGGTGCGTCAGCACGCCGGTGGCGGTTCCGCCGTCGACCACGATCCGCCGGACCGTCACGCCCGTGCGGACGTCGACGCCCTCCTCGCGGGCCGCGGCGGCGAGCGCCTCGACGACGGCGTAGATCCCGCCCTCCGGGTAGAGCACGCCGCCCGCCGAGGTGCCCAGGTCCAGGTGCGACATCAACGAGTAGAGCGCGGGGACCCGCCCCGGCGCCGAGCCGAGGAACACCGCGTGGTAGCCGAGCAGCTGGGCGAGCAGCGGGTGCGTCGTCGTGGAGGAGACGTGGTCGGCCAGCGACGACGTGAGCAGCCGTCGGAGCTCGGCGCCGCGGGCGAGCACCACGGGGTCGGCGGTGCGGGCGGGACGCTCGAACGTGCTGTACAGGAAACGGTCCAGCGCGATCCGGTACGTCTCGGCCGACTCCTCGGCGTACCGGCGCATCCGCGCCCCGGCGCCGGGCTCGAGCGCCTCGAACGCCGCCCAGTTCGCCGACGCGTCAGCGACGACGTCCAGCGGCTCGCCGGCCTCCGGGAACACCCGGTACGCCGGGTCCAGGCGCCGCAGCGCGACGGCGTCGGACCACCGCCGCCCGAGCAGCGCGAAGACGTGCTCGAACACCTCGGGCATGAACAGCCACGACGGACCCAGGTCGAACGTGAAGCCGTCCTGCCGCCACTGCCCGGCCCGGCCGCCGACGTCGTCGTGCTGCTCGAACAGCGTGACGTCCGCACCCCCGCGGGCCAGCAGGGCGGCGCTCGCCAGGCCGGCGACGCCGCCGCCCATTACGACGACACGCGGCCCGGCCGGCCGGGCGCGCGCCGCCGGGTCAGTCACGGTGGTCAGCGAGCCAGCTCCGGCTCATCGCGCGGCCCGCGACGAGCGCCTTCCGCACGTCCGGGACCCGCACCCGTGTCGCGCGGATCTCCTCCGGGGTCATCGCGGAGAGCGTGTCGAACAGCTCCGTGTAGAGCTCGAGCGTGACGGTGACGGCCGCCCGCGGGCGAGGCGGCAGCGCCGCCAGCGCATCGCGCGCGAGCGCCAGGTCCTCCTCGATCTCGTCGAGGATCTCGAGCAGCGCGCCGTGGTCGAGGACCCCGCCGTGCGCCGCCGGGAAGTAGTCACGCCCGAGGCGCCCGGCGTCGTCGCCGAGGTCGCGCAGGAAGTTGACCTTCTGGAACGCGGCGCCGAGTGCGCGAGCGCCGGTGAGCGCGTCGTCGTCGGGCTCGAGGGCTGCGGCCCCCGCGGGCCGGCCGGCCGTGAGGAACGCCCGCAGGCACATGAGGCCCACGACCTCCGCCGAGCCGTACACGTAGCGCTCGTAGCTCGCTCGGTCGTGGTCGCGGACGTCGAGGTCCATCGCCATCGACGCGAAGAACGGGTCGGTCTCCGCCCGGGTGATCCCGACGCGGGCGGCGGTGAGCACGAACGCGTGCACGATCACGTTCGTGGACCAGCCGCGTTCCAGGGCTGCCTCCGTCTCGGTCCGCAGTGCCTCGAGCTGGTCGCGGGACTGCCCAGGACTCGCGGGTCCCTGCGCCGCGAACGTGTCGACGATCTCGTCGGCGATGCGCACGAGTGCGTAGATCGACTCGACGTAGGCGCGGGTGCGCGCGTCCAGGAGCCGCGTGCCGGCGCTGAAGGACGTCGAGTAGTCGGCGAGCACCACGCGCGCGCACCGGTACGCGGTGGCGTCGTACCGGCGGCGGGGGCTGGGCTGCGTCCTCACTCCCAGCATCATGCCCGGACCGTCGGCGCGCGGCACCCTCCCGGGTGCTGCCCGACGCCGTCGCGCACCACCCGGCGCCGCCCTACGCTCTGCCCATGAAGGCCGAGGAGCACGCACCGGTACTGTGCGTCGTCGCGCCCGCGCCGCTCCTCATGGTCGAGATCGAGCCGACCGGCGACGCCGACGACCCCACCGTCGCCGACGTCCACACGCACCTCGGCGGGCAGGGCCTGTGGGTCGCACGGATGGCGACGTCGCTCGGCGCGAAGGTGGTCGTCTGCGGGCCGATCGGCGGCGAGATCGGCGCTCTCCTCGCGCCCATGATCACCGGGATGGGCATGACCCTCCAGGCGTCGCCGTCGGGCACGGGCAACGGCGCGTACGTGCACGATCAGCGCTCCGGGGAGCGCGAGACCGTGGCGCACATGCCGCCGGCCCGACTGACCCGGCACGAGGTCGACGACCTGTACGGCACGGTGCTGGTCGCCGCGCTCGACGCCGACGCGTGCGTGCTCACCGGGGCGCAACCGGCGCGGGTGCTCCCGAGCAGCTTCTTCGCGCGGCTCGTGCGGGACCTGCGCGCCGCCGGGAAGCCCGTGGTCGCGGACCTGTCCGGCGGGCACGCGAAGGCTGCTGCGGACGCGGGCCCGTCGGTGCTCAAGATGTCGGACGAGGAGCTCGTCGAGGCCGGGCTCGCGCCGGGCGACGGCGAGGAAGCGCTCGTCGACGCCGCGCAGCGCCTCGTCACGCGCGGCACGGGCGCCGTCGTCGTCTCGCGGGCGGGCAACCCGGCTCTCGTCGTCACGGCGGAGGCGGTGGTGCGGGTCGTGACGCCGGTCGTCACACCGCTGGACCACCGCGGCGCCGGCGACTCGATGACGGCGGGGATCGCCGTCGCGCTCGCGAGGGGTGAGGTCATCGCCGACGCCGTACGGTTGGGAGCGGCGGCGGGTGCGCTGAACGTGACACGCCGGGGCCTCGGGACCGGGCGGCGCGAGCAGATCGAACGGTTCGCCGCGCGGATCAGGGTGGAGGACCTGGGCTGATGCGGGCGCTGGTGACGAACGACGACGGCGTCGCCTCCCCCGGCCTCGCGGTGCTCGCCGACGTGGCCCGCGAGGTGGGCTGCGACGTCGTCGTCGCCGCCCCGAACCGCGAGTACTCCGGCGCGAGCGCGTCGCTCATCGGGCACGAGGCAGAGGGTCGGCTGCGGCTCGCCGCGGCCCGGCCGCCCGGGCTGCCAGACGACGTCCCCGCGTTCGCCGTCCGGGCGGCCCCGGCGCTCATCACGTTCACGGCGTCCTACGGGGCGTTCGGCCCGAAGCCCGACCTCGTGCTGTCCGGGGTGAACCTCGGCGCGAACACCGGGCACGCCACGCTGCACTCGGGCACGGTCGGGGCAGCGCTGTCGGCGGCGACGCAGGGCATCACGGCGATGGCCGTGTCGATCGCCTCGCCGGCGCCCCGACACCTCGAGACGGCGCGGGCCTACACCCGGCGGGCGCTGGACTGGCTGCTCGAGCAGCCCCCGCTCGGCGACCGGGTGCTCAACCTCAACGTGCCCGACCTCCCGATGGACGCGGTGCGCGGGATGCGCCCGGCCCGGCTCGCGACGTTCGGCGCCGTGCAGGGCCGCGTCAAGGAGAAGGGCCACGACTACGTGACGCTCACCTACTCCGGCCTGGGCGCCGGCACCGAGGACGGCAGCGACGCGTTCCTCCTCGCGCGCGGCTGGGCGACGCTCACGCTGCTGCGGGCGCCGGTGAGCGACGACGCCGGCGTGCAGCTCCCGCGGGTCGACGGGCACCGGGCCGCGGACTGGGTCGACGGCGGCGAGCTCGGCGAGGTCTCGGCCGGGCGCACGATGTCACCCGGCGCCTGACTGACCCCTTCGCGAGAGGATCCGTGCGCCACCGCGAGAGGATCCGTGCGCCACCCCGAGAGGATCCGTGCGCCACCGCGAGAGGATCCGTGCGCCACCGCGAGAGGATCTTCGCGGCGTGACGCCGACGACGACGCCGCGCATGTTCGATCATGGTAGTTTGTGTTCGGTTTAGTTCGAGACGAGAGGACGACTGATGACCTGGCTCGTGACCGGCGGTGCCGGCTACATCGGCGCACACGTGGTGCGGTCGTTCCGCGAGGCGGGCATCGACGTCGTCGTGCTCGACGACCTCTCGAGCGGGCACGCGAGCTTCGTGCCCGACGGCGTCCCGTTCGTGCGCGGCACGATCCTCGACACCGCGCTCGTCGAGCGCACGCTGCGCGAGCACGAGGTGACCGGCGTCGTCCACGTCGCGGCCTTCAAGTACGCCGGAGTCTCCGTGCAGCGCCCCCTCCACACGTACGCCCAGAACGTCACCGGGACGGCGAGCGTGCTGGAGGCGATGGAGTCGGCCGACGTGGACGCCGTCGTCTTCTCCTCGTCGGCCGCCGTGTACGGGACGCCCGAGACCGACCTCGTCACGGAGTCGACGCCGACGGCGCCGGAGTCGCCCTACGGCGAGTCGAAGCTCGTCGGCGAGTGGCTGCTGGCCGATGCCGGCCGGGCGAGCGGGCTCCGCCACACGTCGCTGCGGTACTTCAACGTCGTCGGCTCCGCGTCGCCGGACCTGCCCGACACGAGCCCGCACAACCTGTTCCCGCTGGTCATGGACGCCCTCGCGGAGGATCGCACACCGCGCATCAACGGCACCGACTACCCCACGCCGGACGGCACGTGCGTGCGCGACTACGTGCACGTCGCCGACCTCGCCGCCTCGCACGTCGCCGCCGCCCGCGCCCTGACCGAGGGCTGCACCCTGCAGCCGGTGTACAACCTCGGCAGCGGTGAGGGGGTCTCGGTCCGGCAGATCATGGACACGGTGGCCGAGGTCACCGGGATCGCGTTCACGCCCGAGGTGGCGCCACGCCGTCCGGGCGACCCGGCGCGCATCGTCGCCGACGGTTCCGCCGCCGCCCGCGACATCGACTGGGCGATGCGCCACACGCTCCGCGAGATGGTGGCGAGCGCGTGGGAGGCCCGGGGGGCCGACGACCCCGCCTGAGTGAACCTGCGCCGCGGTCCGACCGCAGAGATCCTCTCGCGGTCGCGCAGAGATCCTCTCGCTGTCGCGCACAGAACCTCTCGCGGTCGCGCAGAGAACCTCTCGCGGTGGCGCAGAGATCCTCTCGCGGTGGAGTCAGGCGTGGACGCCGCGCTCGGTGTGCGTGGCCGGTTCGAGCTGCAGGGTGGAGTGCTCGACGTCGAAGTGGCCGCGCAAGCAGTGCTGCAGCTCGTCGAGCACGCCGCAGAACCGCGCCGGGTCGAGCACGTCGTCGTCGACGACGACGTGTGCGCTGAGCACCGGCACGCCCGAGGTGATCGTCCACGCGTGCAGGTCGTGCACGGCGACGACGCCGGGCACGCCGGCGAGGTGGCGCCGCACGGTGTCGAGCTCCATCTCCTTGGGCGTGCCCTCGAGCAGCACGCGGGCGACGTCGCGCAGCAGGGAGAACGCGCGGGGCGCGATGAGCACGGCGATCGCGATCGAGGCGACGGCGTCGGCCTGCACCCACCCGGTGGTGGCGATCACGAGCGCGGCGGCGATGACCGCCACGGACCCGAGGAGATCGCCGAGCACCTCGAGGTAGGCGCCGCGCACGTTGAGGCTCTCCTTCTGCCCGGCGGCGAGGAGCCGCAGCGCGACCAGGTTCGCCACGAGTCCGAGCGCGCCGACGGCGAGCATCACCGGTGCCTCGACCTCGCCCGGCGTGGAGAACCGCCGCAACCCCTCGATGAGCACGGTGACGGCGACGACGGCGAGGATCACCCCGTTCGCCAGGGCGGCGAGCACCTCGGCGCGCTGCCAGCCGAACGTCCAGCGGTGCGACGTCGGCCGCGCGGCGAGCCACGTCGCGATGAGCGCGAGCGTGAGGCCGGTGGCGTCGGAGAGCATGTGCCCGGCGTCGGCGAGGAGCGCGAGCGATCCGGTGAGCCACGCCCCGATGACTTCGACGACCATGACCGTGACGGTGATCGCGAGGGCTGCGGCCAGCCGCCCGCGATGCCGCCCGGACGCCGTCGGCGCGTGCGAGTGACCCATCAACCGACCCCTTCCGCGTGGCTGTGGACGACGGCGTGGAGCCCGTCCTCGAGCAGCTCCTCCGCCCGGTGCACGAGTGCGACGAGCGCCGTCGTCGTCAGCGAGTAGTACGTCGACCGCCCCTCGACGCGAGGCGCGACGAGGCCGGCCTCCCGCAGCACCGCGAGGTGCGCGGACGTGGTCGACTGCGCGAGCCCGACGGCGCCGACGAGGTCGACGACGCGCTGCTCGCCACTCGCGAGGCTGTGCACGATCTGGAGGCGCGCCGGCTCGCCCAGGGCACGGAAGACCGCGGCGACGGCCTCGTGGTCGTGGCGGTCGCTGACCGGGGCGCAGTCGGCGGCGTCCGCCCGATTCATCGTCATGTGACGATGATATCGGCAGATTCCGATGCCGGCTACACCGCAGCGGCGCCCACGGTGTGGCCTGGCACACGCCGAGGGAATACCGCCGCCCGCGGCGTGCTTAGGTTTGCTGCAGACGCCCATCCGCCCCACCCGAGGATCGTCCGTGCCCCTGCCTGCCCGCCGCTCCGCCGTCCGCCACCCCGCGACGCGACCGGCCGCCGTCGTCGTCTCCCTCGCCGCTGCACTCGTGCTCGCGGCCTGTTCGTCGGGCACCGACCCGGGCGACGCCGACGCCGGCGACGCCACACCCGTCACCGGCGGCACCCTCACGTACGCCTCGGGCGACGCGGAGCCGACCTGTCTCGACCCGCACGTCGGCGGCAACTACCCGCAGGCGCTCGTCGCGACGCAGTTCCTCGAGCCGCTGGTCGGCCGGGACTCGAGCGGCGAGATCACGCCCTGGCTCGCCACCGACTGGGAGGTGAGCGACGACGGCCTGACGTGGGACTTCACGCTCGCGGACGACGTGTTCTTCCACGACGGCACGCCGCTGGACGCCGCGTCGGTGCAGGCGTCGATCGAGCACCTCCAGGACCCGGCGACGGCGTCCTCCACCGGGTACCTCGCCGTCGCCAAGGTCGAGAGCGTGGAGCCCGTCGACACCCAGCACGTGCGCTTCCACCTCAGCGCCCCGGACAGCGCCCTGCTGGAGTCGCTCTCGCAGCCGTGGACGGCGATCCAGGCCGCCTCCGGTCTCGCGCGCAGCCAGGAGGAGAACTGCGCGGCACCCATCGGCACCGGCCCGTTCCAGGTGACGGACTGGGTCACGCAGGACCACGTGGAGCTGACCCGCTACGAGGGGTACACGTCGCCGCCCGCGGATGCGGAGCACGACGGCGCCGCGTACCTCGATCGCATCGTGTGGCGGTTCATCCCCGACTCGGCCACGCGCTACGCCGCGCTCGTCGCCGGCGACGTCGACGTCATCGACAACGCACAGCCCGACACGATCGCCCAGGCCGAGAACGACGACGCGATCGAGCACCTCGACGCGCCCCGACCCGGGTCCGTCAACCGCCTCGAGCTCAACAGCGGCCGCGCACCGTTCGACGACGTCCGCGTCCGCGAGGCGTTCCTCCATGCTGCCGAGGTCGACCCGGGCATCGAGAGCCTGTTCTTCTCCACGGCGACGCGCTCGCACTCGCCGCTGTCGAGCGTCGAGTCGATGGCCGTGAGCGACGAGGACCCGCTCCCGTACGACCCGGACGCCGCCGCGGCCCTGCTGGACGAGGCCGGCTGGGTGGTGGGTTCCGACGGCGTGCGCGTGCGCGACGGCGAGCGCCTCACCGTGCGGATCCCGGTCAGCACGAACCAGTCCATCCCCGCCGAGGTCTCGCTGCTGGAACAGATCCAGGCGTCGGCGCGCGAGGTCGGCTTCGACGTGCAGCTGGACCTGCTCGACCTCTCGAGCTGGTACGCCGCCCTCGCCGCCGACGACTACGAGGCCGTCACCGCGCCGTACACGAAGGTCGGCCCCGACGTCCTGCGGATCCTCTACCACTCGGACGGCATCGTCCCCGCGCCCAGCGGGTACTTCGCCAACCTGTCGCAGGTCGCGCTCCCGGAGCTCGATGCCCTGCTCGACGAGGCGTCGCTCGAGACCGACACCGACGCGCGCGCGCAGCTGTACGCCGAGGCCCAGCGCCTCGTGCTCGAGGGCCGCTACATCCTGCCCCTCTACGACCAGCAGAACCACTTCCTCTACCGGTCCGACGTCCGGGGCCTGCGGGCGCTCGCCACCGTGTCGACGCCCACGTTCGCTGACGCGTGGCTCGCCCAGGGGTGAGCCCTCGCGCGGCGCGCGGAGATCCTCTCGCGGATGCGCGCACATCCTCTCGCGGTCGCGCCGATCACCTCTCGGGGAGGGGTCGGGGCACCGCGGGGTCCGGCGCCCGCGCCGCGCGCGGCACCCCCGCCGTCCGGGGCGTCCGGGCGGTCGCGTGGCGGCTGGCCGGCGCCGTCGGCGTCCTGTGGGCGGCCGCGACGGTCACGTTCGTCGCCATCCGGACCGTGCCCGGTGACCCGGCCCAGGCGATCCTCGGCGGGCCGGGCTCCCAGGCGTCGGCCGAGGCGCTCGCGCAGGCTCGCGCCGACCACGGCCTCGACCGGCCCGTGCTCGAGCAGTACCTCGCCTACCTCGGACGGCTCGTCCGCGGTGACCTCGGGACGTCCTACGCCAGGCGCACGCCCGTGGCGGAGCTCATCGGCGACCAGCTGCCCGGGACGCTCACCCTCGCGGCCCTCGCGCTGGTGCTCGCGTGGGCGCTCGCGCTCGTCTCCCTCCTGGTGACCACGCGACAGCGGGGCGGCTGGGACGCCGTCGGGAACGCGATCGACACGTTCGCCGCCGCACTCCCCGCCTACTGGCTGGGCGCCGTCGGAATCCTCGTGTTCAGCACGTGGCTCGGGTGGCTCCCGGCCATCGCCGGGCAGAGCGCGGCGAGCCTCGTGCTGCCGACCCTGACGCTCGCGATCCCGCTGGCCGGCTTCCTCGCCCAGTCCATGCGCGAGACGCTGACCGACAGCCTGCACGCGCCCTACACGCTGTCGGCGCGGGCACGCGGCGAGGGCGAGGCGGGCGTGCGCCTGCGGCACAGCATCCGCCACGCGAGCCTGCCGGGCATCGCGCTGTCCGGCTGGGCGCTCGGTCACCTCGTCGGGGGCGCCGTCGTCGTCGAGACGATCTTCGCGCGGCCGGGCCTGGGCCGGACGCTCGTCGCGGCGGTGACGGCGCGGGACGTGCCGCTGGTCACCGGCGTGGTCCTCGTCTCGGCGCTCGCGTACGTCGTCGTCACGATCGTGGCTGACGCCGTCACGCGCCTCGCGGACCCGCGTCCGGAGGCCGCCCGATGAGCGGCGTCGTCGTCCCGACGCGCGGGACGGCGTCGCGCCGCGGCGCCGGTCCGGCCGTGTGGCTGGCGGCGGCGTTCCTCGTGCTGCTCGCCGTCGCCGTCCTGGCCCCGCAGGTGCTCGCGCCGGGCAACCCCCTGGCGACCGACCCGCCCGCCGCGTTCACGCCGCCTGGCCCGGCGCACTGGTTCGGCACCGACGCGTCGGGGCGCGACGTCGCCACCCGCGTCGTGCACGGCGCCCGCGCGTCCCTCACGATCGGCGTGCTCGCCACGGCGATCGGCGTCGGGCTCGGCCTCGCCCTCGGCCTCCTCGGCGCCCGCCTCGTGCCGGGCCTCGCCGGCCGCGTCCTCGACACCGCGAGCACCCGCTTCACGGAGGTCATGCTCGCGTTCCCCGGCCTCGTGCTCGCACTGTTCGTCATCACGCTGTACGGGCCCGGCCCCGTCACGGTGACGATCGCCGTCGGACTCTCGACGGCGCCCGGGTACGCGCGCATCATCCGGGCGCAGGTGCGCCAGGTGGCGTCCTCCGGCTACGTCGAGGCGGAACGCCTGCTCGGGCGCCCCTGGCCGGGGATCGTGGCGCGCACGATCGTCCCGAACGCCGTGTGGCCGCTGGTCGCCGTCGTCACGCTCGGCATCGGGCAGGCCGTCGTGTGGGCGTCGGCGCTCAGCTACCTGGGGTTCGGTGTCGCGCCGCCAGCGCCGGAGTGGGGCGCGATGCTGTCGGACGGCCGCACCTACCTGACGACCGCCTGGTGGATGAGCGTGTTCCCCGGGCTGGCGATCGTGGCGACGGCGCTCGCGACGGCGTCGCTCGGGCGGTTCTGGCAGCGCCGGGTGCGTGAGCGATGAGCGCGGGGACGGCGACGGGCTCAGCCGCCGGCGACGTGCTGCGGGTGCGCGACCTGCGGGTCTGGTTCGACGGCGCGGCGACGCCGGCCGTCGACGGCGTGACCTTCGACCTCGAGCCCGGAAGGTGCGTGGCGCTCGTGGGCGAGTCCGGGTCCGGCAAGAGCGTGACGGCGCGCACGCTGCTCGGCCTGGCCGGTCCCGGCGCGCACGTGACGGCGTCCGAGCTGAGCCTCGGCGGCCTCGACCTGCGCGCGGGAGCTCCGTGGCGGCAGATCCGCGGGCGGCGCATCGGGTTCGTGCACCAGGACGCCCTCGTCGCGCTCGACCCGCTGCGCCGCGTCGGTGAGGAGGTCGGCGATGCGCTCCGGCTGCACCGCGGCATGTCCCGCACCGACCGCCGTCGCGCGGCGACCTCCCTCCTGGAGGACCTCGGGGTCGACGACGCCGCGAACGCCGTCGCGGTCCGCGCAGGCGAGCTCTCCGGCGGGCAGCGCCAGCGCGCCCTCCTCGCGTCCGGCCTGGCCGCCGGGCCGGCGCTGCTCGTCGCCGACGAGCCGACGTCGTCGCTCGACGCCATCACGCAGGAACGCCTCGTGGAGCTCCTCGGCCGCCTGCGCGACGCCGGACGCGGCCTGCTCCTCATCACGCACGACCTGCCGCTCGTGGCCCGGCTCGCCGACGACGTCGTCGTCCTGCGCGCCGGACGGGTGCAGGAGTCCGGCCCGGCGGCACGCGTGATCGGCGCGCCGTCGTCCGCCTACACGCGGGAGCTGCTCGACGCCGTCGGGTCGCTGGAGCCGCGGGCGGCTGGCTCCGCGCGGCGCGCGACGGCTGCGGCGGCCGGGGCAACGGCGGCGGCCGGGGCACCGGTGGTCGTCGAGCCCGTCCTGTCGGCGCGCGGCGTCACGCGATCGTTCCGCCGCGGGGCCGGCACGATCGACGCCCTGCGCGGCGTCGACCTCGACGTCGCACCGGGCGCCTCGCTCGGCGTCGTCGGCGAGTCCGGGGCCGGCAAAACGACGCTCCTGCGGGTGCTCCTGGGCGTGACGACCCCGGACTCCGGCAGCGTGACGTTCCTCGGCCGCGACTGGTCCGGCGTGCCGGAGCGTGCACGACGGGACCTTCGCCCGCTCCTGGGCTTCGTGCCGCAGGACGTGCTGGGCACCGTGAACCCGCGCCACACCGCCGGGCAGGTGCTCGAGGGCGCGATCGCCGCCGCCCCGGCCTCACGGGCGCTCGGGCGTCGCGCGCGAGCGGCGCGCGTCGCGGAGCTGCTCGACGCCGTCCGCCTGCCCGCGCACGTCGCCGGTCAGCGCCCGGCGCACCTCTCGGGCGGCCAGCGGCAGCGGATCGCCGTCGCCCGCGCCCTTGCCGGCGACCCACGCGTGCTGCTGTGCGACGAGCCGGTGTCGGCGCTCGACGCGAGCGTGCGCGGCGCCGTCCTCGACCTCCTCGACGAC
Source organism: Beutenbergia cavernae DSM 12333 (assembly GCF_000023105.1). Classification (NCBI taxonomy): domain Bacteria; kingdom Bacillati; phylum Actinomycetota; class Actinomycetes; order Micrococcales; family Beutenbergiaceae; genus Beutenbergia; species Beutenbergia cavernae. The sequence goes on from NC_012669.1 coordinate 3,896,632, forward strand.
CTGCGGCGCGAGCGGGGCGTGGCGCTCGTGCTCGTGTCGCACGACCTGCGCGCCGTGGCGCGGCTGGCCGACGAGATCGCCGTGCTCGAGCACGGCCTGCTCGTGGAGCGCGGCCCGGCCGAGGCCGTCCTGCGCACGCCCGCACACCGCTACACGCAGCGGCTCGTCGCCGCCTTCGGCGGCTGACCGGGGCGGACCGCGGCGGCTCCTCTCGGGCCGTCCCCGGCGTGACCCATCCGCCACGGCCGCCGCTCCGAACCAGGGTCAGAAGCTGACCCGAGGTTCGGGAGGTCCGAGTGAGTCCCCGTGCGATGCCCGAGCGAGACGAGCCCGGTCGCCACGCGCCCGAGCAGGGCGCCCCCGAGCACGGTGGTCGTCCCAGCGGCGACCCCGGCACCCGGCGGCGGTTCCTCGGATGGCGCACCGCCGTCACCGGCGCAGCCGTGGCCCTCGGGGCCGCCGCCCTGGTCCTCCTCCCGGGCGCCGCCGACGACCCGGCGGACTCGCCCGTGGCACGCGCGCTGGAGGAGCGCGAGGACCAGCAGCCGCCCACCCGGGAGACGGTCGACGACCTCGCCGCCGACCTCCGCGACATCGCCTCGGAGGGCTACGACCAGCCGATCGACCCCGCACGGGTCTCGGCCGTCGTCACGCAGCCCGGGCCGTACGAGGCGATGGGTCGGATCCAGATCCCCGCGATCGGCCTCGACGCCGAGTACGGCAACGGCGTCCACGAGTCCGCGCTCGCGCGTGGACCGGGTCACTGGCCGGGCACGCCGGCGCCCGGTCAGGCGGGCAACGCCGTGATCTCGGGCCACCGGACCACCCACACGGCGCCGTTCCGCGACCTGGACGACCTCGTCGAGGGCGACGAGATCGTCGTGTCGACAGGCGCTGCGGAGCCTGTCACCTACGTCGTCGTCGACACCGTCGTCGTCCCGGTCGAGAGCTACACGGAGCACGTCCTGGCCCCACCCGACGACGCGACGTCGCGCGAGCTCACGCTCTTCGCGTGCCACCCCGAGGGAAGCCTCGCGAACCGGATCGTCGTCCACGCGCGCGCAGGCGGCGCGGGCGATGCCTGACCACCGAGCCACCGACGAAGGGAGCGCCCGCGCACGTCCGACGACGGACCCACCAGGCACGGCACGCGCCGTTCCTCAGGAAGAAGGTGTGAGATCCATGCACGACACCCACGAACCACCGACGGCCGATCCCGGCCGGGCGGCACGCGCCCGCAGGTCGAGCAAGCTGTTCGGCGGGGCGCCAGTGATGCAGTTCCGGACCGAGGCGAGCCGACGGACGTTCCTCACCGGAGCGGCCCTCATCGGCGTCGGGGGAACGTTCGTCGCTGCCACCCGCAACGACCCGCGGGCGTTCGCCCTGTCCGAGGGCGACCTCGAGATCCTCAACTACGCGCTCACCCTGGAGTACCTGGAGGCCGAGTTCTACACCCAGGGCATCTCCGGCGGGGTTCTCGTCGACCGCGAGCTGGAGCTCGTGACGCCGATCCGCGAGCACGAGCAGACGCACGTCACCGGCATCACGCAGCTCATCACCGACCTCGGAGGGACGCCCGTGGAGTCCCCGGTCTTCATGTTCCCGGACGGCACGTTCACCGACCGGACCATGTTCCTGGAGGCGGCGTCGATGTTCGAGGAGCTCGGCGTCGACGCCTACCACGGCCAGGTCGCCCTGATCGAGGACGCGGAGATCCTCGCCACGGCAGCGTCGATCGCCGGGACCGAGTCGCGGCACGCCGCCGTGGTCGCGGACCTGCTCGGCGGCGACCCGTTCCCGGCCCCGTTCGAGAACAACCTCCCCATGGAGGACGTGCTCGAGGCCGCCGGTCAGTTCATCGAGGGCTAGGAGGATCCCATGTTGAAACGCAAGGACCTGATCCGCGACGCCGGGCTCGTGATCCCCGGCGCGATCGCACTGACCATGATCGGAGCCAAGTTCGCGTTCGCGGACGACGGCGACTTCGACGGTCCGCTGGACGTGCTCAACTACGCGCTGACCCTGGAGTACCTGGAGGCCGAGTTCTACCGCCAGGGCAACGAGGTCGGGCTCCTGGACGGCAAGGCCGCGGACTACCTCGCCACCATCCAGACCGACGAGGAGACGCACGTCATGACGCTCCAGGACACGATCGCCTCGCTCGGCGGCACTCCCGTCCCCGCTCCGCAGGTCGACTTCGGGGAGTCGTTCGCCACGGCGGACAGCTACCTCGAGACGGCGTACACGTTCGAGAACCTCGGCGTGCAGGCGTACCTCGGGGCCGCACCGTCACTGTTCCAGGAGAAGGAGCTCCTGACGGCGGCCGCGAGCATCTTCGGGGTCGAGGCGCGGCACGCGGCGATCATCGGGGTGCTGCAGGAGAAGCCCGCCGAGGGTGGCGTGTACCAGGGCGCCTTCGAGACCCCCTTGGCGCGGGCGGAGGTGCTGCAGGCCGCCTCGCCGTTCATCGTCAGCGCGGAGACGCTCTGACGCCCGGTCCGCCGGGACAGAACGCCGGCGTGGTGACGACTCTCCTCGTCACCACGCCGGTCCGTCAGCCCCAGCCGAGCTCGTGCAGCCGCTCGTCGTCGATCCCGAAGTGGTGCGCGATCTCGTGGACCACCGTGACGGCCACCTCCTCGGCGACGTCGTCGCGCGTGTCGCAGATCGCCAGGGTCGGATTGCGGAAGATCGTGATGCGGTCCGGGAGCGAGCCGGCCGCCCACCAGGAGTCGCGCTCGGTGAGCGGCGTGCCCTCGTAGAGACCGAGCAGCTCGGGGTCCTCCGACGACGGCGGATCGTCCTCGACGAGCACCACCACGTTGTCCATGAGCTCGGTGAGCTCGGTCGGCACCAGGTCCAGGCCGTCGGCGACGCACGCCTCGAACTCCTCGCGGGACATCTCGATCACGCGTGCCATCTTCCCGGGAAGAGACCCGCGGCGCCGAGTATGGGCCGTGCGTCCGAGTGTGGCCCGGCACGCACCGCACTCGGACCTCCACCCCACCCTCGGCGAAGCGCAGCGAAGGGACCGGTGGTCGCCGGAGCCCTCAGCCGGCCCGGAGGAGCTCGAGCCCGAGCCAGCCTGCGAGGGCGGCGATCTCGGCGTCGACGTCGTCGCGCACGGCACCGCTGAGCGGGACGTCCTCGTGCACCGCGTTCACGGTGAACGTCCCCGCCTTGCGGTCGGCCTTCGCGTCCAGCTTCCCGACGAGCCGGTCGTGGTGCAGGATCGGCAGCGCGAAGTACCCCCAACGCCTCTTGGCCGCCGGCTTGTACATCTCCAGCAGGTACTCGAAGCCGAACAGGTCCAGCGCCCGCTCGCGGTCGTGGATCAGCCGGTCGAACGGCGACAGCAGCGCCGTCCGGCCGGTGAACTCGCCGTCGAAGGCGTCCGGGTGGACCCGCCACTCGCCGTCGACGCCCTCGACGACCACGGGGACGCCGAGCTCGCCCGCGGACGTCGGTTCCCCGGGCACCGGTTTCCGGCCCGGCCGCGCGATGCCGAGCGCGCGCAGCCGTCGCTCGTCGCGCCGCCGTTTCGCCGCCTCCGGGGACAAGGGCTCGAACGGCGGGTACACGCGCTCGGGCACGTCCCAGACCCGCTGCCGGCCGACCCGCCCCGCGACGGCCACCTCGCCGCGCGCCGACAGGAACTCCAGCATCTGCGTGACGTTCCGGTTGTTGGTCCACCCGGTCGAGCCCCACGGCACCTGCGCCGTGTCCGGCACGTCCCGCGAGGGCAAGGGCCCGGCGTCGCGCAGCAGCGCGAGCACGTCGCGGCGGAAGGCGTCGTTGGCCTCGATCCAGTGCGCGATCGACGGCTGCGCGAGGTAGTCCGTGACCTCCGGCACCTGCCACGGCAGCGCCGTCACGGGGCGGATCATCGCGCGCAGCTCGAACAGCGAACGCTCCACCTCCTGCGCCCGCGTCAGGTCCGCGGGTCGGTAGCCGGCGCCCAGCCGGCTCCACGCGACCAGGTCCGCGTTCGGCGCCACCGCCGCCGTCGGGTCGATCTGCAGCAGCGTCAGGCGATCCACCATGTCGACCAGCTCCGTCGGCTGGGGCACGTCGAGCAGCTGCGCGCGCACGGCGATCCGCCGCGCCTCGTCGCGATCCAGCCGTCGCATCGTCACGGCGCCAGGCTAGCGACGCCCGCCGACACGCACCCGGTCCCGCCGAGTGCGTGATCCCTGCGTGCGACACGCCGGTGGGACCGAGACAGGTCATGCACTCGACGGGAAAGGCGGCGGCGGGGGCGGGGCGCCGGCGGGAGCGGCACCGGCGGGAGGGAGCCCGGCGGGACCGTGGCCGCGCGCGCACGGGCAGATGGCGGGAAGCCCTTGCGCTGGAGTGCACTCCAGCTCCTAACGTCAAGGCATGACCGCGACGATCGCACCCGAGGTCCTCATCCTCGCCACCGAGGACGACGGCGCCCCTCCCCTGGGCATCTCCGCCGTCGCCGAGCGGACGGGGCTGAGCGCCGACACGCTGCGCTGGTACGAGCGCGAGGGCCTCCTCCCGCCCGTGGCCCGTTCGCCGGACGGCAGACGCCGGTACGGCGCCCGCGCCGTCCGGATCGTCGAGCTCGTGAGCCGGCTGCGGCGGACGGGGATGCCCGTGGAACAGATGCGCGAGTTCGCGCAGCTCGTCCTGCGCGGGCCGGAGTCCTACGAACGCCGCCTCGACCTGCTCGCGGAGCATCGCACCCGGCTCCTGGCGAGCATCGCCGAGCTGCAGGCCGACCTCACCGCGCTGGACGAGAAGACGGCGCACTACACCCGGCTCATCGCCGAGGGCAGCGACTGCCTCGACGAGCCGACCACCCACGACCACACGAGCGGAGCCTCCCGATGACCAGCACCCCGGCGATCCCCACCACCACGCTCGGCGACGACCTCGAGGTCAGCGTCATCGGCTACGGCGCGATGGTGCTCTCGCCCACCGTGTACGGCGAGGTGGACGACGACGCCTCGCTCGCCACCCTGCACCACGCCGTCGACGCCGGCGTCACGTTCCTCGACACGGCCGACGTCTACGGCGCCGGGCACAACGAGCGCCTGATCTCCCGGCTCCTCGCCGACCGCCGGGACGACGTCCAGCTCGCCACCAAGTTCGGGATCGCGGGCAACCCGGCCGACCGCGCCGCCGGGACACCGCCCACCCGGGGCGACGCCGCGTACGTCCGGGCGGCCGCGGACGCCAGCCTGGAGCGGCTCGGCACCGACGTCATCGACCTGTACTACATGCACCGGCGCGACGCGCGCGTCCCGATCGAGGAGACGGTCGGTGCGATGGCGGAGCTCGTCACGGCCGGGAAGGTCCGCCACCTGGGCCTCTCCGAGGTCACCGCGACCGAGCTGCGCGCCGCGCACGCGGTGCACCCGATCGCTGCCGTCCAGTCCGAGTGGTCGGTGTGGAGCCGCGACGTCGAGGGGTCGGTGGTGCCGACGGCGGCCGAGCTCGGCGTCGGCTTCGTGCCGTACTCGCCGCTCGGCCGAGGCTTCCTCACGGGCACCCTCGCGTCCGGGTCGGACCTCGGCGAGCGGGATTTCCGCCGCCTGCTCCCCCGCTTCGGCGAGGCGAACCTCGAGGCGAACCTCGCCGTCGTCGACGGCATCCGCGCCATCGGGACGGAGCTCGGCGCCACGCCGGCCCAGGTCGCGCTCGCGTGGCTCTACGCGAAGGGCCGTGCGCTGGGCCTCCCCGTCGTCCCGATCCCCGGCTCGCGGCGCGCGGCACGGGTCGAGGAGAACGCGGGCGCGCTGCGCCTCACCCTCACCCCCGACCAGGTGAGCGGCCTCGACAGCCTGGCGGACGCCGTCGTCGGACACCGCAGCGAGGACCCGAACTGGGTGTCCGAAGGGCGCGAGCGCACGGTGTGAACGAGGTCTCCACGACGCGAGTTGGGCGAAGCGCCGGGCATCCCGTATGCTCCTCTAGGTCTTGGGGCGTGAACAACGCCACGGGCGCTCAACGCACGGCTCGGGCCCCCATCGTCTAGCGGCCTAGGACCCCGCCCTTTCACGGCGGTAGCACGGGTTCGAATCCCGTTGGGGGTACGGTTCGTGCACGTGGAAAGGTCTCACCACGAGGCCCCGTAGCGCAGTTGGTTAGCGCGCCGCCCTGTCACGGCGGAGGTCGCGGGTTCAAGTCCCGTCGGGGTCGCCGATCATCGGCGCCGGTCGTCCGGCCGGCGCCACCGGCCCATGTAGCTCAGTTGGTAGAGCGTTCGACTGAAAATCGAAAGGTCAGCGGTTCGACCCCGCTCGTGGGCACCAGCGCAAGCCCCGTTCCGTCACTCGGAGCGGGGCTTCGTCGTTCCTCCGCCCGAGCTCGCCGGAGCACCCGTCGCCGAGTGGAATCGCGTGTAGGTGTCGAAGCGCTGCACGGCGACGAAGCCCGCCCGCCGCAGGACGGCGGCGCTCGCCTCGTTGCCGTGCGTGACCCCGGCGTACACGTCGCTGGCGCCGAGCGACGCTCCCGCGTACCCGACGATCGTCCGGACGGCGATGGTCGCGAGCCCGCGTCCGGTCGCGTCGGCGGCGAGCCAGTACCCGAGGCCGTACCGGGGTGGGTCCACCGGCACGAGCTCGACGGCGCCGACCAGCCGGCCGGCCTCGACGATCCCGAACGCGAGGGCCGGGCCGCCGGCGCCGAACTGCTCGGCATACTGGCCGGCGTCGGCGCTCACCTGGTCGCGGAAGTCGCCCCGCGACGTCAGGTGGGCCTCGTTCGCCTGCATCAGGTCGGTGTACGTGCCCGCGTCCGCTCGGGTCAGCCGGCGGAGCACGACGCCCTGCCGTTCGGTGTCGAGGATCACGAGCGACATCCTCCCGCGCGCATCCCCCGCCGCCGTCCTGGGCCGAACGTCCCGGTCGCGTGTGCGCTCGGCGGACGTACGGTCGAGACATCGGAAAGGAGCACATCATGGGACAGTTCGACGGCAAGGTAGCGATCGTCACCGGCGGAGGCTCCGGCCTCGGCGAGGCGATCAGCACCGAGCTCGCGGCGAAGGGCGCGCAGGTCGTCGTCACGGACATCGACCTGGCGTCGGCGCAGCGCGTGGTCGGCGCGATCGAGGCGGCGGGCGGCACGGCGACAGCGATCCAGCAGGACACGGCGAAGCCGGAGGGCAGCGAGCGGGTGGTCGACCACGCCGTCGCGACGTACGGCGGCCTCCACCTCGCCGTCAACAACGCCGGCATCGGCGGGCGTCAGGCCCCGGCCGGCGACGTCGACCTCGCCGACTGGGACCGCGTCATCGCGATCAACCTCAACGGCGTCATGTACGGGATGCGCTACGAGATCCCGGCCATGCTCGCGACGGCGGACGGCGCCGGCTCGATCGTCAACATGGCGTCGATCCACGGCACCGTCGCCGCGCCCGGGAACGGCGCGTACACGGCGGCCAAGCACGGCGTCGTCGGCGTCACCAAGAACGCGGCGGCGGAGTACGGGGCGCAGGGGTTGCGCGTCAACGCCGTCGGCCCCGGCTACATCGACACGCCCCTGCTGCGGGACCTGCCGGCGCAGGCGCGGGAGTTGCTCGTGACGAAGCACCCGCTCGGCCGGCTCGGCCGTGCCGAGGAGGTCGCGCACCTCGTGTGCTTCCTGCTGTCCGACGACGCGAGCTTCATCACCGGCAGCTACCACCTCGTCGACGGCGGCTACACCGCCGTGTAGGCGTCACGCGGCGCGGGCGGCCAGCGCCTCCACGAGCCGCGAGACGGCGCCCCCGAGGCCCCACCGCTCGGCCAGCGCGTCGAGCGCGTCGGGGTCGGCGGGCGCCGTCGGCAGCGCGTCGTCGACGACGCCGACCGGCACGTCCCGCGCCACCTGGACGACGGTCGGTGCGACGTCGAGGTAGCCCGCCGCCTCAGTCAGGCGCTTCCGCTGCGTCGCCGACAGGCCGGGATCGCCGTCGTCGCGGGCCCGCAGCACGCCGGCCAGGTCGCCATACCTGTTGAGGAGCGCGACCGCCGTCTTCTCCCCGATCCCGGGCACTCCGGGCAGGCCGTCGCTCGGGTCGCCGCGCAGCGCGGCCATGTCGGCGTATGCAGCCCCCGAGGCGACGCCGTAGCGCTCCCGCAGCCGGGCGACGTCGACCACGTCCAGGTCACGCATCCCGCGTGCCGTGTACAGCACGCGGATCGGGGCGTCGTCGTCGACCAGCTGGAACAGGTCGCGGTCGCCGGTGACGATCTCGACGGCGGAGCGCTCCCCGTCCGGGCGGCCGGCCTCGAGCGTGGCGAACGTGCCGATGACGTCGTCCGCCTCGTACCCCGGCCTCCCGATGCGCGGGATGCCGATCGCGGCGAGCGCCTCCACGATCACCGGCACCTGCACGGAGAGGGCATCGGGGACCTCCTCCTCGCCCGTCGTGCCCGGGACGTCCCGCGCCACGCGGTGCGCCTTGTACGACGGGATGGCGGCGACGCGGAACGCGGGCCGCCAGTCGTCGTCCCAGCACGCCACGAGCCGGCTCGGCGACCGGGTCGTCAGGAGCAGCGTGATGGCCTCGAGGAACCCACGGACGGCGCCGATCGGCTGGCCGTCCGGCGAGCGCACGGAGTCCGGCACCCCGAAGAACGCACGGAAGTACATCGAGGCGGAGTCGAGCAGGAGGAGAGAGCCGCGGGACGTCACACGACGAGTCTGGCAGCCGGGCCCGACACACGCCCGCTTGCCCGCACCCCCGCGGCGCGGTTGGCTGGGTGGAGCACCCCACCCGAAGGGCCTCCCATGGCGAACGACTCCCCTATCCAGCCGACGATCGGCGAGCTGGTCGGCAAGCTGACCAGCCAGCTCTCGACCCTCGTCCGGGACGAGCTGCAGCTCGCCCAGGCTCAGCTTGCGGAGAAGGGCAAGCGTCTGGGCGCCGGCGCGGGAGCGTTCGCGTTCGCGGGAGTCCTCGCGTTCTTCGCCGTGGGGGTTCTCATCGCCGCAGCCGTCCTCGGTCTCGCCGAGGCGGTGCCCGCCTGGCTCGCCGCACTCATCGTCGGGGTCGCGCTCCTGCTGCTGGCCGGCGCCGTGGCGTTCGTCGGCAAGGTCCTCATCGACAAGAGCAAGGCGTTCAAGCCGGACCCGGTGTCCGGGCTCAAGTCGGACGTGTCCGCGCTCAAGGACGGGTTGAGCTCATGACGACGACGCCGCCCCCCGTCACCAACGCCGTCTCCGACGACGCCCCGAAGCCCCCGAAGCGGTCCGCGGCCGAGATCGAGGCAGACCTGCAGCGCACGCGGGAGGACCTGACCCGCACCGTCGACGAGCTGGCGGGGCGCGTCGACCCGCGCGAGCAGGTGAGCCGAGCCACCGAGAAGGCGACCTCCGCCGTGTCGGGGTTCGTGGACGACGTGCGGGCGGGCCAGCCGCGCGCCCTGGCCATCCTGGGCGGGATCGTGGCTGCCGTCGGCGCGGTGGTAGCCGTCTCACGGCGCAAGCGATAGCGTCTCACCCCACGCGCGTGACCCGCTCCCACCTGCGCATTGGGTGGATCGGGGAGTGTCGTTGTACCTTTGACCCGCGCACAAATGACCAATCCCCGGGGTCACTACGTCCTTGACGATGTCTCCCCGGCACCTACGGTGGAGGGGGTCGAGTCCATGGGACGCGGCCGTCAGAAGGCGAAGCAGACGAAGGTCGCCCGGCAGCTGAAGTACTACAGCCCGGAGACCGACTACCGAGCCCTCGAGAAGGAACTCACGTCGCCCGGAACCGACACGGACGTGGTCGACCGGAACGACGAACCCGACACCGAGGACGAGGACTGGAGCTCCGACAACCGTCGGTGACCTCCCGGCGCTCCGCCTGACGTTCCCCGCGGTCGGCACACGATGCCGACCGGTCGATGGGTCGCGCCCGCGCTGCCCACGCCCGGACCCCCGCGGAGCGGCGTCAGGCGGTGCGGTAGCTCCCGTGCAGGCGCACCGCGCCGCCGGTCACGCCCTTCGTGCCCCGCACGAGAGGCGACGCGGCCGCGCCGGGGGCGTCGCCGTCGTCCTCCGCACGAACGCTGCCGAGCTCCCAGGCCTGCACGCCGCGGTCGGCGCACACCCGCAGGGCCTCGTCGAGATCCTCCGGGGCGACGACGGCGACCATGCCCACCCCGAGGTTGAGCGTGGCCTCGAGGTCGGACCACGGCACGTCGCCGCCGCGGCGGACGACGTCGAAGATCGGCGGGACGACCCAGGTGGTGCGGTCGACGTCGGCCACGAGGCCCCCGGGCAGGATCCGGGCGAGGTTCGCGGCGAGGCCGCCGCCGGTGACGTGAGAGAACGCGTGGACGACGCCGGCGTCGGCGAGCGCGAGGCAGTGGGCGGTGTACAGGCGGGTCGGGACGAGGAGCTCCTCGCCGAGCGTCCGGCCGAACTCCCCGACGTGGGTGTGCAGCGACCAGCCCGCGACGTCGATCACGCGGCGCACGAGCGAGTAGCCGTTCGCGTGCAGACCGCTGGACGCCATCGCCACGAGCACGTCGCCCGCGCGCACGCGGTCAGGGCCGAGCAGCGAGTCGGCCTCGACGACACCCGTGGCCGCCCCGGCGACGTCGTACTCGTCCGGCTCCAGCAGGCCGGGGTGCTCGGCCGTCTCGCCGCCGACGAGCGCCGTCCCCGTCTCCTCGCACGCCGCCGCGATGCCGCGCACGATGTCCGCGATGCGCTCCGGCACAACCTTGCCGCACGCGATGTAGTCGGTCATGTAGAGGGGCTTCGCGCCGACGACGACAATGTCGTCGACCACCATGCCGACCAGGTCCGCACCGATCGTGTCGTGCACATCGAGCGCCTGCGCGATGGCGACCTTCGTGCCGACGCCGTCCGTCGACGTCGCCAGCAGCGGCCGGCGGTAGCGCGTCAGCTCCGTCGCGTCCCACAGCCCGGCGAACCCGCCGACGCCCCCGAGCACCTGGGGTCCGTGGGTCGCCCGCACGGCATCCTTCATGAGCTCGACGGCCTTGTCGCCGGCCTCCGTGTCGACGCCGGCCTCGGCGTAGGTGACCCGGGTCATGGCTGATCGAGCGCGCTCGCGCCACCGGTCGCGGGCACGAGCGAGAGGAGCTTGTCCTCGGGCGGACCGAGCGGGAGCTCGTCCTGCTCGAGGCCGAGATCCTTGCGGTGCGCCAGCCGCTCCTGGTCGGTCAGCTCGACCGGGTAGGTGCCGGTGAAGCACGCCGAGCACAGCTTGGACGCCGGCTGCTCCGTGGCCTCGATCATGCCCTCGAGCGAGATGTAGGCGAGCGAGTCGGCCCCGAGGCTGGCGCCGATCTCGTCGGGGCTCAGGCCGTTCGCGATGAGCTCCGCACGGGTCGGGAAGTCGATGCCGTAGAAGCACGGCCACTTCACCGGCGGCGAGGAGATCCGCACGTGGACCTCGGCCGCGCCCGCCTCGCGCAGCATCCGCACGAGGGCGCGCTGTGTGTTGCCGCGGACGATCGAGTCGTCGACGACGACGAGCCGCTTCCCGCGGATCACCTCGCGCAGCGGGTTCAGCTTGAGCCGGATGCCGAGCTGCCGGATCGTCTGGCTGGGCTGGATGAACGTGCGCCCGACGTACGCGTTCTTCGTGAGGCCCTGCCCGAACGGGATGCCGGACTCCGTGGCGTAGCCGATCGCTGCCGGTGTGCCCGACTCCGGCACCGGGATCACGAGGTCGGCCTCCACGGGGGCCTCCTGCGCGAGCGTGCGGCCCATCGCGACGCGCGCCGCGTGCAGCGACCGGCCGACGATCGTGGTGTCGGGCCGGGCGAGGTAGACGTACTCGAACACGCAGCCCTTGCGGTCGGCGGGTGCGAAGCGCTCGGTGCGCAGGCCGTCGGCGTCGATCGTGACGAGCTCGCCGGGCTCGACCTCGCGCACGAACGAGGCACCGACGATGTCGAGCGCCGCCGTCTCCGAGGCGATGACCCAGCCGCGCTCGAGGCGGCCGATGACGAGGGGGCGGATGCCCTGCGGGTCGCGGGCGCCGTACAGCGCGTGCTCGTCCATGAACACGAGCGAGAACGCGCCGCGCAGCCGCGGCAGGACCTCGAGCGCCGTGGCCTCGAGCGTGTGGTCGGGGTCGCCCGAGAGCAGCGCGGTGATCACCGTGGTGTCGGTCGCACAGCCGTCCGCGAGGTCGTGGCGCATGCGCGGCCCGTAGCGTTCCTCGACGAGCTCGACGAGCTCGGAGGTGTTCGTCAGGTTGCCGTTGTGGCCGAGCGCGACGGTGCCCGACGCCGTCGGGCCGAGCGTCGGCTGCGCGTTCTGCCAGGTGCTGGCGCCCGTGGTGGAGTACCGGGTGTGGCCCAGCGCGATGTGGCCGGTGAGCGACGAGAGAGCGACGTCGTCGAACACCTGGGACACGAGGCCCATGTCCTTGTAGACGAGGATCTGCTCCCCGTTCGACGTCGCGATGCCCGCGGACTCCTGGCCGCGGTGCTGCAGTGCGTAGAGCCCGAAATAGGTGAGCTTCGCGACCTCCTCGCCGGGAGCCCACACGCCGAAGACGCCGCAGGCGTCCTGGGGGCCTTTCTCACCGGGGAGCAAGTCGTGGGTGAGCCGTCCGTCTCCACGCGCCACACCTCTATGGTCGCACAGCCGGTGCCATGATGGCCCCAGCACCACCCGCACCCGCCCGAGCACCGAGGGAGGGCATGTGTCGAACCTGACCGTCATCCAGACGTCGCCGGATCCTGAGCAGCAGGTCCCGGGACAGCGCGCTCGCCCGTCGATCGCCGATCGCATCGGCGGGATCGGGCAGAACCGCCTCAGCGCGCTCCTCCTGGTGCTCGCGACGCTCGTCGCGATCGTGTGGGCGAACGTGGCGCAGGACTCGTACTCCTCGTTCTGGGAGACGCACCTCACGCTCGGGGTGGGCAACGATCTCGAGCTGGACTTCACGCTGCACGCGCTCGTCAACGACGCCCTCATGGCGATCTTCTTCTTCACGGTGGGACTCGAGGTCCGCCGGGAGTTCGCCATCGGCGAGCTGACCAGCTGGTCGCGGGCGGTGGTCCCGGTCGTGACGGCGATCGCCGGTCTCGCGGTGCCCGCGGCGCTCTATGTCCTGCTCACCTCCGGCACCGACTACTCCGGCGCGTGGGGCATCGTGATCTCCACGGACACCGCGTTCCTCGTCGGTGCGCTCGCTCTCATCGGGCCACGCGCCTCCGGCCGGCTCCGCGTCTTCCTGCTCGCGCTCGCCGTGGTCGACGACGTCGGCGCGCTCAGCATCATCGCCCTCGTCTACACCGAGGACTTCAACCCTCTCCCGCTCGTGATCGCCGCCGTCGGGCTGCTCGGCGTCTACCTCACGCGGTACCTCAACAGCGGACGCGGTCCGGTCTACGCCACCCTCGCGATCATCGTGTGGCTGGCGTTCCTCGCGTCCGGCGTCCACCCGACGCTCGCCGGCGTCGCCATCGCCCTGCTCGTCCCCGTCTACCGACCCACGCGGCGCGACGTCGACCATGCGCTGGATCTCGCGCGCACGTTCCGGCAGTCGCCGAACAGCGAGTACGCGAGGGCCGCCGCGAACAGCCTGCGCGAGTCGATCTCGATCAACGAGCGCCTCCAGTCCGCGTACTCCCCGTACGTCGCCTTCGTGATCCTTCCGCTGTTCGCGCTCGCGAACGCAGGCGTCCTGCTCGACGCCGAGATCCTCGCCGCCGCTGCGCGCTCGCCGATCACCTGGGGCATCGTCGTCGGGCTCGTGGCCGGGAAGTTCGTCGGGATCTTCGGGGCGTCGGCGTTCATGAAGACGTTCCGGCTCGGCGACTTCGGTGCCGGCCTCACCCTCGACCGCATCGCCGGCGGCGCCGCGCTCTGCGGCATCGGCTTCACCATCTCGCTGTTCATCGTCGAGCTCGCCATCGACGACCCTGCGGTACAGAACGAGGCGCGCGTCGGCGTCCTGTCGGGCTCCGTCCTCGCCTTCGTGATCGCGACGGTGATCTTCCGGGTCTCCGACCGGATCCGGCCGCCCGGGGAGTCGGCCCGAAGGCTGGCGCGCCCCATCGATCCCGAGCGCGACCACATCTTCGGCGCCCTCGACGCACCGTTCACGATCGTGGAGTACGGCGACTTCCAGTGCGGCTTCTGCCTCAAGGCCTCCGGTTCCATCCAGGAGGTGCACCGCGAGCTGGGTGACCGCCTGCGGTACGTCTGGCGGCACGCGCCGCTCACCCGCTACCACCCGAACGCGCTCGCGGCGGCCGAGGCCTCGGAGGCCGCGGCGCGGCAGGGCAAGTTCTTCGAGTTCGAGCGGAGCCTGTTCGCGGACCAGGAGCACCAGCTGCCGGTGGACATCATCCGCCGCGCCGAGGAGCTCGGGCTCGACGTCGAGCAGTTCGAGGCGGACCTGACCTCGCCCGAGGTCACGGCGCGCGTCCAGGACGACATGCTCGACGCCGAGGCGATGGACATCACCGCCGTCCCCACCCTGTTCGTCAACGGGCGGCTGCACGTCGGGCCGTACGACGCGCAGTCGCTGATCAGGGAGCTCATGGAGACGGCGCCGTCGGCCGACGCGCGGCGGTCGGAGGGCTAGCCGGTCCTGGTCGGGGCCACGGAGCGGTGCTGCTGGCGGCGGAACTCGCTCGGTGGAGCGCCCACGCGGCGGGCGAAGAGCCGCGAGAAGTAGGCCGGGTCGTCGTACCCGACCCGAGCGGCGACGGCACCCACGTCGAGGTCGCTGCCGGCGAGCAGCTGCTGGGCGGTCGCGAGACGGGTGCGCAGGACGAGCTCGTGCGGGGTGAGGCCGGTCTCGGCACGAACCTCGGCGCGCAGCCGGTCCGGGCTCACTCCCGCCCGCGCGGCACGCTGGGCGACGGACAGCGGCTCGGCAGCGGCGTCGATGACGGCCTGGACCGCCGACGTCGTCGGCTCCCCCGCCGCCGCGCGGGCCGAGACCGTGGCACCGACGAGCCGATGGACGAGCGAGGCGGCGACGAGCTGGTCGCGCAGCCCGGCACCCGCCGTCGCCGCCCGCAGCCCCTCGAAGCAGGCCGCGAGCTCCTCGGCTGGCAGGCCGCCCGCGTGCACGGGCGGGTCCCACGCGGTGTGCGCCGCGTACCCGCGGGCGGCGACGCCGTCGAACAGCACCCAGTGCTCCGACCAGCCGTCCGGTCCGGGACCGTACGCATGCCACCGTCCGGGGAACAGCCAGAACCAGGCCGGGGCGACGACGTCGACGTCCCGCTCCACGTCGCGGTACCGACCGCGCCCGGACGTGACGACGACGAGCGCGTGAACCGGCAGCGTGCGCCGCCCGGTCGCGGTGAGGTGGCCCGCCTGCTCGCCTGCGCCGAGGCACGTGAGTGACGTGTCGCGCAACGACCGGGCCGGCGGGACGTAGTTGGCCCAGCGGTCCATGCCTCCCGACGATAGTCCAAGCGAGGAGCCGGCATGAGTCCATGGACGGCGCCCTCGTGCGCACGCACACTGGTGTCGTGCTGACGTCCAACGGCTACGTGCTCGACGAGAGTCCAACCCGGCTGGGCAGGCTCGCGCCGGTCCCCGCTGCCGACCGCTCCGACCGCGACGCCCTCTGGAACCGGCTCCGGCGCGACGGCTACCTGTACCTGCCCGGCTTCCTCGACCCGGCCACCGTGCTGGACTTCCGGCGGTTCTACTTCTCGCGGCTCGACGGCACCGGGCTCGTGCGCACCGGAACCGACCCGCTCTGGGGGATCGCCGGCGACGGCGAGCCCGACCGCGCGAAGCTGCGGCACGCGCTGTTCTCGGACCTCGTGCCGTCGGACGAGTACGCCGCGTTCTGCACGCAGCCCGCGATCCGCGACTGGTTCGCCTGGTTCCTCGCGGACGACGTCCACCTCCACCGGCGCAAGATCCTGCGGCACACCCGCCCCGGAGAGGCCGGTATCGGCACGGCGACGCAGGCGCACTACGACCTCGTGTACCTGCGCGAGGGGACCGACCGCGTGCTGTCGATCTGGATCCCGCTCGGCGACACCCCGGAGCGCCTCGGCGGTCTCACCTACCTCGAGGGCAGCCACCACGTGACGCTGGCCGAGGAGCGCGAGGGGCGACTGAAGCGGCCCGCGGCGTCGATCACCGCCGACCTGCCGAGCCTCGCGGACGCGCACGACACGCGCTGGCTGACGACCGACTACCGGGCCGGCGACGTCGTCGTCCACTCCGCGTACATCGTGCACGCAGCGCTCGACAACGTCGACGACGCCGGGCACATGCGCCTGTCGACGGACATCCGCTACCAGGCCGCGAGCGACCCGATCGACTGGCGCTGGCAGAACCACTGGCACGCCGACGACGGGCTCTGAGCGCCGCACGAATCCTCTCGCGGTCGCGCACGGAACCTCTCGCGGTCGCGCACGGAACCTCTCGCGGTCGCGCACGAATCCTCTCGCGAAGGGGTGGGTCAGGGGTGGTCAGGGGTGGACGACGTGGCCGAGGTCGAGCGCGTGCGCGGCGACCTCCTCCGCCTCGAGCAGCCACACGTACTCGTTCTTGAGCTTCGCGCCGTCGCCGGCGAACGGACCGGTCCGGTAGTCGTAGAACGCGATCGTCGGCCACGTGTGCGACGGCGCGGTGCGGATCGCGTTGTGGAAGTCACCGTTGAGGCGGCGCAGCTCGGCCGGGACCTCGTCGCGCCACGCCGCGACGTCGTCCGCGCTGACCGGAGCGCCGCCGTCGCCTCCCGTGCCGCTCGCCCGCGGCGTCAGCTGCAGCGCGATGTGGAGCTGCCGGTCGCCGTCGTCGTCCTCGTACGCGATGAGCCGGTGGCTCTCGACCGCCTCCGCGAGCTCGGCGCCGGCGTTGATGACGTCGCGCAGCGCGTCGGGGGCGACGACGGCGCCGTTGTAGTCGACCGACAGATCGCTGCGCCCGTAGTGGAACAGCAGCGGCAGGTCGAGGAACTGCTCCTTCAGGACCGCCGCGTGGCCGAGCTCCTTGAGGACCGGCTTGAGGTCGCGCACGCGCAGCACGTGGCCGCGGTCGTGGATGTTGTAGCGGATGCGCGGGTTGATGTTCTCCTTGCGCGTGATCGTGACGAGCAGCTCGCCGCCGTCGTTCGTCTCGATGAGGTAGTCGTACGGGTTGAACTGGAAGATCATCGGCAGGACGCCGTAGGTGGCCTGCTTCGTGAGCCGGGCGGAGAGCGCCGGGTCGGTGGCGACGGCGCGGCGCAGCGCCACCGTGAAGTCGGTCTCCAGCGCGAGGTTGATCTCGAGGTCGGACGCCCCGTACGAGCCGAACACGCTGTGCGCGTGCTCCAGGATCCGGGTCCGCATGTTCTCGCTGATCCCCTCGCCGCCGAACGCGGCCACGACGTCGTAGGCCGCCCAGTCGAGGCGGTCGTCGTCGAACAGCGCCTTCAGGAACGGCGGGTAGCCGAGCACGATGTACGTGTAGCCGGTGCCGAACTCGCCCATCGTGGCGATGATCTTGTCCCGGTCCGGGCCGATGGACTTCATCATCGTGATCTCGGTGAGCGACGTCGTCACGTTCATCCCCGTGGCCCAGGCGCCGAGCGAGAACGCGTTGAGCACGAACGGCTGCTTCGTCAGCGTGCGAGCGGTGCGCGCGAAGCCGACCTGCAGCAGCATGCGCGTCGCGAGGCGCTCGTCCGGGCCGCGCACCCAGCTCGTCGGGACGCCGCTGCTCCCCGAGGACTCGTCGACGACGACGCCGCGCCGCGGCAGCCGCCCGCCGATCGACCGCTCCGTGATCGACCAGCGCTTGATGTAGGACGCCTTGTCCATCTCCGGGACCCGCGTCAGCGCGGCCGCGACGCCGTCGTCCAGCGGAAGCCGGCGGGGCGTGCCGTGCTCGGCAAGGAACGCGCGGTAGGCCGGGACCTTGCGCGCGGCGAGCTCGAACGTCCGCAGGGCCCGCCAGCGGCCCAGCTTCCAGCGCAGCGGCTCGATGCCGGGCGCCAGCAGCACCTTGTGGGTCGTGACCCGGCGCGCGAGGAACCACACCACGGCGTCCTGCACGGCGATGAACGCGAACATCAGCAGGCGCTTCATGCGGTCTCCTCCAGGGTCGGCGCGGCGGGAGCCGCAGCCTCGAGTGCGAACGTCACCGCTGCCGCGTGCCCGGCTCGAGCATCGTCGACGCGAGCGGACGGCGGTGCGCGAGCGGCGGCTCGGGGCTGTGCCCGAGACGGAACAGCATCCAGGCCATCCGCCCGTCGGCCTCGGCGATCCCGAGCCGCTCCACGAACGCCGCGTGCGAGCGCGGGTTCGTGATGACCGTGCCGAACGGGTGGAGCACCGCCCCGTTCCGCTCGAGGTGCAGCCAGATCCCCAGGAACACCCGCCCGGCCTCGAGGTAGTCGTGGGGCGAGTCGAACGGGCCGGTGAGCCAGGCGAGCTGCCGGACTCCCCGCATCGTGCGCAGGTACACCGACCTGATGAGCGCGCCGACCACCGGGGCGTCCCACAGCCCGCGGTGCCGCATCGCGAACCGCAGCACCCGGCCCGGCACGAGCATCGTCTCCGCGCTCAGCCCGTCACCCGTGGCCGCGGCCTCGGCCTTCGTGAACCGCAGCCAGTGCATGATCTCGCCGTAGACGGCGTCGTTGCGGAGGTCGTCGAACAGGGTGCGCTGGTTGATGTGCACGAGGGCCTTCACGTGCGCCGGGTCGGCGGTGACGCCGAGCGCGTGCCCGGCGTCCGCGGCCAGGCGAGCGGCGCCGTCGAGCACCTCGGGGCCGACGAGACGCGGCGTGTACGGACGGCGCGACGTCCGCCGCTCGAGGAACGCCCGGTGATCCGCTGCCGCCTGCGCGGCGGACGGACCGCCGTCGTCGTCGCTCGCCGGGACCAGCGTGACGCGCCCGATCCGGTGCAGGCGGTCCGCGGCGGCGAAGTCCATGTCCGCGTCGTCGAGCTCCTCGACCACGCGCCAGCCGCGGGCGCGGGCCACGACGCCGAGCCCGTGGAGGAACACCCCCGCGCACACGTGGCCGAACGGGATGCCGAAGGACTCCGCCGGCAGGCCGAGGTCGAGGTCGTAGAAGACGTCGGCGCGCTCCGCGTCCAGCGGGCGGACCTTGATCGGCTGGGAGTTGTGCGGCGAGGGGTAGTGCCGCGCGTCGTCGAGGATCTCGGGCCAGGGCGACGGCGCGGGGTGGCTCACGCGCGTCACTCTAGTTCGCGCCCTTCCGGTCCCAGGCCGAGGGACGCGCTCTCCCCACGCCGAACCTCGCACTCCGCGCCGAGCCTCGCACCCTGGGGTACGAGGCTCGACGCGAGGTGCGAGGTTCGGTGGGCAGCCTGGCCATGAAGCTCGAGGTTCGGCGCAGGGCGTCAGCGCACGGGCGGGAGCGCGCAGACCTCCTGGTCGGTGAAGCCCTGGGCGGTGATCCCGAGGGCGTGGTTGAAGCGCGAGCGCTGGTTCTCGACGGCGACGTGGTACGTCAGCTCCACGAGACCGGCGTCGCCCCAGGTGCGGCGCAGCGCGGCGACCTGCTCGTCGGTGACCCTCGGCGGCTGCGCCGTCATCGCGTCCGCGTACGCCATCGCCGCCTTCTCGGCGGCGGTGAACAGCGGCGAGTCGGCGTAGTCCGGCACCGCCATGACACGCTCCGGCGTGAGCCCGGCGTGCAGGCTCTCCATCGCGCCGAAGTCGATGCACCACGGGCACCCGATCAGCACCGAGACCCGGTGCACCACGAGGTCCTTCACCTCGACGGGCAGCACGGCGCGCATCCGCGCGTTGCCGAGCTCGCCGAGCATGCTCGTCCAGAACACGCCGCCGTGGTGCGCCCACACCTGCATGGGCTGCAGCACCTCGCCGAACTTCCGGCGGCTCATCCGGTACAGCGCTCGCTTCACCCGGCTCACCCGCTCGGCGGGCAGCGCACTCACACGTGGCATCCGTCGGTCCTCCCGTCCCGGCGGACCGCCCGGCTGCGGCCCGCTCTCCCCTGGGACGACGTACCGCCGTCGGACGTGACAGCTCAGGCGGGCTCGAAGAGCACGCGGCGCGCGGCGACGTCCACGTCCACCAGGCGCACCCGCACTCGTTCCCCGAGCACCAGCTCCGTGCCGGCGGGCGCCTCGACCCGCGCGTCGACGGCCGGGTCGGCGATGACGACGGCGCCCCGCACCGTCCCGTCCGCGGCCGCGCCGTCACCGCCCCGCGGCTTCGCGACGTCGACCACCACGCCGTCGAACACCTCGCCCACGCGTGACGCGAGAAGGACCGCCTCGACGACGTCGAGACAGCCCCGCTCGTACGCGCCCGCCTTCTGGCCGGTCCGGGCCATCGTCTTCGGCAGGGCGTCGAGCGCCTCGCGCACCCAGGCGGGCACGGGCGTTCCCCCGCTCGTGGCGAGCGCGATCTCCAGCCCGTACCGGTCGACGAGGCGGCGCAGCGGTGCCGTCACGTGCGCGTACTCCGCCGCGATCGCGCCGTGGGCGGCGCCGTGGGGCACCTCGCCGTCGAACGCCGCGTAGCCGGCACCCCGGAACAGCGTGGTCGCCTCCTGCGCGAACGCCGCATGCGCCGGCACCGAGGAGTCGAGCGTGCGCACGAACGCCGCGTAGGTCTGGTCGTCCGACCAGTCGAGCCCCAGGCCCCGCGCGGCACGGCGCAGCCGCCGGATGTCGGACTCGCGGGCGGCGTCGAGGGTGCGGAAGACGCCGATCCGGGCCTCCCGCATGAGCCGAGCCGCC
Source organism: Beutenbergia cavernae DSM 12333 (assembly GCF_000023105.1). Lineage (NCBI taxonomy): Bacteria > Bacillati > Actinomycetota > Actinomycetes > Micrococcales > Beutenbergiaceae > Beutenbergia > Beutenbergia cavernae. The sequence goes on from NC_012669.1 coordinate 3,917,279, forward strand.
GCGATCCCCGTGAGCAGCGAGATCTGCGCGTTGTGCTGCTCGACGGGCAGGGTGCGCCGGTAGACCAGCCGGTACCCGCCGTCGTCCACCTCGATCTCCTGCTCCGGGATCTCGAGCGAGACTCCGCCGCGGTCGAGCTCGCGCTCGGCGCGCAGCGCCCCGATGACGGGCAGGAGCTCCAGCATGGCGCCGGCCCGGCCGGCGTCGAGGTCCGCCTGCACGCCCGCGTAGCTGAGCTTCGCGCGGCTGCGTACGAGCGCCCGCCGCGCGTCGACGTCGGCGATCTCACCCTCGGCGTCGAGGGCGATGCGCCACAGGACCGCCGGGCGGTCGACGTCGGGCAGGAGGCTCGCCGCGCCCTCCGAGAGCTCCGGCGGGTGCAGCCCGAACCGGCCGTCCGGCCCGTAGTACGTGACGCCGCGGCGGTGCGTCTCGGCGTCGAGGGCGCCGCCGGCCGGGACGAACGCGGCGACGTCGGCGATCGCGTAGTGCACCACGTAGCCGGCGCCGTCGCGCGCCAGGTGCAGCGCCTGGTCGAGGTCCATCGACTCGGGCGGGTCGATCGTGACCAGCTCGAGGTCGCGCGCGTCGAGGCGGTCGCCCTGCTCCGGCCGGGCGGCGTCGGCCTCGGCGAGCGCCGCCGGGTCGTAGGACGTCGGGATCTCCAGCTCGCTGCGCAGCCGCTCCAGCTCCGGGTGGATCCGCGCCGCCGCCGCTGCCTCTGCCCGGAGGTACCGGCGTGCCGCCGCGGCCATCAGCGCCTCCTCATCGAGCGCCGGTCGAGCCAGAGGGCGAGGCCGAGGCCGACGAACGCGCCGAGGATCCCGAGATACACCCACGTCAGCAGGAACAGCCCGCCGGCGTCCAGCGACGGACCCGGCGGTGGGATGACCACGCGCAGCGCGCGGAACTGGACGAGCAGCAGCGCCAGGATCCCGCCCACGACGATCCCGGCGAACGCGAACGACCCGTACCGCGGCGCGCGGCGCACGTGACCGGGGTCGGCGACGTCGGAGATCACCACGCGCTCGCCGTCGTCCGCCTCGTCCGCACCGGCGGTGGGCTCCTGGTCCTCGGGGCCGGCGCCGGCAGCGTCTTCGGGGGCGGTGCCCGCGGCCTGCTCGGGGACGGCGCCCGCGGCGTGCTCGACGGCGGCGCCCGCCTCAGGCGTCGGGGCGGCGGCCTCGCGGGGGTCGTCGGGCTGGGGAGACGTCACGCCTTCACGCTACCGCCGCGCGGGGCGAGGAACGGCAGGTAGTCCGTGAGGTCCGCGCGGGTGCCGGACGCGCTGAGCCCTCCGTCGTCGAGCGGCCGGTTCAGCACGTCCGGCCAGCGCGTGCGCCCGGTGGCGAGCGCGAGCCACGTGTGGGGCCGCATCTCGACGACGTTCGGTGGGGTGCCGCGCGTGTGGCGTGGGCCCGCGATCGCCTGCGTCGCGCCGGCGGGTGGGACCCGCACCTCCACCGAGTTCCCGGGGTGCAGCGCGGCGAACTCCTCGAGGCTGAAGCGCACGGCGGTCAGCAGGTCCGCGCGCGGGAGGGCCTCGCCCTCGACCAGCCACCGGTTGACGGCGGCGAGGCCGACGGCGGGGTCGGTTCGACGGCGGGGCGGCACCGCGTCAGCGTACGGCGCCCGGCGCGAGGGGTCGCGGGCGCGTCGGGCGCACCGCCGATGCGAGCCGCCTACCCCGCGACGCCGACCGGCGGACGGACCGACGTGCCCTGCGAGCCGACGCGACGCCGTCGAGCCGGGTACGGCAGCGCGGTGCGCGACGCGGGCAACGCGAGAGCGGCGCCCCGGCAGATGAGCTCCTTGTACCGGGCGGCGAGGCGCCCACCGAACGCGGCGGACCTGGCTCGGTCGTCGAACGTGACGAACTGGATCAGCCCGTCGCGCCGCCCGAGGCTGATGCACTGCTGGACATAGCCCAGCGGCATGTGCGGGAGCCGGCCGCCGGTCAGGCGCGCCACGATGGAGTCGGCGGCCTGCCAGCCCATCGGGACGCCCGACGCGCACGACATGCGCAGCGTCGTCCCCCGGGGCCCTGGGGCACGGGCGGAGTCGCCGACGGCGTACACGTCGGGGTGCGAGAGGGACCTCATGGTCCGGTCGACGACGATTCGCCCGTCGCCGCCGACCGTCAGGGACGAGGCGGCCGCGATCGGGTGGGTCACGAACCCGCCCGTCCACACGGTGACGTCGCTGCGCACGCGCGCTCCGCCGTCGGTCGTCACCTCGTCCCCGTCGACGCCCGTGACAGCGGTGCGTTCGTGGACCGTGACACCGAGCCTGGAGAACGTGGCCCGCAGGTGCCGCTGGCCGGCCGGCGAGAGCCAGTCGCCGAGGCCACCGCGGACGAGGAGGGCGACGTCCAGCTCGGGCCGTGCCTCGGCGATCTCGCTGGCCGCCTCGATGCCGGTGAGGCCGCCGCCGACCACCACCACACGCCCACCGCGTCCGAGTGCGGCCAGCCGGTCGCGCAGCCGGATCGCACCGGGCCGGCTCGCGACGTCGTACGCGTGCTCGGCGACGCCTGGGACACCGTGCCGCGCCACCGAGCTGCCCAGGGCGTAGACGAGCGTGTCGTAGCCGAGCCTGTCGGCGCCGCTCGCACCGTCGGGCCCGGTGAGCATGACGGCGCGGGCATCGGCGTCGACGGCGGCGACGCGAGCGACTCGCAGCGTCACACCCGTGCCGGCGAGCGCGTCGGCCAGCGCGCGGCGGCGCAGCTCCTGCCCGGCGGCCACCTGGTGCATCCGGATCCGCTCGACGAAGTCGGGCTCCGCGTTGACCAGGGTGATCTCGACGTCGTCGGGGTGCAGGCGCGCCGCGAGACGTCCGACGGCGGACGCGCCGGCGTACCCGGCTCCCAGGATGACGATGCGGTGCTTCATGGTGGCTCAGCTCCCTGTGGTGGACTCGCTGTGCCCCCTGAACCAGGTGGCCCACCCATCCCTGACGCGCTCGGGGTGTGACACCGGTCACTCCCGCGCCGGGACCGCGCCGTCACCAGCCGACGAGCACCGGATCGCCGTGGTCCGACTCGGCCCACGCGCGGGCGAAGCGACCGAGCTTGTCCGGGTTGACCTGGCTCAGCACCGAGGCGATCCCCGTGTCCGTGACCTCGAGGCTCATGACGCCGATCAGGCGGCCGCCCGCCACCGCCACGACCGCGGGGCTGCCGTTGGCCGTCGAGGCGTACAGGTCGAGCCGCCCGTCGAAGAAGGCGCGCTTGGAGTCCGCCGGGCGGAACAGCCCGCGCAGGAACCGCGCGACTGTGACCGCGCCGACGAACGGCGTCCCCCGCGCCGGGACCCGGCCACCGCCGTCGCCCACCCCCATCGCGTCGTCGGTGAGGAGCCGCACGAGCGGCTCGGTCTGCCCGCTCATCGCCGCGAGGAGGAACTCCTCCACGACCTCCCGCGCCGTCGCGGAGTCGACCTGCACGCGGGACCTCCCGGTGGCCACCCGCTGCTTCGCGCGGTGCAGCAGCTGCTGGCTCGCCGCCTCGCTGATGCCGAGGAGCTCGGCGATCTCGGCGTGGGGGTACGCGAATGCCTCCCTGAGCACGTACACGGCGCGTTCCGGAGGCGTCAGCCGCTCGAGCAGCATCAGCACGGCCGTCGACACGGAGTCGCGCTGCTCGGCCGTGTCGGCGGGCCCCAGCATCGGGTCGCCGTCGAGCACGGGCTCAGGGAGCCACTCACCCACGTAGACCTCCCGCCGGGCCCGCGCGGACGTCAGCTGGGTGAGGCACAGGTTCGTCAGGACCCGGGTCAACCACGCCTCCGGCACCCGGACCTGGTTCCGGTCGGCACGCTCCCAGCGCAGGAACGTCTCCTGGACGGCGTCCTCGGCCTCGACGGCGGAGCCCAGGAGCCGGTACGCGATCGCCTCGAGGCGGTCCCGCGAGGCCTCGAAGACGGCGACGTCCTCCTGGCGGACGGAGGCGCCCTCCGCGTCCGCGCCGTCCCCTGACCGAGCGTGCTCGACCGGACTCCCCATGTCCCGACCCTACGACCGCCGTCGGCGGACCGACCGCCGTCAGCGTCCGCGGGCGCGCTGGTACTCGCGCATGCCCTGCACGCGCTTCTTCCACACGTCACGCTGCTGGGCGGCGATCCGCGCGTCGGAGCGTGCCGCCTGCCGCAGCATCTCCCGCTGGAGCGACCGCCAGGACGCCAGGCGCCGCTCGTCGAGCGTCCCGTCCTCGACGGCGGCGAGGACGGCGCAGCCCGGTTCCGTGTCGTGCGCGCAGTCCGAGAAGCGGCACTGCGCGACCAGGTCCTCGACGTCGCTGAACGTCTTGGCGACGGCGTCCGGCGTCGCCACGAGCCCGACGGCCCGCAGCCCCGGGGTGTCGATGAGCGTCGCGCCGCCGGGCAGCGGCACGAGCTCGCGGTGGCTCGTCGTGTGCCGGCCCTTGCCGTCGCCGCGCCGGTCGCCCGTCGCCATGACCTCCGTGCCCGCGAGCGCGTTCACGAGCGTGGACTTTCCGGCGCCCGAGGGGCCGACGACGACGAGCGTCGTGCCCGGCGCGATCCGTTCCCGGAGCTCGCTCATGCCGAGGCCGGTGGTCGCGGAGACGGCGAGCACGTCGACGCCGAGGGCCACCGCCCCGACGTCGGCGACCCAGTCCGCGGCGTCGTCCACGAGGTCCGCCTTCGTCAGCACGACGAGCGGCGTCGCGCCGGACCGCCACGCGAGCGTGAGCAGGCGCTCGACTCGCCCGACCGCAGGGTCCGGGTCGAGGTGCTCGGCGATGACGACGACGTCGACGTTCGCCGCGATCACCTGCTCGCGCGACGTCCTGTCCGCGCTGTCGCGGGCGAGCTCCGACCGCCGCGGCGCCACGAGCACCCGGTCCGGCAGCTCCGGCGTCGGCGCGGCGAGCAGCACGTCGCCGACGGCGGGCACGAGCGGTTCGCCGACGGCGGCCGGCAGGGTGCCGTCCCGGTCCGTGACGACGGTGGTGCCGTCGCCCGGGGCGAACGCGCCGCCGTCGTCGAGCGGCAGCGCGCGGACGCGCTGCCGGTCCACGCGCGACACCAGCCAGCGGCCGGGCGCGGCGGAGCCGGGGTCGGCACTCTCATCCGCACTCATGACATCGACGCTACGCAGCACGGCAACGCCATTTCCGAGCGCGCTCGCCCCGTCCCGTGCTCAGTGCGGGGCGAACGCGCGACTGCGGTGCGCACCGGCCCGCACTCGGACGCAGGCCCCGCACTCGACGCGGGAAGCCGCCGCTCAGGTGGTCGCCTGCGCCGCCTCCTGCACGGCCCGCGCGACAGTCGTGTGGACCTCCGGGTGGAACACGCTCGGCACGATGTACGTGGGGTTGAGCTCCTCCGGGGTGACGACGGCGGCCAGCGCTCGCGCAGCGGCGAGCAGCAGGTCGTCGGTCACCTTGTGCGACCGGGCGTCGAGCAGCCCGCGGAACACGCCCGGGAACGCGAGCACGTTGTTGATCTGGTTCGCGAAGTCGCTGCGCCCCGACGCGACGACGGCCGCGTAGTTCGCGGCGATCGCCGGGTCGATCTCGGGCACGGGGTTCGCGAGCGCGAAGACGATCGAGTCGTGCGCCATGCTCGCGACGTCACGCTCGGTGAGGATGTTCGGCGCCGACACACCGATGAACACGTCGGCGCCGACGATCGCGTCGGACAACGTGCCCCGAGCACCCCGCGGGTTCGTGAGCGCGGCGATCGCGGCGAGCTCCGGAGCGAGGCCGGGACGCTCGTGGTGGATGACGCCCTCGACGTCGAGCACCGTGACGTCCCGCGCGCCGGCGGCGAGCAGCAGGCGCAGGATCGCCGACCCCGCCGCCCCCGCGCCGGACTGCACGATCCGCACGTCCTCGATGCGTTTCCCGACGACGGTGAGGGCGTTCGTCAGGGCCGCGAGCGCGACGATCCCGGTGCCGTGCTGGTCGTCGTGGAACACCGGGATGTCGAGCTCGGCCCGCAGCCGGGCCTCGATCTCGAAGCACCTCGGCGCGGAGATGTCCTCGAGATTGATGCCCGCGAACACCGGCGAGACGTGGCGCACGGTGGCGACGATCTCGTCGACGTCCTGCGTGTCGAGGCACAGCGGGAAGGCGTCGATGCCGGCGAACCTCTTGAACAGGGCGGCCTTGCCCTCCATCACCGGCAGAGCGCCCAGCGCGCCGAGGTTCCCGAGACCGAGCACGGCCGACCCGTCGGAGACCACGGCCACGGTGTTGCGCTTGATCGTCAGCCGCGACGCGTCCTCCGGGTGCGCGGCGACCTGCTGGCTCACCCGGGCGACGCCGGGCGTGTAGATGAGCGACAGGTCGTCGCGGTGCCGGATCGGCACCCGTGACTCGATCGAGAGCTTCCCGCCGAGGTGCGCGAGGAACACCCGGTCCGAGACGCGGCCGATCGTGACGCCGTCGACGCCGCGCAGCGCCTCGACGATCCGCGCGGCGTCGTCCTCCCCTCCCGTGGCGCACGTGAGGTCGAGCTGCAGGCGGTCGATGCCGGACGCGGACACGTCCACCGCCGTCACCACACCGCCCGCCCGCTCGACGACGGCCGTCACCGTGCTCACGGCCGCCGGCTGCGCGGTGATCTCGAGCCGGATCGTGATCGAGTAGCTGACGCTCGGTGCGCTCACGGTGTGCGCCCTCCTGCGGGTCCTGGTGAGGCGAGGTCGGCGGGTGTGGCGTCCTCCGCCGGCGCGTCGGGCATCTCACCCGGCGGCTCGACGGCGGCGTCCCCCGAGCCGCCGCTGTCCGGCTCGGCCGCGGCGTGCGCCGCCCGGGTGAAGTCGACCGGGTCGCTCGTGGACGGGCGCCGCATCCCGACGAGGTTCTCCGGTGCGAGGATCTGCGCGAGCACGTCGGGCTCGACGAGCCCGTGCTCGAGGGCGAGCTCCGCCACCCCGGCGCCGGTGGCGAGCGCCTCCTGCGCGAGCGCCGTCGCCGCGGCGTACCCGATGTACGGGTTGAGCGCCGTCGCGAGACCGATGGAGTGCAGCACCTCACGTCGGAGGTGCTCGCGGTTGGCGACGATCCCGTCGACACACTTGCTGGCGAGCACGAGCGACGCGTTGCGCAGCCGGTCGATCGACATGAAGAGCCGGTGCACGATCACCGGCTCGAACGCGTTGAGCTGCAGCTGACCGGCTTCCGCGGCCATCGTGATCGTCACGTCGTTGCCGATGACCTCGAACGCGACCTGGTTGACCACCTCCGGGATCACCGGGTTGACCTTGCCCGGCATGATCGACGACCCCGCCTGCACGGCGGGCAGCGTGATGTCGCCGAACCCGGCGCGCGGCCCGGACGAGAGCAGCCGCAGGTCGTTGCAGGTCTTCGACAGCTTGACGGCGATGCGCTTGAGGACGCCCGAGAGCTGGACGAACGCGCCGGCGTCCTGCGTCGCCTCGACGAGGTCGGGTGAGGTGACGAGCGGGATGCCCGTGATCTCGGCCAGGTGCGCGCGGGCGAGCTCCGGGTACTCCCGCGGCGCGTTGAGGCCGGTCCCGACGGCGGTGCCCCCCAGGTTGATCTCGGTGATGAGGGCGCGGGCCTCCGCGAGGCGCCGCCGGTCCTCGTCGATCGTCTCGGCGTACGCCCCGAACTCCTGCCCGAGCGTCATCGGCACGGCGTCCTGGAGCTGGGTGCGGCCCATCGCGACGACGTCGGCGAACTCCACGGCCTTGGCGGCGAAGGAGCGCTGCAGCGTCTCGAGCGCGTCGAGCAGCCCGCCGATCGCGACGTACGTGGCGACCTTCGCCGCCGTCGGGTAGACGTCGTTGGTCGACTGGGACCGGTTGACGTCGTCGACCGGGTGCAGGAACTCGTACCGCCCGCGCGCGTACCCGAGGACCTCGAGGCCCCGGTTCGCGACGACCTCGTTGGCGTTCATGTTCGTGGACGTGCCCGCGCCGCCCTGGATGACGTCGACGACGAAGTGGTCGTGCAGCGCCCCCGCGCGGATCTCCTGGCACGCCTCCACGATCGCGTCCGCCTTCTCCTGCGGCAGCAGCCCGAGCTCGGCGTTCGTGAGCGCCGACGCCTGCTTGACGGCGGCGATCGCGTTGATGAGCTCGGTGAGGCGGCGCAGCCGTACCCCGCTGATCGGGAAGTTCTCCACGGCCCGCACGCTGTGCACGCCGTAGTACGCCTCGAGAGGAACCTGGCGATCCCCGAGCAGGTCGTGCTCGGTCCTCGTCAGGCCGCTCGTGGCGGCAGGAAGCGGATCGATCAGATCCTGTGGCTGGACCTTCACCCTCGTTCTCTCCTCACAGCAGGTCGCGGCCTCGTCGCCGGCGACCGGAGCCCATCGTGCCACCCGGCGCGGGTGCTGCCCTCCGGGCGGCGTGTCACCCGAGGTCGAACCGCCCGATGCCCCTCAGCGCGAAGGCGAGGTAGTCCTCGACGACGGCGGCCGGGTGCCCGTGCCGGATCGTCCAGTCGACCTGGCGCAGGGCCATGTGGGCCCAGAGCTGGCGACGCCGGTCCGGCTCGATCGCGCGGACCCGGGCCTCGACCGCGCCCACGGCGTCCTCCGTGAGCCCGGCGTAGCGCGGGTCGAACCGCCGGCCGTGGGCCAGGTCGAACAGCAGCGTGACGACGCCGATCCGGGCGTCGCCGCGGCCCGCCGCGTCCCAGTCGACGACGGCGGTGAGGCGGCCGGCGTCGTCGACGAGCACGTTCGCGGGGTGCAGGTCGAGGTGGACGAGGTCGTCACCGGGCGTCGTCGTGCCGTGGGCGCGCCCGACGTCGTGCACCCACGCGAGCAGCCGGCGCGCCTGCGGCCCGTGCCGCTCGAGGGTGCCGTGCACACAGAAGCCCGGCCCGTCGTCGAGCAGGTACAGGTCGGGCGTCGGGACGTCGGGCTCGTCGGCGAGCACGTGCCGCAGCCGGTCGACGACGCCGAGGATCGCCCCGACCAGCGCGTCGTCGACCCGCTCCGTGACGTGGCCCGGCATCCGCTCCTGGAGCAGCGCGACGCCGCCCGGCACCTCGACGACGTCCGTGTAGCGAGGAACGGGGAGGCCGCGTGCGCGTGCGGCGTCCAGCGCCGACGCCGCGCGACGCAGACCTGCGACGTTCGCGCCGCGCGAGAGGACGGCGTCCGTCCCGTCCGCCCGGCGCACGAACGCGGCCCCACCTCGCCCGCCGCCGCCGTCCCGAGCAGCTCCAGCGACTCGCCCGTGGCCGCGGTCACGGCGGAGACCCAGCGTGCGGCGTCGAGCCGGGGCACGGGAGCGGCGGCGGGGGCCGCGGCGTCGGTCGAGGTGGGGTCGGCGTCGGGAGCCACCGGCCCACCCTGCCACGCCGCGACAGGCGCGCCGTCGTCGCGTCGTGCTACACCTGCACCGGTGACCACCACCCCCGCCGAGCGCGACACCCGATGGCCGGCGTTCGCCGTCTGCCTCGGCGCGGGGTTCATGACGCTGCTCGACGTGTCGATCGTCAACGTCGCGCTGCCGTCGATCGAGACGTCGCTGGACGCCGGTCCGAGCGCCCTGCAGTGGATCGTGGCGGGCTACGCGCTCTCGTTCGGGCTGGCCCTGGTGCCGGCCGGGCGGCTCGGCGACGTGTACGGCCGCCGCACCCTCTTCCTGGTCGGCCTCGCGGCGTTCATCGTGACGAGCGCCGCGTGCGGGTTCGCGACCACCGACACCATGCTCGCCGTCACCCGCATCGCGCAGGGGTTCTCGGCCGGCATCCTCAACCCGCAGGTGATCGGGTTCATCCAGGACCTGTTCCGCGGTCCCGAGCGCGGCCGTGCGTTCGGCCTGTTCGGCGCGACGATCGGGGTCTCGACGGCGATCGGGCCGCTGGTGGGCGGGCTCCTCATCGCGGCGTTCGGCGCGGAGCAGGGCTGGCGGTCCGTGTTCCTCGTGAACGTCCCGATCGGGCTCGTGCTCCTCCCCATCGCGTGGCGGCTGCTGCCCCGGCCCCGCGCGCGGGCGTCCGGCGTGCGGCTCGACGGCGTCGGCGCCGCCCTCCTCGGCGTCGCGGTGCTGGCGATCATGTACCCGTTCGTCACCGGGGCCGAGAGCTCGGACGGGGCGAGCACGCCGTGGTGGCTCGTCGCCGTCGGCGCGGCCGTGCTCGCGGTGTTCGCGTGGTGGGAGCGACGGCTGGAGCGGCGCGGCGGGTCGCCGGTCATCTCCGCTGCGCTGCTCCGGATCCGGAGCTACACGTTCGGGGGCGCCGTCACGACGCTGTACTTCGCCGGGTTCAGCGGCATCTTCCTCACGTCGACGCTGTACCTGCAGCAGGGTCTGCTCCTCGAGCCGTGGGAGGCGGGCCTCGTGCTCACGCCGTTCGCCGTCACCGGCGCGGTCTCGGCCGCGCTCGGCGGCCGGTGGGTCAACGTGTGGGGGCGGCGCCTCGTCGTCGTCGGCATCGTGATCGTGCTCGTGGGGCTGGTGGCCGTCGACGTCGCCGTCATGCGCTTCGACGGCGACTCCGCCGCGTGGTGGGTCGCGGGCATCCTCGCCGTCGCCGGCTTCGGGAACGGCGTCGTCATCAGCCCGAACCAGACGCTCACGCTCGCGGAGGTCCCGGTGTCGTCGGCCGGCGTGGCCGCCGGGTCGCTCCAGACGCTGCAGCGCGTCGGCGCCGCGATCGGGCTCTCGATCACGTCGGGCGTGTTCTTCACCACGCTCGCGTCCAGCGGCGACTACAGCGAGGCGTTCGCGCTCGGGATCCGGATCGTGCTGCTGTTCATCGTCGGGTCGCTCGGCATGGCGATCGCGGATCTCGCGCGGCGTTCGCGAGAGCCCGAGCCCGCGCCGGCGACGGCCGGCTGACCGCCGCGCTCACCACCCTTCCGTCCCGCCGAGGAGCGGCACGCGCACGTCGCCGCGGAGCGCGTCCCACGCGTCGTCCAGGTCGGCGTCGTCCGCGCACGTCAGCCGCAGCGCGGCGTCGACGCTGAAAGGGACGCCGTCGTACGTGGTCATCGAGTCGGAGCGCGCGGCCACCCGCACCGCTCCCTCGCCGGCGTCCCACCGGCCGCCGATCACGGGGGCGAGCGGGCTCTCTCCCGTCAGCACGTCCGGGGCGCCCACCGGGAGCTCGTCGTCGAAGGGCTCCATGGCGACGCCGTCGCGGGCGGCGAGCTCCTCCACGAGCGCCGTCGACGCCGCCCGGTCGTCCCGCGAGAACCACTCCTCGCCGTCCGTCCCGTCCGGTGCCGGGGTGACCCGCGTGAACGTCGCCGCGGTGCATCCGGTCGGGCTCGTCAGCTCCTCCCGCCACTGCCCGTTCGGCACGTCCGTGGGCTGCACCTGCCACTCGCCGACCGACTCCCAGCCGTCCGGAGGCGCGAGGATCTGCATCCGATAGGTCGGCAGCTCGTTGACGAGCTCGTCGGGGAGCGCCGGGATCGCCTCCGGCGGCGGCCGGAGGGCCTGCACCCCGAGGACGACGGCGGCCCCGATCGCGAGCGCCGCAGCCGCGGTGCCGAGAGCGCGGGTGCGCCGGCGGGTCCGGCCACGGCGCAGCACCTCCTGGGCGTCGACGCGCACGTCGGGTACGGCGCGCAAGGCCCGCTCTCGCAGCTCGGTGTCGCTCATGACGTCCTCCCCGCCTCGCGCTCGGGTTCCAGGTGCCCGCGCAGCACGGCCAGCGCCCGCGACGTCGTCGACTTCACGGTGCCGACCGAGACGCGCAGGTCGCGCGCCACGTCCGCCTCCGGCAGCCCGAGGAAGTACCGCAGCACGACGGCGCGGCGCTGGCGCGGGGTCAGCCGGGCGAGGGCAGCCGCGAGAACGGCGCGGTCCTCGACGACGGCGGCTCCGCCGTCGTCGGACGCTCGCTCCGGCATCGTCTCCGGTCCCCGCAGCGTCTCCCGCCGCCGCGCCCGCCAGGTGTCGATGCGGAGGTTCGCGAGCACGCGCCGCGCGTAGGCGAGCGGCTCGCCGGCCCTCGCCCGGTGCCAGTGCACGTACGTCCGCACGAGCGTCTCCTGCACGAGCTCCTCGGCGCGGTGCGCGTCGCCGCACAGGAGCCAGGCCGTGCGGCCGAGCGCGTCGCCGTGGAGCTCGACGAACGCGGTGAACTCGGCGTCGCGCCCTCCGTGCGGCTCGATCGCCGCGGGCGCGACCCCGGGCTCATCCGCCGACCCGCTTGCGGGCACCCCCTCGGACCCCGTCATACCGGCATCCTCGCGTTCGAGACGGGCCTCCATGACGTGTTCACGGGCCAACCGTCCGAAAAGTTGCGCCAGAACCCCGCCCAGGGCTGCGAGCCGGCTGTCGCACCCGCGACCGCGGGTGGGCTCGTCGGCCCCCGGCTATCCCTCGAGCAGTCCGTGCTCCCGGAACATCCGGTCGTAGATGTCGCGGATCACCGGTTCCTTGTGACGGTTGTAGGCGGTGACGATCTCGCCAACGGCGTTCGTGGCGGCCGCCGCGGCCAGCTTCGCGTCGCGGTACCGCGCCAGATCCTCGGGGTGGTCGATGAGCCACTGACGGAACATCAGCTGCCGTGCGACCTCCGGGCAGTCCGGGCCCCACACGTGCAGGTTCGTGTTCGGGTCGGCGAGCTTGAGCGCACGGTGCTCGTGCCAGCCGGGCTCGCGGATCACCAGCACGAAGCCTGCCGCAGCCAGGTCCGGGACGTACGCCGCCTCGTCCGCCGGGTCCGCGACGGTGAGCGCGACGTCGATGATCGGCTTCGCCGGCAGTCCCGGGACCGAGGTGGAGCCGACGTGCTCCACGGCGAGCGCCCGCCGCCCCAGAGCCGCCCTCACGCGCGCCGCCACGCGGTCGAACTGTGCGGGCCAGCTCTCGTCGTAGTCCACGACGGTGATCGGTGTCGGCTCGGGTCGGCCGTGCACCCACATCCTGTCGTCCCCGGGGCTGTCGTGGTGTCGGGTCAGCTCGGCGTTCGGGACGTGAGGCCCCATGAGTTCACTCCTCCGCTGTGGGCATCAGAGGATGATAACGAGGCTGCGCCGGGCCGCTCCGACCTCAGACCCCGGCGTAGAGCCGCAGCAGCCGCGCGGCCTCGTCGCGCACCGCCGCGTTCCCGGCCCGGAACCACGTGCGCGTGTCGACGACGTCGGGGTGCTCGGCCAGGAACTCGCGCACCGCCCCGGTGAAGATCCCGTTGAGATGGGTCGCGACGTTGATCTTCGTCATGCCGGCGCGGATCGCCGCGACCATCCCGTCGTCGGGCACGCCGGACGAACCGTGGAGCACGAGCGGCACAGGCACCTCCGCGTGGATCGCGGCGATGAGGTCGGTGTCGAGCGCCGCCGACCGCGACGTCATCGCGTGCGAGGAGCCCACGGCCACGGCGAGCAGATCGACGCCGGTCGCCGCCACGTACCGCGCGGCGTCGCCAGGGTCGGTCCGCGCGGACGGGTCGTGCACCCCGTTCTTCCCGCCGATCTCACCGAGCTCCGCCTCGACGCTCACCCCGGCGTCGTGACACAGACGCACGACGGCGGCCGTCGCCTCGACGTTCTCGGCGTCACCGAGCGCCGACGCGTCGAACATCACGGACGTCGCCCCCAGCGAGACGCCCTCGCGCACCAGGTCGACGCGCGTGACGTGGTCGAGGTGCACCCCCACGTCGACGCCGGCCGCACGCGCCACGGCGAGCGTGCCGAGCAGGATCGGCTCGAGCCCGCCGTGGTAGGCCACCGCGTTCTCGCTGATCTGCAGCACGACCGGGGTCCCGGCGTCCTCCGCGGCCTGGGTCAGCACCCGGGCCGTCTCCAGGTGCACGACGTTGAACGCACCCAGCCCGCGGTGCGCCTCGGCGGCGGTCCGGGCGAGGGCGGCGGCGTCAGTGAGCGGCATCGGTGTCCTCCATCTCGTGCACGACGACGGCGGCGCGCAGCCGCTCGTACGTCGCGGCGTCCACGTCTCCGGCGAGCGGCGCGACGACGGCCGCCCCCGACAGTGCGACGGCATCCGCCAGCGCGTCGTGCGCACCGGCTCCGCCGTCGAGCCCGCGCGCGAGGGCGGCGACTGCGGCGTCCCCGGCGCCGGTGGGGTTGCCGCCCAGGCGCTCCGGCGCGGCCACCCACCACGCGCGATCGGCGCTCACGCCCACCATCCCCCCGGCGCCGAGCGAGACAGCGGCGAACGTGTGCGCGGCGTCCCCGGTCAGCACGCGCCGGGCGGCGTCGACGACGGCGGCTCGCGCCACGGCGGTCGCGTCGCCTCCGTCGTCGCTCAGCAGCGTCGGGAGAGGGCCGGCGCGTTCGACGAGCTCGACGAGCTCGTGCGCGTTCGGCTTCACGACGTCCGGCCCGGCCGCCAGGCCCGCCGCGAGCGCCGGTCCGGACGTGTCGAGCACGACCTTGGTGCCGCGCTCGCGCAGGTGGGTCACCAGGTCCGCGACGTCCCGCGTGCCCACGCCGGCGGGGACCGATCCGCTGACGACGAGGACGTCGCCCGGTCCCGTGACGTCGTCGAGCGCCGCGAGCACGGCCGCCCACTCCCCCGCGCCGAGCACGGGGCCGGCCTCGTTGAAGACCGTCGCGTCGCCGTCGCCGGTCACGGCGATCGACCGGCGCGTCTCGCCGGCGATCGGCACGGCGAGCAGCTCGAGCCCGGCCGCTGCCGCGTCCGAGGCCACGCGTTCGCCCGTCGCCCCGCCCAGCGGGGCCACCGCCCGGACGCCGACGCCGAGCGCGTGCAGCACCCGCGCCACGTTGAGCCCCTTGCCGCCGGCGCGCTCCGTCACGTCGTGCACGCGGTGGCTCGCCCCGGGCCGCCACCCCGGCACGCGGTAGGTGACGTCCAGCGCGGGGTTCGGCGTCAGGGTGACGATCACGCCGGGGCCGCCGCGTCGTCGTCCGCACGCTCCATGCCGAGGAGGGCGGCGCCGAGCGCGCCGGCCAGCGGCCCGAGCCGCGCGGGCACGACCCGCACGTCGAACCCGGCACCGGCGTCGAGATGCGCCTCGACCGCCGCGGTGATCCCGTCGAGCGCGAGCGTGCCGGCCTCCGCGAGACCGCCGCCGACGACGATCGTCACGTCGCCGAGCAGCGCGACGACGCCGGCGAGGACGCCGCCCAGGGCGTCCCAGGCCTCGTCGAGCACCTCCGTCGCGACGGTGTCGCGGTGTGCGCGCGCGACGACGTCGAGCGACCCCTCGACGTCCAGCCCGGAACGCTCCGTGTACCGCCGCGCGATCGCCGACGCGGAGGCCACGCGTTCCAGCGGCGCATGCCCGCCCGTGCCGGGCTCCGGCACGAGGACCTGCCCGATCTCGCCGGCGCGACCGCCGCCGTGCACGATCAGCCCACCGTGCACGAGCCCCAGCGCGATGCCGGTGCCGAGCGCGACGAACGCCACGTTACTCATCTCGTCATGGGCGCCCCACCTGGTCTCGGCGAGCGCCCCGGCCCGCACGTCGTGGCCGAACGCGACCGGTTCCTCGAGCCGGTCGCGCAGCAGCCGGGCGAACGGCACGTCGCGCCAGCCGAGGTTCGCGGAGTAGACGCCGACGCCGGCCTCCTCGTCCACGATCCCGGGGACGACGACGCCCGTGCCGCGCAGCTGCGCGTCCGGTCGCTCCCGTCCGACGACGGCGCGGGCCCAGTCGCGCCGGCCGGTCACGGCCTCCAGCAGCCCGGGAACGCCGCCGGGCGTCGGGACGGTGCTCGAGGCGAGCACCTCGCCGTCGCCGTCGACCACGACCGCCTTCGTGCTCGTCCCGCCGACGTCGATGCCGACGGCGAGGGCGGGGACGACGCGC
This sequence comes from Beutenbergia cavernae DSM 12333, assembly GCF_000023105.1. Taxonomy (NCBI): domain Bacteria; kingdom Bacillati; phylum Actinomycetota; class Actinomycetes; order Micrococcales; family Beutenbergiaceae; genus Beutenbergia; species Beutenbergia cavernae. Next base: position 3,932,985 of record NC_012669.1, read on the forward strand.
AGCCCGGCGCCCTGCTGGCTCACTGCTCCTCGTCGTCCAGCACGACGGACCGGGTGAGGTGGCGCGGCGCGTCCGGGTCGAGGCCTCGCGCGAGCGCCGTGGCGACGGCGAGCCGCTGCGCCAGGACGAGCTGCGCGAGCGGCGGCTCGTCGCTGGTGACGAGCTCGGCGCCGGTGGCGGCGACCTGTTCGGCCAGCCCGTCGGGCACCGGCCCGAGGACCCAGACCACGCGTCCCGGCTGCGCGATGGCGATCGGACCGTGCCGGTACTCCATCGCGCTGTAGGACTCGGCCCACTGCTGGCTCGCCTCGCGGAGCTTCAGTCCGGCCTCGTGCGCGAGCCCGATCGTCCAGCCCGTACCGAGGAACGTCACCTGGTCGGCGCCCGTCCACGATGCAGCGACCGGTGCCTCGAGCGTCGCCGTCGCCGAAGTGGCCGCGGAATCCACGTCGTCACCGAGCGTCGCGAGCAGCAGCACGAGCGCCGACGTCGCGAACCGCGTCTGCACCACCGAGGACTCGTCGGCGTAGTCGAGCACGACCGTGGCGTCCGCGAGATCGGCGGCCGGCGCTGTGCCGACGGCGGTGAGCAGCGTCGTGGACGTCACGCCGCCGGACGGCGCTCCCGCCTCGTCCCGCAGCCGCGCCAGCACGTCGATGATCTCCGTGGTCGTGCCGGACCGCGAGATGGCGACGACCCGGTCGTAGTCCCGGGCGTACGGGAACTCCGTGGCGGTGAACGCGTCGGTCACGCCGTGGCCGAGCTCCTCGCGCCGCGACGCGTACGCCTGCGCCATGAACCAGCTCGTGCCGCAGCCGACGACGGCGACCGACTCGCCGTGCGCGGGCAGCAGCCCGATCACCTCGCCGGCGTGGGCACTGGCACGCCGCCAGAGCTCCGGCTGCGACGCGATCTCCGCCGACGTGAACCGATCGGGACCCTGCTCCGACATCCGCGCTTCCTCCTGGCTCGATGCGTGTGCGCACACGGTGTCACACCAGCGCTCGCGCAGCCCAATCCGTGACGGGTTCGTCGGCTCGACCGGCTCAGCCCTGCCGCAGGGCGCCGATCGCCGCGAGCCGCTCGACCTGCGGCTCGGGGATCCGTCCCTCGGGGGTCGGGCCGACGTTGAGCAGCAGGTTGCACCCGACGGCGTTCGCCCGCTCCAGCGCGGAGGCGAGCTCCTCCGCGGACTTGTAGTCGTGGTCGCCCGTGTTCCAGCCCCAGCTGCCGTTCATCGTCAGGCACGTCTCGAGCGGCCCGCCGCCGATGGCCACGTCGTTGAAGCCTGCGGTGTTCTCGCCGGGCAGGTCCTGCTCGAAGCCCTGCACGTCCTCGCCCGGCAGCAGCGGCAGGACGTGGCGATTGTTGAGGACGACGGCGTCCGGCTGCAGCCGGTGGATGACGCCGTACAGCGTCTCGTACGCGAACGAGCCGCCGGGCGCGAACCAGTCGGCGTCCTCGCTCGCGTGGCCCGCGTGGGGCCAGTCGCCGTCGAACCAGAACTGGGCGATCTCGCCGTACTGCGACGCCAGCTCTGCGATCTGACCGTGCAGGAAGCCGACGTAGTCCTCCCAGGCGAGCTTCGAGGTCTCGCGGAACCGGTACGCGGGGTGGTGCCAGTCGACGAGCGACGAGTAGACGCCGAGCTTCACGTCCGTGCCCTGCACCGCCTCGGCGAGCTCGGCGAACGGGTCGCGGCCCATCGGGGACCGCGTGACCTTGTAGTCGGAGAGGGCGGTGTCGTACATGGAGAAGCCGTCGTGGTGGCGGCTCGTCACGGTGATGTACTTCTGGCCGGCGGACTGCGCGGCGTCGACCCATGCGCGGGCGTCGAAGTCCTGCGCCTCGAACCGGGCGGCGAGCGGCTCGTACTCGGCAACGCCGATCCGCTCGTTGAACATCACCCACTCGCCGCGGCCGAGGAGCGAGTAGACGCCCCAGTGCACGAACATCCCGAAGCCCGCGTCGCGGTACCAGGCGAGGCCCTTCTCGGAGACCTGCCCGGGCGGTGTCGGTGCGAACGTGGCGGGGCCTGCGACGTTCGACTCGGGCGCATGCTGGGTCATCCGGTCCTCCTCGACTCCCGCGCCGGACGTCGGCGTGGCGGCTCACCAGCCTAACGACGGCGCCACCGGCCCCGGGAACGCCGTCCGGCCGCTGGACCCGGCACCGCGGACGGGGCTCAGCCCTCGGCTCGAGGCTGCAGGTAGCCGCGCGAGAACGCCGTGGCGACAGCCGCCGCCCGGTCATTGACGCCGAGCTTCGCGTAGGCGTGCAGCAGATGCGTCTTGACCGTCGCCTCGCTGATGAACAGGTGCTTCGCCGCGTCCCGGTTGGTCGAGCCGCGGGCCACCAGCTCCAGCACCTCCAGCTCGCGTCGCGACAGCGGTTCCGGCGCCGGCTGCCGCATCTGGCCCATGAGCCGGGTCGCGACGGCGGGCGAGAGCACCGCCTGCCCCTGCGCCGCTGCCTCGACCGCGCGGAACAGCTCGTCCCTCGGCGCATCCTTCAGCAGGTAGCCGGTGGCGCCCGCCTCGATGGCCGGGAGGACGTCGCTGTCCGTGTCGTACGTGGTGAGCACGAGCACCCGGGCCGTCACGCCACGCTGCGTCAGCTCGCCGATGGCGGTGACGCCGTCGACGCCGGGCATCCTCAGGTCCATGAGGATCACGTCGGGCCGGAGCCGCTCCCCCGCGACGACGGCCTCGGCGCCGTCGCGGGCCTCCCCGACCACCTCGAAGCGCGGGTCCGCACCGAACATGCTCCGCAACCCGTCCCGCACCACCGGGTGGTCGTCGACGATGAGCAGCGAGATCACTGCGGACCTCCCGCCGGGCCCGCGGGGACCGCCGGGGTCGCCGGGATCGCCGGCACCGACGCGGAGATCGCCGTCCCGCCGCCGGGCTCCGACTCGACGTCCAGCCGGCCCGCGAGCCGCTGGACGCGCTGGCGCATCCCCGCGAGCCCGAACCCGCCGTCCGCGTGGCCCTGGCCCCGCGTCGCATCGGGCTCGAAGCCCACGCCGTCGTCCCGCACGTCCAGCGTCACCAGATCCTCCATGTAGGACAGCGTCAGGCCGACGCGGCTCGCCCGGGCGTGCTTCGCGACGTTCGCGAGCGCCTCCTGCGCGGCCCGCAGCAGCGTCACCTCGACGTCCACGTGCATCGGGCGGGGGTCGCCGGTCGTCGTCAGGTCCGCGCGGACGTCGTTCACCTCGGACCAGCGCCTGGCCACGTCACCGATCGCCTCCGGAAGACGCGCATCCGCCAGGGCCTCGGGCTCGACGGCGTGGACGGTCCGCCGGGCCTCGGCGAGGCTCTCGCGGGCCAGGTCGGTCGCGTTCGTCACGTGCCGGCCCCACGCCTCGGGCTCGTGCGCCGCCTGCTCCGCCGCCTGGAGCTGCGTGAGGATGCCGGCGAGTCCCTGGGCCAGGGTGTCGTGGATCTCGCGCGCCATCCGCTGCCGCTCGTCCAGCACCCCGGCCTCGCGCGCCTGCACCAGGAGCTGCGCGTGCAGGCCGGCGTTCTCCTCCAGTGCCGCTTCGAGCCTCGCGTTGGCCTCGTGCACCTCGGCGAGAGCCTGCCGCTGCTCCGCGGCGTGCCGGTCGCTCACGTCGAGGAACTCGAAGCACAGGCTCGCCAGCACCGAGCTGACCACCACGATCGCGCCCCACAGCCACCAGTCGCCGTCGATCTCCGCGAACCCGCCCAGGTAGACGACGGCCATGATCGCCGACGTCACCGCTGCGCCGACATGGCGCCAACCGCCCACCAGGTGCTCGTACGCGTGCACATACCCGACGAAGGCGAAGATCCCGTACCAGGGCGCCAACCACACCAGCCCGCCGGCCGCGATCATGAGACCCGCGTAGTACACCGCGGCGAGCGGAGCGGGCGAGCCGCCGCCGGATGCCCGGATCCGGACCTGGAACCCGGCGACCCAGGCGACCGTCGCGGCGGTGAGGGCGAGCACGGGTGCCACCGGCACGGTGAGGTCGTCCTGCACCAGCGTGACGACTGTGCTGACCGCCAGCAGGACGTACGGGAGCGCTGTGACGATCGCCTGCGCCCGCCGCTCGGTCTGGGCGTCCGGCTCGACGTCGACGCTCACCACTCACTCCCAGCGGAAGGTCCGTGCGGCCAAGCCACCCGCGAGGATCGTCCATCCGAGCAGGACGATCAGGTGCAGCGGCTGCGGCCAGTCCCCGGCAGCCGCGTCCTGCAATGATTGCACGCCGGCTCCGAGCGGGGTGAGGTCGCTGATCGTGCGCAGAGCGTCGGGCATCGCGGCGCGCGGGATCCACAACCCGGCGAAGAACAGGCTCGGGAACAGCAGCACGATGCCGATCGCGCCGGCGCTCGTGCCGGTCGGCGCGAGCGCCGCCACGAGCAGGCCGAGCGCCAACATCGCCGATGACGTCAGGGTGAACGCGAGGAGGAAGGCGAGCGGCTGCAGGGGCAGGTCGACGTCGAACACCAGGCGGGCGACGGCGAGGACCACCAGCGTCGTGCCGGCCGACAGCAGCAGGGACATCAGGAGCCGCGCGCCGAGCAGCAGGCTGGGTCCGGCCGGCGTGATCCGCAGGCGCCGCAGGATGCCCTTCTCGCGGTAGGTCGCGAACTCCTGGGGCAGCGTGGTCAGCGCGAGCATCGTGATCCCCATCGCCACCACGATCGGGGCGTACAGGTCGATGACCCGGAGACCGCCGACGTCGGCGTCCGGCTCGCGGAACGCCGGGATCGCGCCGAGGACGACGAGCAGGATCGGAGGGATCGCCAGCGCGAAGAGCACGTTCAGCGGCTCGCGGAAGAAGAGTTTCGTCTCGACGGCGGTGAGCCGGAGCAGAGCGGACATCGTGAGTCTCCTCAGTCGTCGATGGATCGGTGGGTCAACGCGACGAACGCGTCGTCCAGAGAGGTCTGCTCGACCCGCAGGTCCGCAGCGGCGACCTGGTGACGGGCGAGCACCGTGGTCACGGCGAGCAGCAGGTCGCCGACGCCCGTCACGACGAGCTGGCTGCCCGCCCGCGCGACCGAGCTGACCTCGGGAAGCGCGGTGAGGACGGCGTCGTCGAGCGGGGCGGACGGCCGGAACCGGATCCGCTGCCGGTCGTCGACCCTCGCGACGAGCCCGGCCGGCGTGTCGAGCGCCACGAGGCGGCCGGCGTCGATCACGGCGAGCCGGTCGCACAACCGCTCGGCCTCCTCCATGAAGTGCGTGACCATGAGGATCGTGACGCCGCGGTCGCGCACACCCTCGATGAGCTCCCAGGTATCGCGGCGCGCCTGCGGGTCCAGACCGGTGGTGAGCTCGTCGAGCACCGCGACCCTCGGGTTGCCGACCAGCGCGAGGGCGATCGACAGGCGCTGCTTCTGCCCGCCGGACAGCTTCCGGAACTGCGTGTCGACCTTGTCGGCCAGGTTCAGGACCTCGACGAGCTCTCGCCAGTCGGCCGGGTCGCGGTAGAACGAGCTGAACAGCCGCATCGCCTCGCCGACCGTGAGCTTGTCGGGCAGCTCGCTCTCCTGGAGCTGCGCGCCCAGCAGCTGCCGCAGCTCGCCGTCCTCATGCTGCGGGTCGAGGCCGCTCACGCGGATCGACCCGCCGTCCGGGGTACGTAGTCCCTCGATGCACTCCACGGTCGTGGTCTTGCCGGCCCCGTTGGGGCCGAGGATGCCGAAGATCTCGCCCTGCTCGACGGCGAAGCTCACACCGTTCACTGCGGTGTGGTCGCCGTAGCGCTTGACGAGGCTGTCTACCTCGATGATCGCCATGCCTCGAGCCTGCTGCGCGGGCCTGGCGCGGCGGATCGACCGCGCGGCCACACCTGCGGCCAGGCTCGGTGGGCTCCGGCGTCAACCGATCGGTGGACTCACGCTCGACGCCGGGCCGCGCCGCGCCGCGTCGAACCTCGTACCTCCCGTCGAACCTCGCGCCCTGCGGTTCGAGGTTCGACGGGAGGTGCGAGGTTCGGTGTCGGTCAGCCGAAGTGGCGCGGCAGCGTCCCGGTGTGGGCCTCGCGCAGCTGGGCCAGGCCCAGCGCGAAGGTGCCGTCCACGACCAGGGCCGGCCCGCCGTCGTCGGCCACCGCCCCGGTCGTGCCGAGGCGCAGGTGCGAGACGCCGTGCGCGCCGCAGACGTCCGTGAACCGAACGGCGTCCTCCGGCCGGACTGCCACGAGCGCCCGGGCGCCGGACTCCGCGAACAGCGCGGTGGCGACGTCGACGCCGTCGCGCTCGGTCACCTCGGCCAGCGACACGGCGGCGCCGACGCCGAACCGCAGCACGGCGTCGGCGAGCGCCTGCGCGAGGCCACCCTTCGCCAGGTCGTGCGCGGCCGCCGCGAGGCCGTCCCGCGAGGCCGCGACGAGCACCTCCGCGAGCGCACGCTCGGCGTCGAGGTCGACGCGCGGCGGGCGGCCGCCGAGGTGGTCGTGGACGACGCGCGCCCACTCGGACCCCGACAGCTCCTCGTGGGTCACGCCGAGCAGGTGGATCTCGAGCCCCGCCTCCCGCCAGCCGGACGGCGTGGCGCGCGCGACGTCGTCGAGCACGCCGAGCACGCCGACGACGGGCGTCGGGTTGATCGAGGAGTCGATGCGGCCGGGCTCGCCCGTGCCGTTGTACAGGGACACGTTGCCGCCGGTCACGGGGACGCCGAGCTCCGCGCACGCGTCGGCGAGGCCGGTGATCGCCTCGACGAGCTGCCACATCGAGTCCGGGTCCTCGGGGCTGCCGAAGTTGAGGCAGTCCGTCACGGCAAGGGGGCGGGCGCCGACCGTGGCGACGTTGCGGTACGCCTCCGCGAGCGCGTGCTGCGCGCCCGAGTACGGGTCGAGCTTCGCGAATCGGCCGTTCGCGTCGGTGCTGATCGCGACGCCGAGTCCGGTGGTCTCGTCGACGCGGACGACGCCGGCGTCGTCGGGCATCGCGAGCGCCGTGTTGCCCTGCACGAAGCGGTCGTACTGGTCGGTCACCCACGCGGCCGAGGCGAGGTTCTCGCTGGCGACGAGCGTCAGCACCTGGGCGCGGATCTCCTCGGGCGACGTCGGACGGGCGAGCCGGGCGGCGTCGTCGGCCACCAGCGTGTCCTGCCAGGCCGGCCGCGCGTACGGGCGGTCGTAGACCGGACCCTCGTGCGCGACGGTGCGCGGGTCGACGTCGACGATCCGCTCGCCGTGGTGGTCGATCGTGAGGCGACCGGTCCCGGTGACCTCGCCGATGACGGCCGTCTCGACGTCCCACTTCCCGGTGATCGCGAGGAACGCCTCGAGCTTCTCCGGCCGGACCACGGCCATCATCCGCTCCTGCGACTCCGACATGAGGATCTCGCCGGCCGTCAGGGTCGGGTCGCGCAGCAGCACGGTCTCGAGATCGACGTGCATGCCGCCGTCGCCGTTGCTCGCGAGCTCGCTCGTGGCGCAGGAGATGCCGGCGGCACCGAGGTCCTGGATGCCCTCGACCAGGCCCGCCGCGAACAGCTCGAGGCAGCACTCGATGAGCACCTTCTCCATGAACGGGTCGCCGACCTGCACGCTCGGGCGCTTCGACGGCTTGGCGTCGTCGAACGTCTCCGAGGCGAGGATCGAGGCACCGCCGATCCCGTCGCCCCCGGTGCGGGCGCCGAACAGCACGACCTTGTTGCCGATGCCCGACGCGTTCGCCAGGTGGATGTCCTCGTGCCGGAGCACGCCGAGGCACAGCGCGTTGACGAGCGGGTTGCCCTGGTAGGACGCGTCGAACTCGGTCTCGCCGCCGATGTTCGGCAGGCCGAGGCTGTTGCCGTAGCCGCCGATGCCGCCGACGACGCCGTGCACCACGCGTGCCGTGTCCGGGTGGTCGACGGCGCCGAAGCGCAGCTGGTCCATGACGGCGACCGGCCGCGCGCCCATCGAGATGATGTCGCGCACGATGCCGCCGACTCCCGTCGCGGCGCCCTGGTACGGCTCGACATAGCTCGGGTGGTTGTGGCTCTCGACCTTGAACGTCACGGCCCAGCCGTCGCCGATGTCGACGACGCCGGCGTTCTCGCCGATGCCGACGAGCAGGTGCTCGCGCATCGCGTCGGTCGTCTTGTCGCCGAACTGGCGCAGGTGCTTCTTGCTGCTCTTGTACGAGCAGTGCTCCGACCACATCACCGAGTACATGGCGAGCTCGGCGGCCGTGGGGCGGCGGCCGAGCAGCTCACGGACGCGCGCGTACTCGTCGTCCTTGAGCCCGAGCTCGCGGTACGGCAGCTCCACGTCAGGGGTGGCGGCGGCGTGGGCGACGGTGTCCGGCGTGACGGCGTGCGTGGGCGTGGCGCTCAATGTGGTCCTCGGTGTTCGGCCGGTCGCTGACGGCGGCATGCGTGCGCGGCTCTAGGCTATCCGCCTGCCGGCGCGCCGCCGTCCTCGGCGGGCTCCACCGCACGGACGCCGAGCCCCGGCGAGTGCATGAACCGTCCCGCCCGGGCTCGGAGCGTCGCGCGAGGGATCACGCACTCGGCGGCCCGGCGTACGCTCCCCCCGTGCCACGGCCCGACGCTCCTGTGGACGTCACCCCGATCGACGTCCTCGCGTTCGTGTGCGAGATGGCGATGCTCGCCCTGCTCTCGGTGGCCGGCTGGCGCCTGGGGCCGACCACGCTCCTCTCCGTCGTGCTCGCCGTGGCCCTCCCCGGCGTCGCGATCCTGATCTGGTCGCAGTGGATGGCGCGGACGTCGCGACGCCGGCTCCGCCGCCCGCCTCGTCTCGCCGCGGAGATCGCCCTCTTCGTGGCCGCGGGCGCGACGGCCGCCGCCGCTGGGCTGCCCTGGTGGGGCGCGACGTTCGCCGTCGTCGCCTCGGCGACGTTCGCCCTCGCCCGCGACGCCTGACGGCTGCTTTGCGGGTCGGGTGGATCGGGGAGGACTGCCTCGAACGCTGATCGGGGTTACTTCGGGAGCGTATGACTCCCGAAGTAACCCCGATCAGCGAACATGCGGCACGGTGCCGATTCCCGGCCGCCCGTAGGAGGAGGACCTACGCGGACCGCTGGCGCGTCCGGAACGCCTGCGTGGCGACCCACGCCATGACGACCGTCGCCCCGGCGAGCAGCCCCACGTGACCCCAGACCTCCCCTGCGGACGCCGTCCCCTCCAGCGCGCCCCGGCCGACCCGCACGGCCCAGTCGAACGGGTTGAACCTGGCCACGGTCTCCACCCAGGACGGGGAGAGCCGCGGGTCCATGATCGCGGAGCTGAGGAACATGAGCGGCAGGGTGATGAGCTGCGACAGCCCGATCAGCGCCTCCTGCTGCCCCGTGAGCAGCGCGAACGCGTTGGACAGGGCCGAGAACGTCGCGGTCAGCAGGACGACGCCGAGCAGCAGCACCGCGATGCCGCCGATCCCGCCGTCGAACCGCGCGCCGCACAGCCACGCGACGACGAGGACCACGAGGGCCTGCGCGACGGCGATGATCGCCTGGCACGCCATCGACGCCACCATGAGGCCGCCCCGCGACGTCGGCGACGTCAGGAAGCGGTCCATCACACCCCGCTCCATGTCCTGCACGAACGTCGTCCCGGCCCACGCGGCGCCGAACATCGCCGTCATCATGACGATCCCCGGCGTGATGAACTCGAGGTAGGTCCCACCGGTACCGAACCCGGGGATCTCGATGACGGACTTGAACAGCGAGCCGAACAGCAGCAGCCAGAACATCGGCTGCACGAGGTTCATCACCATGAACATCGGCATGCGCCAGACAGCTCGCAGCGCGCGGGCGGTGAGCAGTCCGGTGTGCGTGAGGGCGGTGCTCATGCCGCCACCCCCTCGAGCGCCGCGGACGAGTCCGCGATCTCGAACGCCCGCCCGGTGAGGCTGAGGTAGACGTCGTCGAGGCTCGGCCGGGCCAGCGTGGCCGAGGCCACGCGCACCCCGGCGGCGTCGAGCGCCACCAGCAGCTCCGGCAGCACCACCGCCGACGACGCGGACGTGCGCGCCCGCACGGTCCGCCCCTCAGAGGTGATCTCGCTCAGGTTCGCGAGGCGTGCGGCGACCTCCGCCGCCCGGGACGCGGCGCCGTCGTCGAGCACCTCCACGACGACGGCGTCGCCGCGCAGCGAGTCCTTGAGCTCCGACGGCGACCCGGCCGCCACCACGCGCCCGCGGTCCACGATCGCGAGGCTGCCGGCGAGCCGGTCCGCCTCGTCGAGGTAGTGCGTGGTGAGCAGCACCGTCATGTGCTCGGCGCGGGTCATCCGCTCGATCTCCGCCCACATCTCGGCCCGCGCCTGCGGGTCCAGGCCGGTGGTCGGCTCGTCGAGGAACAGCACCTCGGGGGTGTGGACGAGGCCGACGGCGACGTCCAGCTTGCGCGCCATGCCGCCGGAGTACGTGCGGACGAGACGGTCGGCCGCCTCGGTGAGCTCGAAACGCTCGAGCAGCTCGGCGGCTCGGTCACGCGCTGCCCGCGGGCGCAGCCCGGCGAGACGTCCGGCGAGCACGAGGTTCTCGCGCCCGGTGTCCATCGGGTCGGTGACTGCTTTCTGCGCGACGTACCCGATCCGGCGTCGCACCTGCTCGGGGTGAGCGGCGACGTCGACCCCCGCCACGTGCGCCTCGCCCGCGTCCGGGCGGGCGAGCGTCGTGAGGATCTTCAACGTGGTGGACTTTCCGGCACCGTTGGGGCCGAGGAGCCCGAAGACGGCGCCGGACGGAGCGGCGAAGCTGACGCCGTCGAGCGCCCTGACCGGCGGCCGGCCGCGGGCGGCGTACGTCTTGACGAGGCCCCGCGCTTCGATCGCGGGCATGGTGGTTGACACAGAGGTCTCCTTCGGTGGTGACGCTCCGGAAGGACCCTGCGGGCAGCGCGTTAGCATGTCGGCGACCCGGACTGTGGCAACAGGGTTCCTCGCGGAACTACTCGGGTTGGGCGGCCCGGATGTTCGAGCATCCGGGCCGTCGTTCTTCGTTTTCGACGGGGGCGACGGGGGCGACGACGGCGTCCGTCGTCAGGCGGTCGGGTCACCTCCTCCGGCGCCGGAACGGGGGCGCAGCGCCTCGGGGAGGACGTTCGCGATCGCCGTGCCGATCTCCTCGGCGGTGGCGCCCGAGGTTCGCAGGCGGTGCATCTCGCGCCAGCCGTCCTGGCCTTCGACGTCGCCGCGACCCAGGCGCTCGACCAGTGCGTGCACCCAGTCGCGCTCCGCCTGGATCATGGCCACCCGGTAGTCGGACTCGATCGTGAACACCTCCGGCAGTCCGATCGCAGCGGTCTCCGCGAGCGCCGCCCGCCGGGTGTCGAGATCCGCATCGAGCGCAGCGACCCGAGAGCGCAGGAGCGCCGCGACCTCGTCCGGGGAGAGCATCGGCACGAGGGAGAGGCCGGCCTCGACGTCCGGGTACTCACGCGTGGGGACGGCGAGGATCTCGCGCAGCCACGAGATCGCCTCCGAGCGGCCCTGCTGGGTGATCTCGTACACGACGCGCTCGGGACGGTTTCCCTCCCGCTCCGCGCGAGCCTCGGTGATGAGGCCGTGCTTCTGCAGTGACTTGATGACGGAGTACAGCGACCCGAAGTTGAGGCGGATCGAGTCGTCCTTGCCTCGCTCACGCAGCGTGGTGGTGATCTCGTAGGGGTACATGGGCCGCTCGTACAGGCACGAGAGCACGGCCAGCGCCAGAGGGTTGGAGATCGGTCGCCGTGCCATGGGTCCTCCCTCACTCAATCACTCGGGGACGATTACTCGACTCAGAGTACTCGTGCTCGAGCGATGAGGCAACCACGACTCGACGACGGCGTCGCGCCCGTTTCGCTGGCGAGATGGTGGACGGCGCGCGCGGCGTGACCGACCCCGGGACCGGGACCGGGACCGGGACCGGGACCGGGACCGGGACTAGGGTCGCGGCGTGCTCATCGCGATGGCAGGCCTGCCCGGCGCCGGGAAGTCGTACGTCGCGGCGCGGATCGCCGAGGCGACGGCCGCCGTCGTCGTCAGCGTCGACCCGATCGAGGCGGCGATGTGGCACGCCGGGGTCGGCGGTCCAGACCGGCCCGACGTCCCCACCGGGTACGCGGCCTACGTCGTCGCCGAGACCGTCGCCGAACAGGCTCTGCGGGGCGGGGCGGGTGTCGTCGTCGACGCCGTCAACGCCGTCGAACCGGCGCGCGCGCAGTGGCGCGGGCTCGCCGCGCGCACCGGCGTGCCCCTGATCTTCGTCGAGGTCGTGTGCTCCGACGCCGCGACGCACCGATCGCGCCTCGAGGCACGGCGGCGCGACATCCCGGGTTTCCCCGAGCCGACGTGGGACGACGTGGCCTCGCGTCAGGTCGACGCATGGACCCACGAGCGCGTCGTCGTCGACACCGCCGGCGATCCCCGCCGGGTCGACGACGACGTCGCTCGCCTCGTGTGCGACCTTCGCACGCGGCGCGCCTGACGCGCCGAGCGGCCGGGCCTGACCGGGCGGCCGGGCCCGAGCGGGCGGCCGGGCCTTAGCGGGAGGCGCCCGCCGCGACGGGCTCGCGCGCAGCCTCGCGCAGGGGCGCGAGCGCCTCGCTCCACGCCACGACCTGGTCGAGCAGCGTCTCGACGGCCGCCTCCTGGGCCGGCTGCGGCGTCAGCGTCGCGAACGCCTCGAAGTCGGTATAGAGCGACAGCGCCACCTGGGCCTGGACGTCGGCGAGCTGCAGCTCGCCGGCCACCAGGCGGAGCTGCTCGACGGCCCGCGCCCCGCCGACGGCGCCGTACCCGACGAACCCGACCGCCTTGTTGGCCCACTCGTGGAACAGGAAGTCGAGGGCGTTCTTGAGCACGGCCGGAGGCGCGTGGTTGTACTCGGGCGTGACGATGACGAAGCCGTCGAACCGGCTGATGTGCGCCGACCACTGACGCGTGTGCTCGCGCTCGTACTGGACGAGCCGGGGCGGCATCGCCTCGTCCAGGTGCGGCAGGGGGTGGTCGACGAGATCGATGATCTCGAACGTCGCGTCGTGCCGCTTCGACGCCTGGTCGAGCACCCAGTGCGCGACGTCCGCGCCGCGCCGTCCGGGCCGCGTGCTGCCGATGATGATGCCGATGTGGACCATGAGTCCCGCTCTCTTTCGTGACGTGTCACCTATGTAGGTGATGCGTCACCGTACCTCATCAACGTGACACGTCACGCTCTCGCGTACACTTTCCGGATGGCGAGACGACCCGTGCTCAGCGACTCCGAGCGCGAGACCTGGACGACGTACATCACCGCGGCCACCCGGCTGCAGCGCGCGATCGACGTCGACCTGCAGTCCCGCTCCGGGATCTCCGCATCCGAGTTCGAGATCCTCAGCTCTCTGTGGGACGCCGCCGAGCACCGCCTGCGGATCTCGGAGCTCGCCGCGCGCATCGACTGGGAGCGCAGCCGCGTGTCGCACCTCGTGAAGCGCATGTCCGGACGCGGCCTGCTCGAGCTGGCCAGCTGCGACGAGGACGGACGCGGGACGTGGGTGCTCCTCACGCGCGAGGGCCGGCTCGTCCTGCTGCGCGCCCTCCGCGGACACGTCGAGTTCCTGCGCCAGAGCTTCTTCGACTCCGTCGAACCTGACCAGCGCGAGGCGCTCACCGCGGTCTCCCGGCGGATCCTGGACGCCGTGGAGCCCTGAGGCTGCGCCCGTGGGCTCGGTCTCCGGGGGCTCAGTCGACGAGCACGCGGTCCACCTGGTGGGCGCGGAGATACGCCCAGTCGTACTCGATGCCCAGGCCCGGGCCTTCCGGGACGGCGACGCAGCCGTCCTCCCCCACGGCTGACGCGTCCTCCACGTAGTCGCCGGCGTACACCGGCGGGTGGAGCGGGTTCCCGCTCGTGGGATCGAGCAGACCCAGCTCGTAGTAGTTCGTGTTGCGGATCGCCGCCATGCAGTGCCGTTGGGCGGGACCCGAGGCGTGGACCTCCAGGTCCAGCCCGATCGATTCCGCCGCGTGCGCCGTCTTCATCACGCCCGTGATGCCCATGTCCAGCTCGGGGTCCGCGCGCAGGAAGTCAGATCCTCCGCCGAGCGCCACCGCCATCCGCTGGTCCAGCCCACGGACGAACTCCGTGATGAGCACCGGCGTGCGGATCCGCTCCCGGAGGATGCGGTGCGCGAACGGGGCGTCGGCGCGCATGGGATCCTCGAGCCAGAACGCACCCACGTCGTCGCAGGCACGCCCCAGCTCGAGCGCCTGGGCGAGCGTCGGCAGCCCGTTCCCGGGGTCCGTCATGACGTGCATCTCCCCCGCCGCCCCGTCCGCGCTCGCCCGTAGCGCGGCGATCTCCTCCCGCAGGCCGGCGTTCACCGGGCCGTGCAGCTTGAACCCCGGGAAGCCGAGCTCGCGGCACTCCCGCGCGAACTCCGCGTACGTCTCGGGTGAGCTCAGCGTCCCCAGTCCACCGCCGCCCGAGAGGGTCGACGCGTAGGCGGGCAGCCTCGTCCGGTACCGCCCGAGCATCGCGCTCACGGACATGCCGGCCCGGCGGCCGGCAAGGTCCCAGAGCGCGATGTCGATCGCGCCGGCACCGATGCGGTCCGTCTTGGCGAAAGACTCGTTCGCCCGGTCCCACACGAGCTCCCGGTCGTCGCTGGACATCCCGACGAGCGAACGCGCGAGCGCCTTCGTGACCGTGACCCCGAACGGGGGCGCCGACCACAACGGGGCGTACGACCCGACGGCACCGGAGGAGTCGGTGATGCTCACGACGAACCTGCGCTGCGTGCGCGTCGTCGGCACCGCGAGCCTGCGCCCGGCGGCGTCGAACCCGATGGGGACGTGGTGCTCGTACTCCACGACCTCGACGGACGTGATGCGGGACATGGACGACCTCTCCGCGCGCCAGGGACGCGCTACTTGATGCCGGTGGTGGCGATGCCGCGGGTCAACGCCCGCTGGGCGAACAGGAACACGATGAAGACCGGCACGAGCGACAGGATCGACATCGCGAACAACGCGCCATAGTTGCTCAGCCCGGTCGAGTCCTGGAACGTGCTGAGGCCGACGGGCACCGTGTAGAGATCCGGCTTGCTGAGGTACAGCAGGGGCGTGAAGAAGTCGTTCCACGTCCAGATGAACGTGAACACCGTCGTCACGCCGATGGCCGGGATGCACAACGGAAGGATGACGCGGAAGAACGTCCGGAACGGACCGCACCCGTCCAGAGCCGCGGCGTCGTCGAGCGTACGCGGTATCCCGCGGATGAACTGCACCATGAGGAACACGAAGAACGACTCGACGGCCAGAAACTTCGGCAGCACGAGCGGAACGTACGTGTTGATCCAGCCGAGCGTGTGGAACAGGATGTACTGCGGGACGATCGTGACGTGGAACGGGAGCATGATCGTCGCCAGCATGAGCCCGAAGAGCGGCCCTCGGAGCCGGAACTGCAGGCGGGCGAACGCATACGCCGCGAGCGTGCAGGACGCGAGATTGCCCACGATGCACAGAACGGCCACGAGCATCGAGTTCGCCATGAACCGGCCGAACGGCACCGTCAGGGACGTCCAGCCCTCGATGTAGTTCTCGAACGTGAGACCGTCGAAGGAGAGGGCCGCGTCGAGCGTCGCACTCGGAGTGAGGGACTTCACGAACATCCAGATCAGCGGATAGATCATCACGAAGCCGAAGCCGAGGAGCAGCAAGTGTTTCCACCCCTGGCTCGTCGCCCAGGTCATCACGGTCGAGGATTGCTCACGTCTCATAGTGCACCCAGTACTTCGAGGCGATGAAGTTCACGGCGGTGAAGGCGCCGATCACGATGAAGAGGATCCAGGCCATGGCACTGGCGTAGCCCATGTTGAAGGCCTGGAATCCCGACTGGAACAGGTACAACGAGTAGAAGAGGGTCGAGTCGGCCGGTCCGCCCGTCCCGGAGCTGATGATGTACGCCGGCGTGAACGCCTGGAACGCGCCGATCAGCTGCAGGACGAGGTTGAAGAACACGACGGGCGACAGCAGCGGCAGGATCACCGACCAGAAGCGCCGGAGGGCACCCGCGCCGTCGACCCGGGCGGCCTCGACGAGGTCGTTCGGGATCTGGCGCAGGCCGGCCAGGAAGATGACCATCGGCGACCCGAACGTCCACACGTTCAGCACGATGAGCGTGTCCAGCGCGTGCGCCGGATCGGCGATCCAGCCACCCATCGTGATCCCGAACCAGTCGGCGACCTGCACCACGAGTCCCTGGCTGGAGAAGATCTGACGCCAGAGCACGGCGACGGCGACGCTCGATCCGAGCAGCGACGGCAGGTAGTAGATCGATCGGTAGATGGCGAGCCCCCGCACGCCCCGGTCGAGGAGCACGGCGATCGCGAGCGCGAACACGAGCTGGAGCGGCACCGACACCAGGACGTACCTGGCCGTGACGCCGGCTGAGGCGATGAACCGGTCGTCCTGCGTGAACAGGCGCACGTAGTTCGCCGCGCCGACCCAGGACGGCGTCGAGCCGAGCCGGTAGTCGGTGAACGACAGGTACAGCGAGGCCAGCATCGGCCCGAGCGTGATCCCGATGACGCCGATGAGCCACGGGATGAGGAACACGTAGGCGACCGCGCCGCCACGGCGTCGGGGGGCCCGGGCTCCGGCTCTCGACCGACGGTCGAGAGCCTGAGCCGGGTTGCCGAGGGCGACCATGACTAGACGCCGACGGCCGGGCTGTCCGCGTCGAGCGGCTGCCAGAACTCCGCCGTGCCCTCCCACTCACGGACCCCGTCGGCCACGGCGTCGAGCCGCTCCATCGTGGCGCCGTCGTAGTGCCCGAGCGACAGACCGTCGGCCCCCGCCTCGACGGCCGCCTTCACGCTCAGCCGGAGGGTCTCCGGTGTGGCGTTGGGACGGACGCCGAGAGCGGCGATGAGCTTCTGGTCCTCGCGGAGGGAGCGACGCACCTTCATGAGCTTCGACCGCTTCCAGCCGACGCCTTCGAGGGTGCCCCGCTGGTCGGAGTAGTCGGACTCCCGCACCGAGTCGACGTGCGCGAACGCCGAGCGGAAGTCGAGGCCCGCCTTCTCCGGGTTGGCCATGTACGTGTTGTAACGGAACTCGACGTCCCGGCCCGCTGCGCGCGTCGCCTCCCGGACCATCCCGAACACCCGGTTGACCGAGCGCTTCCGGAACTGCAGCCAGGCGACGAACGCGTCGTTCTCCAGCAGGAGCGTCGACTGCGCGACGTTCGCCTCGTCCAGCAGCTGACGCTCGTGCTGGGCGGCGAGCCCGTCCATCCGGGCCATGCTCGCGAGGTGGCGCACCTCGTCGGTGATGGCACCCCAGTCCAGGCCCTCCGACTCTGCCTGCGCCTTGCAGGCGGAGCAGAAGCACCCGCCCGTCGCGACGTTGAGCCACCCGACCCAGGACTCGTCCACCGGGCCGAGGGTCCCCGCGTCCGACGTGCCCGGCCCGAACAGGATCAGACAGGTCTGGACGTAGTCGACGTCGTAGTTGAGGACGAGGTCGCGGAACAGGCCGACGAGGTAGGTCTGCACCTCCGGGTGGTTGAGGCACGGAAGTCCCCGTCCGCCGGTCCGGCCTCCCCAGACGCCGAGGATCTCCCCGAACACGTCCCGTTGGAGCACGTGCGGGAACTCCGCCCGGGCCACCGCAGCATCCAGGATGGTGTGCGAGATCTCGCATCCGGTCCGCATCCCGCGAGCGCGGGCGCCGTCGATGAGGACCTGCAGCCAGTCGGTCCCCTTGAGGAAGTCCCGGTCGCTGGTCAGCGGCTTGATCTCGCCCGGGTACTGCGCGGGATCGGGCTTCCAGTACGCACGGCTGTCCTCCGGCATGTACATCCGACGGACCGGGTTGTGCGGGTAGAACCGGGCATGCAGAGGGCGCTTCTCCTCGTGCATGAGACCCACGAGGTAGGCCGAGTTCACCCGCGATCGGCTCGCGAGCACGTCGAGGCAGTGGTCCACCCCCTCGTCGGCGAGGTCCCAGGCGTAGAGGCTGGCAGCGATCTCGTCCAGAGGCATCGAACAGGACTCCTTCGTCGGTGGTGTCGGGTGGTGCGGGTCTGAGGGGTGGTGCGGACGGTGCGACGCCGGTGTGTCAGCCCGCGCCGAGCGCGTCCCGGAGCTCGCCGAACACGCGAGCGGTCGCGTCGTCGACGGTGAGCTGCCCGTAGGCGAGCTCCTCCATCGTGCGGGTCATCCCGGAACCGAAGGCGGCACCCGTGGTCGGGGTCGCCGGAACGGGGTCGAGCTCCGCGGTCGCCTCGAACTCGATGTAGTCGAGGAAGATCGCCTCCGGCTCGCTGATGGTGGGCTTGATGTGCTCGCGGATCGCCGAGGTCGGCGGCGCTCCGATGGTCGTCCCGATGATCTCGGCACGCTCGGGGTCGTTGAGCATGAAGTCGGTGAACAGGATCGCGGCCTCCGGGTTCCGCGTGTCCGCCGAGATGGCCATGGTGTTCGGGTCGAGGCCGATGTAGCGGTTGCCCTCACCCCCGTTGCCGGGTGATGGCATGAGCGTGAGCTCGTGGTCGGTGAGCGTCGAGAGCTCCGCCATCTGGTTCGAGTTGCGCATGTGGAACGCGGCCATCCCACGGATCATCGGCGCGCCCTCGAAGAACGGGTTCTGCTCGAGCGCGAGAGCGACCGGGACGGCGGCGCCGGCGTCACGCATCCGCGTCCAGTACTCCGCCCACTCCCGGAACGTGGCCTCCGTGAAGCCGATGTCGCCGTCGTCGGTCCAGAGCTGCTCGCCGCGCTGGCGCGCCCATGCCCGGAAGTAGTTGCCGGCCCCCGCGTACGTGGGCTCGTCGGTGCCCCAGAAGTCGGGACCGAGAGCGTCGTGCACCTGCAGCGAGATCTCCTCGTACTCGTCCCAGGTCCACGCCTCCGGATAGCTGGGCGGCACGATGCCGAGGGGCTCCAGCACCGTGAGGTCCGCGAAGACGCCCACGGACTGCAGCCCGTGCGAGATGGCCCACTGCGCGCCGTCCACCTGGCCACCGGCCGCCAGCGTGCTGTCGGTGAAGCCGGACGCGTCGATCCCGTCGCCGAAGAGCGGACCGAGCTCCATGAGCTTGCCCTCGGCGACCATCGGAGCGAAGAGGTCGCCGTGCACCCAGAACACGTCCGGGAGGTCACCGCCGGACATCGCGACGCTGAGCTTCGTCTTGATCGCGTCGATGTCGGCGTACTCGGGGCTCACCCGGATGTCCGGGTGCCGTTCGTGGAACAGGTCGATCGCACCCTGGAAGCGCTCGACGCGGTCACCCGAGCCCCAGAACATGAAGCGGAGCGCCGCCGAGCCCCCGGAACCGCTCGAACCACCCCCGCTCCCGCCCGACCCGCAACCCGCGAGGGACATGGCTCCGAGCACGCCTGCTCCGGCGAGACCCCATCCGAGGAGGTCGCGTCGTCCCAACCCTGAGGACATCCTGCACATCCCTTCCGCGTCGCCCGTGACGCTTCGGACCATGCGGCCCGCCTGAGCCGGCCGCCCGCCGACCGGTGACGTCGATGGCGATGTCTGCCGGCGGTGTAGACAATCGTCCACACTGTACGATTGTCTGTCAAGTGTACGAGCCCTACAGTTCACATCACCTGACATCAGGAGGCTTCGATGCCCGACCCCCTACTGGCAGCCAACGTGTCGCTGCTCTTCACCGAGGTTCCGCTGCTCGACCGCCCCGCTCGCGCGGCCCGAGCGGGGTTCGACGCGATCGAGATGTGGTGGCCGTTCGAGAGCCCCGTCCCGGCGGCCAGCGATCTCGCGGACCTCCTCCTCGCGATCGAGGACGCCGGGACGGCGCTCGTGGCGATGAACTTCTTCGCCGGGGACATGCCCGCCGGGGAGCGCGGCGTGGCGTGCGACCCGGCTCGTGCGGCGGACCTGCGCGCCAACGTCGACGTCGTCGGCGCGGTCGCGGAACGCACCGGCTGCCGGCGGTTCAACCTGCTCTACGGCAAGCTCGCCCCGGAGCTCGACCCCCCCACGCAGCACGCCGCGGCCGCCGACGCCGTCGCCGAGGCCGCGGCGACGCTGCATCCGACGGGCGCCGT
Source organism: Beutenbergia cavernae DSM 12333 (assembly GCF_000023105.1). Classification (NCBI taxonomy): domain Bacteria; kingdom Bacillati; phylum Actinomycetota; class Actinomycetes; order Micrococcales; family Beutenbergiaceae; genus Beutenbergia; species Beutenbergia cavernae. The sequence continues at coordinate 3,952,967 of NC_012669.1, forward strand.
CGTGCTGCTCGAACCGCTCGCGGCCGAGCTGAACGGCTCCTACCCGCTGCACACGCTCGAGGATGTGCTCGCCGTCATCGACGGCCCGCTGCGGGAGCGGTCGGCACTGAACGTCGCCCCGCTCTTCGACACGTTCCACCTCGGCATGAACGACGTCGACATCGTTGCTGCCGCCGTCCGGCACGGAGCGCGCATCGGGCACGTCCAGATCGCCGACGCACCCGGTCGCGGCGAGCCCGGATCCGGCGCGCTGCCGATCGCGGCGGCGCTCAGGTCGCTCCGCGACGCCGGCTACGCCGGACCCGTGGCCGCCGAGTACGCGCCGACGACGACGACCGAGTCGACGCTCGGCTGGCGGACGACGCTGTGACGCCGCAGTCAGTCAGTCGCGGCGCCGTTGCTGACCCGGCGCGACACCGAACCGAGGTGCTCGGCCACGAGGCGCTCGGCCGCCTCCGCGTCGCCGCCCGCGATCGCCGTGAGGATCGCGCGGTGCTCGGCGGCTACGCCCACCGCCTGCTCCAGGAGCAGCACCTGGTCCTGGATGATCGCGAGCTGTGCCTCGCCCATGACCTGCTGGTGGGCGCGATCGCGCCGCAGGCTGCCCGAGGCCGAGACGAGCGCCCGGTGGAAGGCGACGTCGGCCTCCACGAGGCGCGCGACGTCGCCGGTGGCGTCAGCCGCCTCCATCTCCGCAAGCGCACGCTCGGCGTCCGTCGGGACGGACTTGCCGGACGCCAGGGCGACGACGGCGACGCGCTCCAGGAGCTCCCGCAATGCGAAGACGTCCTGGATGTCCGCGGCGTTGAGCACGGGCACGTGGGCACTGCGGTGCATCGTCCGGACGAGCAGCCCTTCCGTGACCAGGCGCTCGACGGCGGCCTTGGCGGTGGGGCGGGCGATGTCGAACCGCGTCGCGAGGCCCTGTTCCGTCAGCGGCTCGCCCGGGGGGATTCGGGCCGCCAGGATCTCCGCGCGGAGCGCGGCGTACGCCGCATCGACGAGGGAGACGCCGCGGACCTGCTGTACCTCCATGAGGACCCCTTTGTTGTCTGACAACCGTACCTGACTGACCATAACAGTCTCATCCTACGGGACGCCGTCCCCACGCGAAGGAGCTACAGCATGACGAACATCGGGTTCATCGGAGCGGGCGTCATGGGCGCGCCCATGATCGCCAACCTCGTCTCGGCCGGGCACTCGGTCCGCGGGTTCGCGAGATCAGCGGCGTCGCGCGAGCGGATCGCCGCGGCCGGCGCCGCCGTGGCGACGGCCGCTGACGACTGCCTCGAGAGCGACGTGCTCATCTCGATGCTCCCCGACTCGCCCGACGTCGCCGCCGTCTACCTCGGCGAGCGGGGCCTCGCCCGGTCGGTGTCACCGCAGCAGATCGTCGTCGACATGAGCACCGTCACCGCCGAGACCGCGATCGCCGTGCACGACGCCGTGGGTGCCGCCGGCGGCTCGGCGCTCGACGCTCCGGTGAGCGGCGGCGAGCAGGCCGCCGTCGAGGGTTCGCTCAGCATCATGGTGGGCGGCGAGCCGGACGTGATCGAGCGCGTCCGCCCGCTCCTGGAGGCGATGGGCTCCGCGATCACGCACGTCGGACCCCCTGGTTCGGGGCAGCTCACGAAGGCCGCCAACCAGCTCATCGTCGCCACGAACATCGCCGCCCTCGCCGAGGCGGTGGTGCTCCTCGAGTCGTCGGGGATCGACGTCGGCGCCGCACTCACGGCCATCGGCGGCGGGCTCGCCGGGTCCACGGTGCTCGAGCGGAAGCGGGCCGCGATCCTCGCCGGCACGTACCGACCAGGGTTCCGCGCGGCGCTGCACGACAAGGACCTCGGCATCGTCGCCGCGGCCGCTCGCCGCGAGGGGATCGCGCTGCCCGTCACGGCGGTGGTGTCCCAGCTCATGGCCGCGCTCCTCGCCCGCGGCGACGGCGAGCTGGACCACCTCGCGCTCCTCAAGCTCGCGCGCGAGCTGAACGGCCGGGCGGGCTGAGGCAGCGTCAGGCGGAGGTGCGCTGCGTCTCCTCCGCCTCGACGGCGGCGTTCCAGTCACGCTTGCGCGCGCGCCACTCCTCGTCGCTGCTCCCGCGACGCCAGTAGCCCGAGATGGAGAGCCGCTCTCGCGGCATGCCCCGGTCGAACCTCAGGTACGAGCGCAGCTCACGCACGAATCCGGCATCGCCGTGCACGAACGCGTGGACGTCGCCGTCCGGGAGGTCCGCGGCCCGGACCGTGGCGGCGAGCTCCTCCCCGGGCGGCAGCGCCGAGCACGCCCGGTGGACCCACCGCAGCCGGACGTCGGCCGAGGTCGTGAGCGTCAGCTCCTCAGCGCCGTCGGCCACCTCGACGAAGACGTCCGCCCGGGCGCCGACCGGCAGTCGATCGAGCGCCGCGGCGATGGCGGGAAGCGCCGCCTCGTCGCCGACCAGCAGGTGGGCGTCGGCCTCCGGGTCCGGGGCGTACGCGCCGCCCGGGCCGAGCGCCTGCACCGGGTCGCCCACCTCGGCGCCCGCCGCCCACGGCCCGGCGATCCCCTCGTCGCCGTGCACGACGAGGTCGATGGCGAGGCGACCGGCGTCGTCGTCGAACCACCGGATCGTGTACGCGCGGAGCACCGGCCACTGCTCCGGCGGCCGGGTGGCCCTGACCTCCTCGAGGTCGTACGGCTCGGCGTAGTCGGCGCCTGGCCGCGGGAACGCGAGCTTCACGTACGTGTCGGTGAACTCCGGCATCGGGAAGTCGGCGAGCGGCGCGCCGCCCGGGCCCGCGAACACGAGCCGAACCAGGTGCGGCGTGAGCCACTGCTTCTCGACGACCTCGAGGCGGGTCACGCGCCCTTTGTTGTTCGGCATATTCGGTAAGCCTACCCTCACTCGGCCCCACGACGGACGCCGGCGACGCCGTGGGCGCCCGGAGTCGCCGTCACCGGAAGCGGTCCGCCTCGAGCAGCCGCAGCCACACCTCCGACACCGTCGGGTACGCCGGCACCGCGTGCCACAGGCGCGACATCGGCACCTCGCCGACGACGGCGATCGTCGCCGCGTGCAGCAGCTCCGCGACGTCCGGACCGCAGAACGTCGCACCGACGACGACGTCCCGCGCGTCGTCGATCACGAGCTGCGCCCAGCCGGCGTAGTCGTCGGCGTAGAGGGACGACCCGGCGACGGCGATCTCCAGCTCGACGGTCCGCACCTGCAGCCCGGCGTCGCGCGCGGCGTCGGCGGAGTGCCCGACCGACGCCACCTGCGGGTCCGAGAACACGACCTGGGGCACGGCGACGCCGTCAGCCGTCGCCGCGACGTCGGACCACGCCTCCACCGCACCGTCGAGCTTCCCGGCCGCGCGCTGCGCGATCGCCGTCCCGACCGCCCGCGCCGCGTACTTGCCCTGGTGCGTGAGCGGGGCGCGCCCCGTCAC